>NZ_JAPFQM010000001.1:341027-682054 GCF_026241205.1 Thermomicrobium sp. 4228-Ro
TCCCGACATCATCTGGCTCGATCGACCATCCCCACAGTCCATCGTCCTCGAACTGTTCGGTCGATCGGTGCGCTTAGCAGTACCACAACTCGACGCTCCGATCCTGTGGTTCGCTATTCTCGTCTCCCGACCTGGTTGGAACTCGTTACTCCTCGATGCGGTTTGGGTGACAGGAGAGCACCTCGTGTCGCACCTCGCTTTGACGATCGAACGAGTGCTCCGTGACTACACGGATCAGTGGTGGGCACAGCGCGCCTGGTGGGATCGTCCCGCTGAGATGGCCTACCCCGAACTCCGCGAGGAGGCACAATGAGCCTCCTGTGGGCCCTCCGTATCGGAGCCTTGTTGACGCTCGTCGTTCCGGTGCGTCTCGGCTACTGGCTCTGTCGATTGATCGGTATCACCGTTTTTCTCGTTCATCGGCGAGCACGACGAAACGTCCTCGAGAATCTTCACCACGTGTGTCCGCGCTGCTCGGCCGTTTGGCGCTATCGCCAGGCAGCGCGGGTCTTCATTACCGCAGTCATGAACTACTACGACTTGGTGCGCCTTCGCTCCGTCGATCGTGACCGGCTTCGCGACCTCGTCGAGGTACGGGGATGGGAACATGTCGAAACTGCTCTCTCGCGGGGTCGAGGAGTCATCGTCATTTCCGCACATCTCGGGAACTTCAACGTCGTCGCGCAATATCCGGCCGCGCTCGGTTTCGAAGCTGCCATCGTCGTCGAGCGAGTGCGACCAGCCCGGTTGTTCGCCTACCTCTGTCGCTTGCGGAGTGCCACCGGTGTACGGGTCCTCCCGTCCGGCCCTGAGGCCGTACCTGCGATTCTCCGGCTTCTCAGGCGCAACGGCATTCTGCTGGTAGCCGGTGATCGTGATGTGACCGGCCACAGCCGGTGGGTACGTTTCTTCGATGCTCCTGCTCCCTTACCGATCGGGCCAGTCGCGCTCGCGCTCCGGACCGGAGCGACGCTCCTTCCGGCATTCACGATTCGTTTGTCGACGCGTCGCTCGCTCGTCGTTGTCGATCCACCACTCGAGCTCATTCGCACGGGTGATCACGAGCATGACATCGTCGCCAACCTGGAAACGGCCGCTCGTTGCTTGGAGCGGATGATACGGACCGATCCAGGTCAATGGACCGTTCTGCAGCCGATTTGGGCAGCACCTCAGGCGAGAACGCCGCTCGCCGAGGCACTCGGCAGTGTTCCCCTCGTCGAGCACGCGCCCGGCGAACAGGACAACGCCACGCAATACCGACGCAATACTCCCGAGAGCTGAGCCTCGTCCGAAGACCCGTTTCGTGTCTCCATCCGGTTACCGCAGGAGTCCGACTATCGAGTAGGCCCAGCGATTTGGTACGATTGAGCGGCATTGGAGTGAATGGACGACGCGACGATGAGCGACAATCGGATCGGCCGAGTACGGGTCATCAGCATCGAAGAAGAAATGAAGCGCTCGTATCTCGATTACGCGATGAGCGTCATCGTGCAACGAGCGCTTCCTGATGTTCGTGACGGTCTCAAGCCCGTGCAGCGACGAATTCTCTACGGTATGCACGAGATGGGCTTGCGGCCGAACGCGAAGTATCGCAAAAGCGCCGGTATCGTCGGGGAAGTCCTGAAGTCGTACCATCCGCACGGCGACAGCGCAGTCTACGATGCGCTCGTGCGCATGGTGCAGCCCTTCACGATGCGCTACCCGCTGATCGACGGCCAGGGGAATTTCGGTTCCGTCGACGGTGACAGTGCAGCCGCGATGCGCTATACCGAAGCACGCCTCGCTCCGATCGCCGAAGAGCTCCTGGCCGATATCGACAAGCAAACCGTTGACTTCGTACCGAATTACGACGACAGTACACGCGAGCCTTCGGTCCTGCCAGCCCGGCTCCCGAACCTGCTCGTCAACGGTGCGAGCGGAATCGCCGTCGGGATGGCGACGAATATCCCGCCACACAACTTGGGCGAGGTCGTTGACGCGCTCGTGTATCTGATCGACCATCCCGAAGCGACTGTCGAAGAGCTGGTCGAGCACCTGCCGGGTCCGGATTTTCCGACCGGTGGCATCATCCTCGGCCGCGAAGGTATTCTGGCCGCCTACGCGACTGGCCGGGGACGCATCGTCGTCCGGGCGCGGGCGCATATCGAGGAGACCGCGCGTGGCCGGATGAGCATTATCGTCACCGAGTTGCCGTACCAAGTCAACAAGGCAGCACTGATCGAGAAGATTGCGGATCTCGTCAAGAACGGCCGCCTCGAAGGAATCCACGACCTGCGCGACGAGTCTGACCGCGACGGGATGCGCGTCGTCATCGAACTCAAGCGCGATGCGCAACCGCGCGCTGTCCTCAACAATCTCTTCAAGCACACGCAGCTCCAGACGACCTTCGGCGTCAACATGCTGGCGCTCGTCGATGGGACGCAACCACGTGTCCTGACTCTGAAGCGGATGCTCCAGCTCTACCTGGAGCATCGGCAGATTGTTGTCCGGCGACGTACGGAATACGAGCTGCGGCAAGCCGAGCGTCGTGCCCATGTGCTCGAAGGGCTCAAGATCGCACTCGACCATCTGGATGCGGTCATCTCGACCATTCGCAACGCGCGCTCGGCAGATGACGCGCGCCAGCAATTGATGAGCCGTTTCGGTCTGACAGAGGTACAAGCAACCGCGATCCTCGACATGCAGCTGCGCCGGCTCGCTGCGCTCGAACGACAGAAGATCGAAGACGAGTACCGCGAGCTTCTCGAGCGTATCGCAGAGCTGCGTGCACTGCTGGCCGATCCTGTGAAGATCCTGGCGGTGATCCGTCAAGAACTCCTGGAGCTGAAGGAACGGTACGCTGATAGCCGACGTACCCAGATCCAGGAAGTGAGCGGCGAACTCAGCGATGAAGACCTGGTGCCCAAAGTCGACGTCCTCGTGACGCTGACGGCGCGTGGTTACGTGAAGCGAAGCACCAATGGCCACTATCGCATCCAACATCGGGGGGGTCGTGGTGTCAACGGCATGGCAGTGAAAGACGAGGACTACGTCCAGCATATCGTGCTGGCGAGCACGCACGACTCGCTCCTGTTTTTCACCAACCGAGGCCGGGTCTTTCAACTTCCTGTGTACGAAGTGCCTGATGCCGGACGGAATGCGCGCGGCATGCCGATCGTCAATTTCCTCAACCTGCAGCCCGGTGAGGAAGTGACGACGCTCCTGCCTGTGCACGATTTCGACAACGCGACGTTTCTCTTCTTCTGCACGCGCCAGGGTCGGGTGAAGCGCGTCCGTCTCGAGGAGTTCTCCAACGTCCGCTCGAGCGGACTCATCGCGATGTCGCTCGACGCGGGCGATGAGCTGGCGTGGGTCCGCCCGACGAGCGGCTCGGACGACATCATTCTGGTTACCGCACAGGGGCAAGCGATCCGCTTCGCCGAAAGCGAGGTGCGGCCGATGGGACGCCAGGCCGGGGGGGTGATCGGTATCCGGCTTGAGGAAGGGGACTCCGTCGTCGCAGCCGAAGTCGTCCGCCCCGGTGCTGACCTACTCCTCGTTTCGCGAGCTGGCTACGGGAAACGCACCGCTCTCGACGAGTTCCGGACACAGGGACGCGGCGGAAGCGGTGTCATCGCTATGAAGGTGACTCCTCGCACGGGCCATGTCGCCGCCGCAACCGTCGCTCGCGAGGAGGACACTGCCGTCCTCGTCAGTCGCCGCGGTCGCCTCATCCTGATACCGGTCCGACAAATCCCCAAGCAGGGGCGGTCGACACAGGGTGTAAGCCTGATGCGGTTACAAGAGGGGGACGAAATCGCCTCGATCGCGGTCGGCCTTCTCAGCGAGACGCTCTCGACGGACGGTGCCGAAGCCAAGTCGAGCCTCGGAAACGGTCTGGAGAGCGCGTAGGATGCGCTCTCGCACCGGTGAAAGAAGGAAGCTCAGTCCAGCCACCATCTGGATGATCCAGGCGAGCAGTGCCACCGGCGGCCGGTCGGCGAGGATGTCCAAAGCACCACTGGAGAGGATCAGCACGAAGTACCCGATCGTCCCAGCGAAAACCACCCATGAGGCAGCGCGAACTGGCGCGACACGCGCCGCCAACGTCACCAGGGAAGCGGCGAGAAAACAGCCACCGAGAGAAAATGCCAGTGCTGGCGATGTCGCCGCGCGAGCCGAAGCGAGCACCGCAGCTGGGAGAATGCACCCCGGCCAGAGGACGAGGGTACGTGCTGTTGCACTCCACACTTCGCGACGGCGCTCGATCGCGATCGCCTGCCCGACTTGAGCGAAGAGCAGGGCAACCGTGGTCTCCAGTACGAGAGACATCCCTCCTCTGGTCAGGATGGCCCCCGGATGCGCGACGTACGCTTGGATGACGGCCACCGGGGCAATGACACCCACGGTTATCGCTTCGATACGACTCGCTGCCCGCAAGCGGTACGGCAAGCGAAAGACCGCGGCCGAGGACAGCACGCACGCAGCAGCGAGGAAGCTGACTGACAGCAAGAGCAAAGGACGGTCTGGCCACAAGACCGACGACAAGAGCAACGCAGCGACACTTGTTCGGATCGCGATCAGCCATCCTACATCCAGCCGTAGTCCGGCTGGACGTGGGGACAGCGGCTGGACCTGCCCGAGCTTGCGCCGTGGTGGTTCCCACCGTTCGAGCGTCTCGTCCCGGAAGAAGGACTCGTCCACGCTCTCGTCCCTTCCGCGCAGAGTGTACGATTGCCGACAGAGGAGTGAGATCCGACAGGGGAGCGACACGGTGGCACGTATCGGGATTTTCGGTGGGACGTTCGACCCGGTTCATCACGGACATCTCATCGTTGCTGAGGTCATGATGGAAGAACTCGGCCTCGACCGGGTTCTTTTCCTTCCCGCTGGTCAACCGCCGCACAAACTCGACCGTCCCATCACACCGGCTTTTCACCGGTTAACCATGCTGCAACTCGCCCTGCAAGGAAACCCGCATTTCGGCATCTCGTTCGTCGATGTCGAACGTCCCGGACCATGCTATACGGTAGACAGTCTAGCCATCCTCCGCCGGGAGTACCCAGGTGATGAGCTCGTTTTCCTCATGGGAGAAGATTCCTTGCGTGATCTCCCGACCTGGCGGGAGCCGAACCGGATCGCGGAGCAGGCGTTGCTGGGCGTTGCCCTCCGACCCAACGTCGAGGTCGACCTCGCGACGGTCTTCGCGGCGGTGCCAGCAGCCCGTGACCGTGTCCTCCTCGTTCACGTCCCACTGATCCAAATCGCCGCCAGCGACATTCGTCGCCGCGTGGCCGAAGGGCGTACGATCCGTTACCAGGTGCCACGCGCGGTGGAACAGTATATCGAGCGGCACGGACTGTATCGAACCGTTACGACACCGGTCGGCCGACAGCGAGCCACCGAAGTTCGGGGAGTATAATCCCGGGGTGTCGCACGGAACGGCGACGGTGGAAGCGAGGTAGAAGGAACAGTGCGCATTCGACCGTGGCAGACGCTGATCGTTATCGTCCTCTTGAGTCTCGCCGCAATCTGGGTCGACCTACCCGGGCAGAGGCTCGACCCGTTCGGCTGGAAGCGCAATATCACCGTTCGGCAAGGACTCGATCTCCAAGGCGGTATCCAGCTCGTGCTCCAGGCGCGGCCACCAGCTGGTACTGTCGTGACGCAAGAGGTGCTGGAAGGAACCCGCGATACGATCGAGCGTCGCGTGAACGGTCTCGGCGTCAGCGAGCCGGTTATCCAGACCCGCGGGAACGACCAGATTCTCGTCGAACTGCCAGGTTTCCAGGATCCGGAACGGGCCGTCCGTGTCCTGCAACGCACCGCTCTGCTGGAAATCATCGATACGCAGGGCCAGTTCCTCCCCGTGGGAACGATCGTCAACACGACCGCTGGGCCAGCGCCCGAAGCGAACGCGACACCCACGCCCACTGCCGGTACGGCGACACCAACCGCTTCGGCTACTGCTGCGAGTAGCGCAGCAGCGGGCGCTACACCGCAAGCCACCACAACTCCTGGAGCGACGCCGACCCCCGAAGCGACAGCGACCCCGAGCGGTCCGGTGTATGAGACGATCATCACCGGCGCGGACCTGAAGGACGCCTATCCGACAACGGATCAGTTCGGCAATCTCGTCGTCGGCTTCGAACTCAAGCCAGAAGCTGCTGACCGCTTCTACCAGTACACGAGTACGCACATCGGCCAGCCGATGTCGATCGTCGTCGACAAGCAAGTGATCAACACGGCGACGATCCGGGATGCGATCCGCGATCGCGGCATCATCCAGGGACTGAGCGCACAGGAAGTGCGTGATCTCGCGCTCCAGCTCAAGTCCGGCGCGCTCGCCGTTCCGCTGGAGGTCGTCCAGAGCCGAACCGTCGGCCCCACGCTGGGTCAGGACTCGATCCAGAAGAGCATCATCGCTGGATTGGTGGGCCTGGGGCTCGTTGCCTTGTTCATGATCCTGTACTATCGGTTGCCTGGTGTGATCTCCGTGATCGCGCTCTTGCTGTACACGGCGTACGTCTTCGCACTCTTCAAGCTGATTCCGGTCGTACTCACGCTCCCGGGCATCGCCGGCTTTATTCTCTCGATCGGTATGGCCGTGGACGCCAATGTCCTCATCTTCGCGCGTATCCGCGAAGAATTGCGGCTCGGCCGGCCAATCGCGCGCGCCATCGAGGAAGGGTTCAACCACGCCTGGCCATCGATCCGCGACTCGAACATCTCGACGATGATTTCCTGCATGATTCTGTTCTGGTTCGGCCGCTACGTCGGCGCCACGATCATTCAAGGTTTCGCCCTGACGCTGTTCATTGGTGTCGCTGTGAGTATGTTCACTGCCATCGTCGTCACGCGTACCTTCCTACGTTTGCTTCTGACCCGTCCGTTCTTCCGCGACGTCCGGTGGTACGGTATCGCGCCGTCTCAAGTAGCAACTGCACAAGCAACAGGTGACTGAAGGGGTCAGAGAGATGCTCGATCTTGTCGGCAAGCGCTACTACTGGTTCCTTCTCTCGTTCTTGGTGATCGTCCCTGGTCTCATCTCGCTGGCTGTCCACGGATTGCGCCTGAGCATCGACTTCACTGGCGGTTCCCTCTGGGAACTCCGGATGAGCCGTCCTGTCCAACCGGGAGAGGTACGACAGGTACTCGCCCAGCACGGCATCGACGATGCGATCGTCCAGACGGCGGACAACAACGTCGTCTTGATCCGCATGCGCGAGTTGAAGGAGGGATCTCCCGAGAAGAATCAGTTGGCCCAGGCCCTGCGCGACACCTTCGGTGACTTCACCGAGCTACGCCTGGAATCGGTCGGTCCCACATTGGGCATAGCCATCCGTAACCGTGCGATCGCGGCTGTCGCGCTCACCACGCTCGGCATCCTGGGGTACATCGCCTGGGCATTCCGGAACACGAACAACCCATTTCTGTACGGCATCGCCGCCATCATCGCGATGTTGCACGATGTCGCGGTCGTCGTCGGGATCTTCTCCATTCTCGGATGGCTTCGTGGCGTGGAAGTGGACGCGCTCTTCGTGACGGCCTTGCTCACTGTGATCGGCTTCTCGGTACACGATACGATCGTCGTCTTCGACCGTATCCGGGAGAACCTGGCTCGTCGGGCTGCCCCGACGTTCGAGGAAATCGTCAACTACAGTCTCGTCCAAACGCTCGTGCGCTCGCTCAATACGTCGCTCACCGTCGTCTTCACGCTGCTCGCGCTCTACCTCTTCGGCGGGGAAACCATCCGGACGTTCGTTCTCGCCCTCCTCATCGGCATCATCAGCGGAACCTACTCGTCGATCTTCAACGCGAGCCAAATCGTCGTCGTTTGGGAGAATCGGGAGCTGCACCGCCTGTTCGCCCGCTTGCGAGGCCAGCACGCCCCGGCGTGAGGAGCAGTCGATGTCCGTCCGGTTGCGTATCGGCGTCATCGGTGGTGGAATCGCCGGACTCACTGCTGCCTACCGACTGAGCCGTCTCGGCCACGAGGTCATTCTCTGGGAACGACAGCATCAGCTCGGCGGACAAGCCGCAGCATTTCCGCTTCTCGGTACCGCGATCGAGTACTTCTACCATCATCTCTTCATGAGCGACCGGGAGATCGTCGCACTCATCGAGGAACTCGGTATCGGTCACCACCTCGTCTGGTTGCCGAGCCGGGTCGGCTTCTACGCACGAGGCCGGATTTACCCGCTGTCCTCGGCGCTCGATGTCCTCCGCCTCGGTATCGTCCCCTTGCACGATCGGCTGCGCGTCGGTCTCGTCACCTTCTACCTTCAACATGTTCACGACTGGCGCCGCTTCGAGGAGGTGACGGCCGAGCAGTGGCTGCGCCGTTGGGTCGGGAACCGTGCATTCGAGCGCATTTGGGGCGCTCAGTTGCGAGCCAAATTCGGCCCTCGCGCCAGCGAGGTCGCGATGGCCTGGTTTTGGAACAAGATCTACCTGCGGACGAGTTCCCGGCGTTCCCTCTTCGAGCGCGAGCGGCTCGGCTACATCATGGGCAGCTTCAATGTGCTGATCGATCGTTTGGCCGATGCCATCCGGGAATCGGGAGGCGTGATCTATACCGGGATCGGCACGGAGTCGATCGAGCGCTCGGAAGGTCTGTGGGTCATTCGCGATTCCACTGGCCGAACGACACCGGTCGATGTCGTCGTCGCGACCGTCCCGTCACCGTTGGTCGCCAAGCTCTTTCCGCAGCTTCCCGAATCGTACCGGGCCAGGCTCCTCGGTACTGTATACCAGGCAGCGGTCACGCTGCTCCTCCAGACGCGCCACGCACTCAGCGACATCTATTGGCTCAACATCGGTGATCCGAACTTGCCTTATACCGGTATCATCGAGCACACGAACTTCATCCCGCCCACCCACTACCAAGGGCACCACTTGATCTACGTCAGCAAATACGTTGAGCAATCGCACCCATATCTGGCGTTGCGGGACGAGGAAGTTCTGCAAGCAGCCTTGCAGCAGCTCCCCAAGGTCAACCCGAATTTCTCCGCCGAATGGGTGGAGGACTACTGGGTCTTCCGTGAACGCGCAGCACAACCGATCGTCACGCTCCGGTACAGCCAGCAGATTCCTGAGCACCGCACGCCACTCCCGGGAGTCTATGTCGCGAACACTGCGCAAATCTATCCGGAAGACCGCGGAACGACCTACTCCGTCCGGCTCGGGAACGTCGTGACGTCGCTCGTGCAGGAAGATCTGGTTGCAGGACGTCTCACGCCGACGGTGAATGCCAGCAACGCCCATTCGGCTCGGTGAAGCGAACGCTGCTCGGCACCCATAAATGCGCCTGTTGCGAACCATAACCTCGCGCTTGACAACCCCGCGTCAGCTCGGGTATCGTCGCCGTCTGGGCTTGGCATGCGTGGAAGCGCGTCGCCGCGTTCGGGAGAGGATGCGACACGAGCATGAAGTATGTAGTAACGCCGGAAGGGAAGAAACTGGTCACGCTCATTCCGGGTGACGGCATCGGCCCGGAAATCGTGGAAAGCGCCTGTCGTCTCATCGAGGCAGTCGGCGCTCCGATCGAATGGGAAGTCCGGCGAGCTGGTGCGAGTGTCTTCCGCGAAGGTATCGCCAGCGGCGTCCCCGACGACACGATCGAGTCGATCAAGCGGACGCGCGTCGTGCTCAAAGGCCCGCTCGAAACGCCGATCGGCTACGGCGAGAAGAGCGCCAACGTCACGCTTCGAAAGCTTTTCGAAACCTTCGCGAACGTCCGGCCAGTCCGCGAACTCCCGTCCGTTCCGACCCCGTACCGTGGTCGGAACATCGATCTCGTCGTCGTGCGCGAGAATATCGAGGATCTCTACGCGGCGATCGAATATCGCGAGACAGCCGGCGTCACGACCGCGCACAAGTTGATTTCGTACAAGGGAAGCGAGAAGATCATCCGCTTCGCCTTCGAACTGGCCCGCGCCGAGGGTCGCCGCAAGGTCACCTGCGCCACCAAGTCCAACATCCTCAAGTTGACCGAAGGCTGGTTCCAGCACATCTTCGAGGATATCGCCCGCGAGTACCCCGACATCGAGTCGAACCATCTCATCATCGATAACTGCGCCCACCAGCTCGTCAAGGCACCAGAGCAGTTCGACGTGATCGTCACGACGAACCTCAACGGGGACATCATCTCCGACCTCGCTTCTGGTCTGGTCGGTGGGCTCGGCTTCGCTCCCTCCGGAAACTACGGTCACGAAGTCGCGATCTTCGAGCCCGTCCACGGTACCGCTCCCAAGTACGCTGGGAAGAACGTGATCAATCCGACCGCGATGATTCTCACCGCCGTGATGATGCTGCGGTACCTCGACGAGTTCGAGGCTGCCGAAACGATCGAGCAAGCGCTGATCGTGACGCTGGAGGAAGGGAAGGCGCTCACGCGTGACGTCGTCGGTGACGAGCGTGCCGTCTCCACGACCGCGTTCACCGATGCCATCATCGCGAATCTGGGCCGCCGATCCGCGACATGGACCTCGCGCCCCTATCGGCCCATCCGCATTCCTGAGCAGCGGCCGGAGTTCGACCCGGTACGGCCAGCACAACGCCGGACGGTCGGCATTGATGTCATCGTCGAGGCGAGCGAGCCGCCCGATGCGATCGGTGCCACGCTCGAGGGATTGATCGGCGACCTGCCGCTTCGCCTGCACTTGATTTCGAGCCGGGGCCTGCAAGTGTATCCAGAAGCGGACACCAGGATCGATTACGTCGATCATTGGCGCTGCCGTTTCCTGGCCACCGAAAGCGAGGTCACGATCCCGACGGTCCTGACGCTCGTCGAGCGCATCAGCACGCGTTATCGCTGGGGTCATGTTCAGCTCCTATACGAGATGGACGGACAGCCTGGTTTCACGAAGGCCCAAGGCGAAGACTGAGAACCGGAGGGACAGGTGGGAACCGGCAACGAGGTTCCAACACATCCGATCGTCGGCATCATCATGGGGTCACGGTCGGATTGGGACACGATGAGCCATGCCGCAGCGACACTCGAGACCCTGGGGATCCCCTACGAGGTCCGTGTCGTTTCCGCTCACCGGACCCCTGACCTGATGTTCGAATATGCGTCCGAGGCCGAGCGGCGTGGTATCGAGGTCATCATCGCGGGAGCCGGAGGCGCGGCACATTTGCCAGGCATGACGGCTGCGAAAACGGTCTTGCCTGTCCTGGGCGTGCCCGTGCAAACCCAGGCTCTCCATGGTCTCGACTCGCTCCTGTCGATCGTCCAGATGCCAGCCGGAGTCCCGGTCGGCGCGCTGGCGATCGGACGAGCCGGTGCGGTCAATGCAGCGCTCCTGGCTGCCGCGATCCTCGGCAACAAGTACCCGGCCATCCGTGAGGCGCTCCGCGCTTTTCGCGAGCAGCAGACACGCTCTGTCCTCGATCACCCCGACCCTCGAGAAACCGAGTGACACTGTCCAGGACAGGAGCGTTCCGTGCTGATCGGTATTCTCGGCGGCGGACAACTTGGACGCATGCTCGCGCTGGCCGGCTACCCATTCGGCTTGCGGTTCCGCGGTCTCGATCCAGCGCCCGATGCACCTTTAGGCCAGCTCGCTGACCTCGTCGTCGCCCCGTACGATGACTCCTCAGCGTTGGATCGGTTCGTCCGGGACCTCGATCTCGTCACGTATGAATTCGAAAACGTTCCCGGTGCCACAGCGCAGTTCCTGTCAGAGCGTGTCCCGGTTTTTCCGCCGCCGGAAGCACTGATCCACGCACAGGACCGCCTCTTCGAGAAACAGCTCTTCGAGACCTGTGGCATCCCGGTGCCACGTTATGCTCCGGTTTCCAGTCCGGATGACTTCGCGCGTGCCCTGGAGCAGGTTCCCTTGCCAGCGCTCCTCAAGACACGGCGTCTCGGCTACGACGGGCGCGGTCAGGCACGCGTGGAGAGAGCGGAAGACCTCCCGCTGGCTTGGGAGCAACTGGGCGGCGTGCCGTGCCTGCTCGAGGAGCGTATTCCGTTCGACTTCGAGGTCTCGCTGCTCGCAGCACGCTCTCGCAGCGGCGAACTCGCTTTCTACCCGCTCGTCGAGAACCAGCATACGGAAGGTATTCTCGCCATTTCCCGCGCTCCGGCACCACGTGCATCCCGCCAGCTCCAGCATCTGGCAGAACGGTACGTGCGCGCTCTGCTGGAACGGCTCGCGTACGTCGGCGTCCTCGCTGTCGAGTTCTTCGTCGTCGGCGACCAACTGCTCGCCAACGAGATGGCACCGCGTGTTCATAACAGTGGGCACTGGACGATCGAGGGAGCCGAAACGAGCCAGTTCGAGCAGCATCTCCGCGCTCTTCTGGATTGGCCCCTCGGCTCGACCACGCCACGCGGCCATGCGGCGATGGTCAACCTACTCGGCACGGTCCCACCGATCGCATCGCTCCTCGCCATACCGAACGCGCACGTCCACCTGTACGGGAAGGCACCACGGCCACGGCGGAAGCTCGGGCACGTGACGGTGCGCGCAGATACAGCGGACGAGCGAGATGCACTCGTCCGCCGCGTGCTGGAGGTCGTCTCGCTTCCCGCACCGGTCTCGATCTGAAAGCCGAGGGCCGGAACCTGTCCGGCCCTCCGTGCGAGGACTTGTTCCTCGATCGCCGATCACATCCATCTCGGCGTGCGCAAGATCGCACCTTCGGACGCCGAACTGACCAGCGCGGCATAGCGAGCGAACACACCGTGCGTGAATCGGGGCGGTGGCGGCGTCCAGCGCGACCGGCGCTCCGCGAGTTCAGCCTCCGTGACCTCGAGATCGATACGCCGGTTTTCGACGTCGATCACGATCGTGTCACCGTCTTGCACGAATGCGATCGGTCCACCGACCGGTGCCTCAGGCGCGACGTGACCGATCATCAACCCCTTCGTACCGCCGGAGAAGCGACCGTCGGTCACCAGCGCGACGTGCGGCCCTAGCCCTTCCCCGACGATCGCGGCGGTGATCCCCAGCATCTCGCGCATACCGGGACCACCCTTCGGTCCCTCATATCGGATCACCACGACGTCTCCCGGCTTGATCTGTTGATCGAGGACCGCCTGCATCGCGTGTTCTTCGGCATCGAAGACACGCGCCGTACCGCGGAAGTACATCTGCTCCGTGCCAGCGATCTTGAGCACTGCTCCCTCCGGTGCCAGCGAACCACGCAGGATCACGAGTCCACCATGCGGTTTTAGCGGGTTGGACGGATGGTAGACTACCGGCTGACCCGGGGCTTCCTGCGCATCGGCAACCGACTCGGCCAATGTCTCGCCTGTCAGCAAGCGCGCTTCACCGTCGACGAGACCAGCTTCGAGCAACCGCTTGACGACCAGCTTCGTTCCACCGGCCTTGTAGAGACTCCAGGCGACGTACTTGCCCCACGGCTTGAGATCGGCGATGACCGGTGTCCGCCGGCTAATTTCGTCGAACTCGTCGATGCTCAATGGGATGCCGAGCTCGTGCGCGATCGCCAGGAGATGCAACACTGCGTTCGTCGAGCCACCCGTCGCAGCCACCGCCGCGATCGCGTTCCGCAACGACGTCTTGGTGAGGAAATCCCGCGGCGTGCGGTTCGCTCGGACGACATCCATGAACCGTCGTGCCGCCTCGCGGGTCGCTTCTGCCTTTTCAGGAGCGACCGCCGGTATCGCGTTGTAGCCCATCGGCGAAAGGCCCATCACCTCGAGCGCCATGGCCATCGTATTGGCGGTGTACTGTCCACCACAGGCGCCAGGGCCGGGAATCGCTCGCCGCTCGATCTCGCGGAGCTCTTCGAGCGTGATCTTCCCGGCCGCGTACGCACCGACCGCCTCGAAGACCTCGACGATCGTCAGCTCGCGATCGCGCCAGTGCCCAGGTGCGATCGACCCTCCGTAGAGCACCATCGCTGGCACACCGGCTCGGATCACCCCCATCGCCCCGCCTGGAATCGTCTTGTCGCAGGAGACGATGGCGACGAGGGCGTCGAACTGGTAGCCGTATGCCATCAGCTCGATGGAGTCGGCGATCACCTCCCGGCTGATGAGCGAGGCCTTCATCGCCTCGGTGCCCATCGAGATGGCGTCATTGACCGCGATCGTGTTGAACTCGACCGGTACCCCGCCCGCTTCGCGAATCCCTTCGCGCACGTACTGGGCCAGCTCGCGCAGATGGTAGTTGCAGGGCATCGCGTCAGTCCAAGTGTTCGCGATCGCGACGATCGGCTTCTCGAAATCCTCGTCGCGAAAGCCAACCGCCCGCAACATCGCGCGAGCCGGCGCTCGATCGATCCCGTGCGTGATCCGTTCGCTGCCCATCGTCGATTCGACTCCTTTCCCGTCACGCCACCGTGTTCCAGCGCATTGTACCGCCGCATTCGCGTGGCATGCGGGTTTGCTTTTCTCAGATGCCCCTGACTACCATCAGCGCAGCACGTGCCGCGGGCCAACAGCGAGGGAGGGAGCATCAGTGGAGCACGTACCGTTCGTCTGTCTCGTCGTCCTGGATGGCTGGGCGATCGGTCCGGACTACCCTGGCAACGCGATCCGCGCAGCCCACACACCGGTGATGGATCGCCTCCAGGCGACCTACCCGATGACGACGCTCCGCTGCTGGGGCCGCGACGTTGGACTCCCCGACGATCAGATGGGCAACTCGGAAGTCGGTCATCTCAATCTCGGAGCCGGCCGCATCGTCTATCAGCTCATCACGCGCATCGATCTCGCGATCGAAGACGGGTCATTCTTCCGTAATGAAGCCTTCTTGAAAGCTGTCCAGCGAGCCCGCGAGCCCGGTCGCACGTTGCACCTTATGGGACTCATCGGCGATGGCGGCGTACACAGCCACCAGCGGCATCTCGTGGCGCTGCTGGAACTCGCTGCGCGCACTCAGGTTTCACGCGTCGCCGTGCACGCATTCACCGATGGTCGCGACACCTCCCCGAATAGTGGTATCGACCACATGCGCGAACTCCTCGCAACGATGGAACGTCTCCACACGGGCTTCGTCGCCTCCGTCAGCGGACGGTACTACGCGATGGACCGCGACAAGCGGTGGGAACGAACGAAACGCGCCTATGACGCGATCGTCTGTGGCCAGGGACGAACAGCCCGCTCGCCGCTCGAGGCGATCGAGCGGAGTTACGCCGAGGGCGTGACCGACGAGTTCATCGTTCCGACCGTGATCGTCGACGAGAACGAGCGACCACTGGCGACGATTCGCGACGGCGACGCGGTCATCTTCTTCAATTTCCGGGCCGACCGAGCCCGGCAGCTGACGCAGGCGCTCACCGATCCGCACTTCACCGCCTTCGAACGCTGTTCCTGGCCGGGCGACCTGTTGATGGTGACGATGGCTGAGTACGAACCGCACTTTCCTGTCCTGGTTGCGTTCACCCCGGATCTCGTCGAAATGCCGCTCGCACGCGTCCTGTCCGAAGCTGGCCTCCGCCAGTTCCATACTGCGGAAACGGAAAAATACGCGCATGTCACCTATTTTTTCAATGGCGGACGAGAGGAACCGTTTCCCGGTGAGGACCGCTTGCTCGTCCCCTCACCGAAGGTGCCGACCTACGACTTGAAACCGGAAATGAGCGCTCCTGAAGTGACCGACGCCGCGGTCGAGGCTATCCGTTCAGGAGCGTACGCGTTCGTTCTCGTCAACTACGCCAATCCCGATATGGTCGGCCATACCGGCGTGTTCGAGGCAGCAGTCAAGGCGGTCGAATGCGTCGACACCTGTGTCGGCCGGATCGAAGCAGCCGTGCGCTCGGTCGGTGGCTATCTCGTCGTCACGGCCGATCACGGGAACGCTGACGAAATGCTCATACCGGGCACGAACGAAGTCTGGACCGCCCACACGAAGAATCCCGTGCCCTTCGTTCTGGTAGCCCCGGAGGGAAGCCGCTTCCGGCATGTCCCGCTGCGTCGTGGCGGACGACTCGCCGATGTCGCCCCGACTATCCTCGAGCTGATGGGGATCCCGCAACCGACTGAAATGACCGGGGTGAGTCTCACGCGGCTGGATTGAAACGATCGAAGTACCGCGCTAGCTGGAACGAGCGCGACCCGAATCGGTCACGATCGCTCCGATCCGGGTCGCGCTGAATCTGACGCTCACCTGTACCGCACCGGTTATCAACCGAGACGACGCAGTCCAGCGGGAAACCCCTGCCAGCCGGCATACACGGCGTCGGGCCCCAGCTCCTCTTCGATGCGCAACAGCTGGTTGTATTTCTCGACACGGTCCATGCGCGCCGGAGCACCCGTTTTGATCTGGCCTGCATGCACCGCCACAGCGAGGTCCGCGATGAAGCTGTCGGCCGTTTCACCGCTCCGGTGCGAGATAATCGTCGCGTAGCCGTGCGTACGAGCGAGGCGGATGGTGTCGAGCGTCTCGCTGAGCGTACCGATCTGATTGGGCTTGACGAGTACGGCGTTCGCTGCCCCGAAGAGGATCCCGTGGCGAACGCGATCCGGATTCGTCACGAAAAGGTCGTCGCCGACCAGTTGAATGCGCTGGCCCAGTCGTTGCGTCAAACGTTGCCAGTGGTCCCAGTCGTCCTCAGCCAGCGCATCCTCGATCGAGACGATCGGATAGCGGTCGACCCATTCCCCCCAAAACTCGATCAGTTCGTCAGGCGAAAGCGACCGTCCTTCACCCGGCAAGCGATACGTTCCATCTTCGTACAGTTCGCTCATCGCTGGGTCCAACGCGAGGCCGACCTGCTCACCTGGACGGTACCCGGCACGCTCGATCGCCGCGAGGACAGCCTCGACCGCCTCGCGATTGCTCCCGAGCCGCGGAGCGTAGCCGCCCTCGTCACCGACCGTCGTCGCAGCGCCACGCTCGGCCAGCACCTTCCGCAGCGCATGGTAAATTTCGACTCCCCAGCGAAGCGCCTCGCTGAAACTCGGTGCGCCCACCGGGACGATCATGAACTCTTGCATGTCCACTCCAGAGCCAGCCGCATGCTTCCCACCGTTCAGGATGTTCAGCATCGGTGTCGGCAAGACATGCGCATCTGGGCCACCCAGATAGCGGTAGAGGGGAAGCCCGACTGCCGCTGCCGCCGCACGGGCTACCGCGAGCGAGACGCCGAGCAACGCGTTCGCACCGAGTCGGCTCTTGCTCGGTGTCCCATCGAGTTCGATAAGCGTCCGATCGACCGTCCGCTGATCGAGCCCGTTCAGGCCGCGGATCGCGTCCGCGATCGGGCCGTTGACGTGCGCGACCGCTCTGCGAACGCCCTTTCCGCCGTAGCGCGCCTCGCCGTCTCGCAACTCGACCGCTTCGTGCCGGCCAGTGGAAGCCCCCGACGGAACGGCTGCTCGCCCGAGCGCACCGCAGGCCAGACGAACCTCCACCTCGACCGTCGGGTTGCCACGCGAGTCGAGAATCTCGCGGCCGTGAACCGATACGATCGTTGTCCCGCTCATCCTGCGCCCTTTCCCGTGACAGGACTCCCTCGTCCGCTGGCCGAAGTGTACCGACGATTCCGCGCGATCGAAACGATCACGGTATAAACGTTTTGGGCAATTCGCGCTTGACACCCGTCATGGCGCATTCTTATGCTCAGGCCGCGTCCTCCGGACGCGCGACGAGAGACCGGAGTCGACGATGCTCTCGAGTCCCGGGAGGCATGGGGTGAGCAGCGGGGAAATCGATCAGCTCCGTGAGCGCGCACTGCACGAGTTGCAGGAAGTGACGACGCACGAAGCGCTCGCACAATGGCATGCGCGGTACCTCGGCCGTCGCGGTGAAATCACGCAGCGGTTGCGCGGCCTCGGATCGTTGCCAGCGGACGTCCGGCCACAGGTGGGGCGTGCGCTCAACGCGCTCAAGGAAACGCTGGAGACCGCGTACGCGGAACGCGAGCGCATCGTCCGCGAACTCGAACTCGCCGCTCGCATCGAGGCCGAGGCAGTCGATGTCACCTTACCTGGCCGCAGGCCAGCGATCGGCACCCTGCACCCTGTCACGCAGATGATCCGCGAGGTAACGGATATCTTCGCGCACCTCGGTTTCCAGGTCGTCGAGGGACCGGAGGTCGAATATGGCTACTACGCGTTCGACGCACTGAACATTCCGCCTGAGCATCCGGCCCGTGACGTCTGGGACACGATCTTCATCGAGTCGGACCAGAAGGAGATCGTCCTCCGGCCGCATACATCTCCAATGCAGATTCGCGTGATGGAGCGGCGGAAGCCGCCGGTCCGCGTCGTCGTACCGGGGCGATGTTACCGGTACGAGGCGGTCGACGCGACACACGAATGGCACTTCCACCAGATCGAAGGGCTCGCTGTCGACGAGCACATCACGATGGCTGACCTCAAGGGGACACTCGCCGAGTTCGCGCGGCAGCTCTTCGGTCGTGAACGACGCGTGCGCTTCCGCTGCGACTTCTTTCCCTTCGTCGAACCAGGCGTCGACTTCGCGATCGATTGCATGTTCTGTCGCGGGGAAGGCTGCCGGGTCTGTGGGGGATCTGGTTGGATCGAGATCCTCGGTGCCGGAATGGTCCATCCGCAGGTGCTCCGGAACGTCGGCTACGATCCCGAACGCTACACTGGATGGGCATTCGGGATGGGTGTCGAACGCCTCGTCATGCTGAAATACGGTGTTCCGGATATTCGCTACTTCTACCAGGGAGACCTCCGTTTCCTGAGCCAGTTCGAGCGGATTCCGATCTGATCGACACCTCGCACGGAAGGTGGGCGGATTCCGATGAAGGTACCGATGCGCTGGTTGCGCGAACTGGTTGCGACCGACCTCACAGCCGACGATCTCGCGGAGCGTCTCACGCTGGCGGGACTGGAGGTCGAAGCGATCGAGCGAATCGGTGCGCACTGGGACAACATTTTCGTTGGCGTCGTTGAACGCATCGAGCCGCATCCGAATGCTGACCGACTCGTCTTGGCGACTGTCGCTGCTGGAGTCCATCGACTGACCGTCGTGACCGGCGCTCCCAATATCGCTGTCGGGCAAAAGGTCGCACTCGCCCTCGCTGGCGCCAAGCTCTACGACGGGCACAGCGCCGAACCACGCCTCATCACGCTCAAGCCAGCCACCATTCGCGGGGTCCGCTCCGAGGGAATGGTCTGTTCGGAAAAGGAGCTGGGGCTCTCGGACGAGCACGAGGGGATCATGGTGCTCGATCCTGACGCTCCGGTGGGCACACCGCTCCGGGACTATCTCGGCGACGAGATTCTCGAAATCGCGATCACACCCAATCGGGTCGACGCCTTCTCGATTATCGGTATCGCACGGGAAGTCGCAGCGCTCACCGGTGCACCTTTGCATATACCACCCTTGGCACCACTCGAGGCACCGATCGATCCCACCCTCGCGACGATCGAGGCGCCCGATCTCTGCTATCGGTTCGTTGGCGTCGCCTTGGAAGGGATTCGCGTCGCCCCTTCGCCCTGGTGGCTTCGCCGACGTTTGCAGCTCGTCGGCATCCGGCCGATCAACAACGTCGTCGACGTCACCAACTACGTCATGGTGGAGTGGGGACAACCGCAGCACGCGTTCGACCGTGCGCGTCTCAAAGGCAATCGGATCGTCGTCCGGCGCGCCCGACCAGGTGAAGCGATCGAGACACTCGACCACGTACAGCGGACGCTCACCGCTGACACCCTAGTGATCGCAGATGCCGAGCGGCCAGTCGGGATCGCTGGTGTCATAGGTGGTCTCGACAGCGAGATCACCGACGAGACGACGAGCGTGTTGCTCGAGACCGCAAACTTCGACATGCTCAGCATCCGTCGCACCGCACGGGTACAGCGCCTACGGACCGAAGCATCGGCACGCTTCG
The DNA here is from genome assembly GCF_026241205.1 of Thermomicrobium sp. 4228-Ro. Lineage (NCBI taxonomy): Bacteria > Pseudomonadati > Thermomicrobiota > Thermomicrobia > Thermomicrobiales > Thermomicrobiaceae > Thermomicrobium > Thermomicrobium sp. 4228-Ro. The sequence goes on from NZ_JAPFQM010000001.1 coordinate 360,792, forward strand.
AACGCGGTCTCGATCCGAACCTGTGCTGGCCAGCTGCCCAGCGTGCTGTTTACCTCCTGAACGAACTGATCCCGACTTGCCGCGTGGTCTCGATCGTCGATCACTATCCCTCCCCGCGCCTTCCCCGTCGCATCGAAATGCCGCGGACGGAGATTCCGCGCTTGCTCGGCGTGGACTATCCCGATGAGGAGATCCGCAGTGTCTTCGAGCGGCTCGGATTTTCGGTCGAAATCCAGCCGTCAGCCTCCCGCCCGCTCTGGGTCGTCGAAGTTCCGACCTACCGGAGCGATGTCACGATCCCAGCCGATCTCGTCGAAGAGGTTGCCCGTGTGATCGGTTACGACACGTTGCCGGAGCGCCTGCCCGTCGGCCAGACCGTACCGGTGGAAATCGACCCCGAGCTTCGGCTCGTGCGGCAGCTCCAGAACGGCTTCGTCGCAGCTGGCCTCCACGAGGTCATCACCTATCCCATGGTCGACGATGTGAGTCTCCGAAGCCTCTCGAGTTCCGGTAGCGAGCTTCCGGAACGACTCGGTTTCTACGCCCGACCCGACCGCGACTTCGTCCGCGCTCGCAACCCGATCCGTCCGGAATGGTCGGTCATGCGGCCGACGCTCGTCGCGACCCTCCTCCGTAATGCGGCGGAACAACTCAAGTTCAACGACGCAGTCGCTGTGTTCGAGACCGGTAAAGTCTATCTGCCGCGGGATCGCGACGAATTACCGGACGAACGGCGCGCTGTCGGGTGCCTCCTAGCCGGTCTCGCCACGCTGCGCGATCTGTATCACGAGGAACGGCCGGTCGACTTCTTCGACCTGAAGGGTGTGCTCGAAGAGGTGTTGCCACGCATCGGTGCTCGGTCGATCGCCTTCCGTCCGATTCGCCATCCCAGCTTGCATCCGGGACGCAGCGCTGAGATCGTGTATCGCGACCAGCCGATCGGCATCGTCGGTGAGGTGCTCATGACAGTCAGCGAACGGTTCGGCATCGCTCCCCAGCACCGGGTCGTCGTAGCGGAGTTGGATATCCCGACCTTGCTCGCACTCGGTCTCGACTCTGTTTCGATTCGCCCTGTCTCGCGGTATCAGCCGGTCGAACAAGACTTCGCGATCGTCGTCGACGAGGCAACTCCTGCCGCCGAGGTCGAAGCGGCGATCCGAGCGGGTGCTGGCCCACTCGCTGTGGCCATACGACTCTTCGATGTCTACCGCGGTCCAGCGATTCCGGAAGGGAAGAAGAGTCTCGCTTTCCGCGTCATCTTTTCGGCACCAGACCGGGCCTTGAGCGACGAGGAGATTCAGCGCCTGCGCGAGCGGATCGAACAACACGTTCGGCGACGCGTCAAGGGAGAGTTTCGCCGGTGACCGCGAACCAGTCGTCCGACCTCCTCCAGCCGCTCGAGCGGTTGCGCGGCATGCACGACGTGGGGCCGGAGCGATTCCGCCGCCGGCAGCGTGTTCTTCGGCGTATCCAGCACGTCATCGAGCGGCACGGCTACGAATTCGTCGAAACGCCCATTCTCGAGCCGACCGAGCTCTTTCTGAGAAAGGCTGGGCCGGAGCGGATCGCGCAACTGTACGCATTCACGTTCCGGAATCGCGATATCGCCCTGCGGCCCGAGCACACGGCCTCGATTCTTCGCTACTACATCGATGCGCGCCAGAACGACCCGCTCCCCCTCCGGTTAGCGTATGCCGGCCCAGTTTTCCGCTACGAGCGTCCCCAGGCCGGTCGCACCCGGCAATTCACCGAGATCGGTTGCGAGCTCCTCGGTGCACCGGGAGCGAGCGGTGATGCGGAAATCATCCACCTTGCCAGTGAGATTCTCGAGTCGCTGGGCATCAGACCGCGGATCGTCATCGGTCATGTCGGCATCGTCCTCGACTATCTTCAGCGTCTCCCGCTTCGCCAGCGGGCCCGGGATTGGTTGCTCTGGTCGATGGAGCGACTCCGCAAGGGACAGGAGGTCGATCTGGAAAAGGACCTGCCTGGTCTGACAGGCGGCAGTACTGTCGCGCAGTTATCGCGCGAGCTCAGCGAGAAACTTGCACCGCTCGACCGCGCTGAACTCGAGCGACTGGTCCTTGCGCTCCTTCGCGAGGTCGGCCTCCAGGTTACGAGCGGTTCCCGCACACCCGACGAAATCGTGCGCGGCGTGCTCGCCAAACTGGAGCGGAGTACCGATACCGAAACCCTCCGACGGGGCTACGCCTTCGCCCGCGAACTCGCGGGTCTCAACGGAACGCCCGACAGTGTCCTCCCGGAGCTGCACCGCTTGATCGAGCGTTACGCGCTGGATCCCGAGCCACTCCGACAGATCGACCAACTGCTCACGCTGCTCGCTGGCTACGGCATCACGACGGATCGCATCGAACTCGCTCCGGGCATGGCACGCGGACTTCACTACTACACCGGCATTCTATTCGAAATCTATCCTGAGGGCGATGGAGACCTCCAGCTGTGCGGCGGCGGCCGCTACGATGACCTCGCCCAACTGCTCGGTGCACGCAGTCCCTTGCCGGCTTGTGGTTTCGCTGGCGGCATCGAGCGTATCGCCGATGCAGCGACGCTCACCAATCCACCAGCTATTCCGCGCCTGCTGGTCATGGCGACCACCGTCGATGCCCTCCCGCAGGCGGAACGCGTGGCGGAGCAGCTTCGCGCCCAAGGAGCGATCGTCGAACTCGACGTCCGGCAGCGGTCGTTGAGTGCCAACCGCCGCTATGCTCGACGCCGTGGCATCCATCGGCTCATCGTCGTCGACTTGTCAGGTACCGTCGAAGAAATCGATCTCCTCCAGGGCAGGGCCGGCGATGGGTGAACCGCTGCGTCTCACGATCGCATCCAAGGGTTCCTATGAGGAAGCGACGCTTCGTTTCCTCGAAAGTGCCGGCCTGAGCGTTTGGCGTCCGAATCCGCGTCAGTACGTCGGTCGCCTCTCCGGAATCGATGGCGTCGAGGTTCTGTTCCAACGGACCGCCGATATTGTCCACCAGGTCGCGAGCGGTGGCGCCGACCTCGGCATTACCGGGTACGACCTCGTGGCAGAACTGGCCGGGGATGATCCGAACGTGCTCGTGGTCATCGACGATCTGGGATTCCGCCGCTGCGAGCTGGTGCTCGCTGTTCCAGAGAGCTGGCTCGACATCACGACGATTTCCGATCTCGCTGACCTCGCTGTGGAGTGGAAGCGACAGGGTCGGACCTTGCGCGTTGCGACGAAGTTCCCCAATTTGACGCGCGAATTCCTCTTGCGGAACGGTGTGAACTACTTCACGCTCGTCGAAGGGCACGGAGCACTCGAAGTGGCTCCGGCACTCGGCTACGCCGATCTTATCGCTGACCTCACCGAAACCGGTGTCACGCTGCGCGAGAACCGGCTCCGCGTGCTCGAAGGCGGCGTGATCCTGCGTGCACAAGCATGCCTCATCGCGTGCCGCCGGACACTGCGTCAGGCGCCAGAGAAGCTCGAACGCGCACGGTTGATCATTGAGATGCTCGAAGCGCGGCTCCGTTCTCGGCGCTATCGCCTCATCACTGCCAACGTACAAGGACGCGATGAGGACGAGGTCGTCCGGCACGTCACCGCTCATGTCGCCACGACTGGTGAACTCGGGCCGACCGTGGCTCGTGTCTATCCGAAGTCCGGCGACACGCGGTGTGGCTGGTACGAGGTCACGATCATCGTTCCGGCTCATCTCCTGATGCAGGCCGTCGATCATCTCCGCTTGGCTGGGAGCACCGGCATTACCGTCACATCACCGGACTACGTCTTCGATTCCCGATCGCACGCGTACGAGCGGCTCCGTCGCGCTTTGGAGGAACCCGTATGACGATCGCCATCCGCTGGTTCGAAGACCTCGCCGAAGCAGAGCGCTGGCTGGTTCGCCCGAGGCAGCTGCCGACCGAAGTCCCGGAACCCGTTCGGGAACGAATCCGCGATGTCTTCGGTGAGGAGCTTTCTCCCTTGCACGTCGTCGAGCGTATCCTGCAAGCCGTCCGCGAACGCGGTGACGAGGCGCTCCGCCAGTTCACCCTGGCGTTCGATGGTTGCCGCCTCGAGGAGCTGCGCGTCTCGGAGGAGGAGTTCGCACTCTCCCGTGACTCTGTATCAGCTGACGTGCTGGAGGCGCTGCGCTTCGCGCGCGAGCGGATCGAACGCTTCCACCGGCGGACGCTGCGGCACTCGTGGATCGAGTTCGACCGCGAGGGCGCGCTCGGGCAGCTGATCCGGCCCGTCGAATGCGTCGGTATCTACGTGCCGGGGGGACGAGCACCATTACCATCGTCGCTCTTGATGACCGCGATTCCAGCCCAGATCGCCGGTGTCCGTGAAATCATCGTCTGCACTCCACCAGGGCGCGACGGCCGGGTCGCCCCGGTGATCCTGGCTGCTGCCGATCTTCTCGGTATCCGCACCGTCTTCAAAGTCGGGGGAGCTCAGGCGATCGCTGCGATGGCGTTCGGGACCCAAACGATCCCGAAAGTCGATATCGTCGCCGGACCAGGCAACCTTTTCGTCGTCCTCGCGAAGCGACTCGTCTACGGGGAAGTCGGGATCGATCAGCTGCCGGGACCAACGGAGACGTTGCTGATCGCCGACGATTCGGCGAATCCGGTGCTCTGCGCTGCTGACCTGCTTGCCCAGGCTGAGCACGACCCGCTGGCGAGCGCGATTCTCATCACGACCTCCCGTCTCGTTGCAGAGCGGACCGTCGAGGAGCTCAACCGCCAGTTAGAACGCCTGCCACGCGGAGACGTCGCGCGCAGTTCGCTCGAGCACAACGGTGCGATCGTTCTCGTGCCTGACCTCGAGCGAGCGTTCGACCTCGCGAACCGATTCGCCCCCGAGCACTTGTGCTTGCTCGTCCGCGAACCATGGCGCTACATCGATCGGGTCCGCAACGCTGGTGGCGTCTTTCTCGGTGAAGCATCGCCCGAAGTGATCGGCGATTACACGGCGGGGCCCAGTCACGTGATGCCGACCGGTGGGACAGCCCGGTTCGCTTCTCCGGTTACCGTCGATACGTTCCTCAAGGTCACGAGCCTGATCGCGGTGGCCCCAGGAGCGCTCGAACTGCTGGGCCAGCCGGCGATGCGCCTGGCCTACGCGGAAGGGCTACAGGCGCACGCGTCGGCAATCGAACACCGGCTGGAACGCTTGCCTCCCGCATAATGCCAGTTCTTTCATGCCGGAGCGAGATGGCGGAGCGCGGCCACGATGCGCTCTTCGAGTGTCGTGGCTGCCTGCACATCCGGGTGTACAGCGACCGATCGCGCCTCTTGGGCTGTATAGCCCAGCGCCTGCAACGCGGCGACCAAATCGGCATCGATCTCCGCTCCAGCAGCACCCGGAGCGGTTGCTGGCAAGCGACCGCGTAGCTCGAGCACGATACGACTCGCCGTCTTCTTCCCGATACCCGGAGCGCGTGCCAGCTGGTCGACGCGTTCCTCGCGGATCCATTCGGCGATGTGCTCCACAGGAGCCAGCGACAGGAGGCTCAGTGCAGCCCGAGGCCCGACACCGCTGACGGAGAGGAGGGAGAGAAAGAGCTCCAGTTCGGCCTCCGTTCGGAAGCCGTAGAGTGCGAGTTCCTCCTCGCGCACCTGGAGATGGGTGACGAGTTCTACCTCGTCCCCCGGATCACCAACTTCCTGGAACATCGTCGCTGGAGTCTGCACACGAAAGATGACGCCATTGACATCCAGCAGGATTTCGCCCGGTCGCTTGGCAACCAGCCGACCACGGAGACCGCGGATCACGCGCGCTTTCCCCCCAGCGAGAGCCCGTAGACACGCGCCGCATTGTGAGCCAGGATGTTGGTGAGTTCTGCCTCGTGCAATCCACCCTCGACACGGACACGCTCGAGGAAGCGCTTCTGTTTGAGCACAGGGAAGTCGCTGGCGAAGAGGACGCGATCGGCTCCGACCAGGTCAGCCACGAGGCGGAATACCCGGAAACGGTACAGGTACGTGCTCGCAGCCGAGTCATACACGACGTTCGCAGTTACCCGTGCGACCTCCGGCATGAGCTCGTAGAAGGGTAGCCCACCTCCCCAGTGAGCGGCCACGACCGTCAGTTCCGGGAAACGCTCGACGAAACGGATGAATCGCTGTGGCCAGGCTGTCCCCTTCCCCGCATAGTCGTGCCCGAGCGGTTCACTGACATGCGCCATGATCGCCCGATGCTCGACGAGACACACCTCGACGAGTCCAGCCAGCGCTTCCGGTTCGTCCCAGCTGAACCCCTGAGCGTCGGCATTCAGCTCCCCGATGCCGCAGGCACCGAGCCGGAAGGAGCGCAATGCTTCCCCCGGTGCGTGTCGATCATGGGGCACCACTGTGGCTAGCCAGGCGATACGGCCGCCACTGCGAGCAGCGGCGTCGGCGAGATAATCGTTGTGATACGCGCAGAGACCGGGATCTGCCCAAGGGAAGCCAGCGGCGATCGAGACGTGCACACCGGCCTCCTCCATCGAGGTGAGTAAGTCCTCGGCCGTCGCGAGTCGGGCCCGTTCGTTTCGATACAGGTGATGGAACCAGGGGTCGCGGTCGCAGAATGCCTGCCGGTCTCGCACGATCTCCGGCGGGAAAATATGCACGTGGGCGTCAACCACCCAGTTCATCCACCATACCCCAAGCTCAGAATGACACCGATGATCGCGATGAACACGACCAGCCCGAGGACGATGAGAACGATCATCCAGCGGTTGCCGGTGGACTCTTCAGCTTGCTGTTCGGCCTCATGGATATGCGGTGGTTTCAACCAGGCGACCACAGCTGAGGCATTGTCTTGACTGCCTCGCTCGATCGCTCGCTCGACGAGGAGGCGCGCGGCACGGTCCGGCTCTTCGCTGAGGACGATCATCGCCAGCTCCTCGTCAGTCAAGACGTCATGCACTCCATCCGACGTCAGCACCACGCGATCATCACTCATGAGACGGATCTCGAAGATATCGACGTCGACTTTCGGTCTATAGCCGAGCGCGCGCGTGATCACGTTCCGGTACGAACTGCCACGCGCTTCCTCCTGTGTCATGAGCCCCGCTTCGACCTGCTCCGCGACGAGCGAATGGTCGCGCGTGATCCGCGTCGGCCGTCGAGCTCGGATCAGATAGGCGCGTGAGTCCCCCACATTGGCCACCACGAGCGCGTCACCCCGAATCACCGCCGCAACGAGTGTGGTGCCCATCAGTTGTTCTTCACCATGGGGTTGCCACTCGCGCAGGATCCGCTCGTTGGCTCGCCGGAACGCTTGCTGCAAGCGCGTGGCGATCTCGGCGCGCTCGACCGGCGCAGCATAGTACTCCTCGCGGAGCGTCTCGATCGCGATGTGGGCAGCCACTTCTCCGCTGCGATAGCCCCCCATCCCGTCGGCCACCGCGAGAAGCACGCCATCCTGCTGTGCCTCCGGACTCGCCGGATCGACGACGAGAACGGCATCCTCGTTCTGTTCTCGCACCGGACCGGGATCGGTTGCCGCCCCCACCAGAAGAGTCGTTTCGCGCACTCGCGTCCGTGCAGTCACGGTCGACGCACCCTTCCTCCCGCATATCGCGCTCAAGTATGGGGTGCCGGAGAAGGGCTCGCAACAGCTCACCGCCTATTGTGCACACTGCTCAGGCGAAGTTATCTCGCGCAGGCATGTTCTGTCACGATGTCGTAATACCCTCGGCCCCGCTGGTGGCTAGGCTAGAGACGTGCGGGAAGCACGCCTCGCACGATCGGGAGGCGAGCGATGACGACCACACTCGTGTTACCAGAGGTACCTGCGAAGTCCTGGGTCGAGGAGTGCGTCTGCGGATACACACTCCGGTATTCTGTCGATCAGCCAGCGCCAAACCAGTGGGTTGCCGTCGGGCTCCTGTACGTCGCCGGTCGAACGATTTTTCTCGCGATGTCCGCTCCGTCCGAAGCGGCCGCCCTCGCGGGTTTGCATGCTCGGGTGATCGAACGTATCGATCGCGAGGCCGCGGCTTCCTCGCGCGGCATCGAGCTCTACGCGAGCGATTACAGAAACGATGCTGCGTTGGCCGCCTCACAGTCTCATTCACCGGGCATGGATGGCACACGTCTTCCGTGAACTCCCTACCCTTGCTTATGCTGGGCTGGCGACCGGCACTGGCTCAAGTACGCGTGAACCGACTGGGTAGTTTCATTCCGAGGCGACTTCCCTCAACACGCAAGTGAGACGCCACGCCCAGTCTGACGACGCGTAGGCTGCCATGAGGCTCCCAACGCACTGCTTTCGCCGCCGAGTGACGCCACCACCAACTCGCTCCACAGGAGCGAGTTGCTCAGTTAGCCGCGACGAGCGGTTCAGCGAGAAGATACCCGAGCCCAGGGCGCGTCAGGATGATCCGGTGGGGTTCGGCTTCGTCTCGCAGCTTGGCGCGGAGCCGGCTCACCCACGTGCGTAGGTAGTACGTTTCTCGAGCGAATTCCGGCCCCCACACGTGCGTCAACAGCTCGGCATGACGCATCACGCGCCCCGGACTGCGAGCCAGTTGCTCGAGTAACGCCCATTCGGTCCGGCTGAGTTGCACTTCTTGACCGTCGACGTAAACGCGACGCTTGCCGAGATCGATCGTGACGCCATCGTACTCTAGGACGAGACACCGGCGCTCCGCGGAACAGCTGCGCCGCAACACTGCGCGCACGCGTGCCAACAACTCATCGAGATGGACCGGCTTCGTGACGACATCGTCAGCCCCAGCCTCGAGCGCACGAATGCGCTCCTGGCGTGATGCATCCTGGGAAATCACGATAAGCGGCACGTCGGAAGACGAACGCAGCTCCTGGAGCATCGCGAGCCCTTTACGGCTCGACACAACGGTATCCAAGAGCACCAGATCGGGACCATGACGATCCAGCACTGCGAGCGCACCGCGCACCGATTCCTCGACGAGGACACAATACCCGTTCGTCTGCAGCGACGTCGTCAGTAGACGCTGCAGAGCCAGATCGTCGCTGACGATCAGGACAAGCAGCTTCCCCATGAACACACCCCACCGTCCCGTCACGAAAGGACGGACACATTCCGAACTGTCGACCCACCCCGCAGCATTCATCGTACCGATCGCTCTAGGCACGGTCAAGCTCTGCATGACGCATCCGAGCACAGGTGAGTGAAAGCACAACGAGCCGGAACGGACAGCACGCAGCATCGAGGCCGCTCGTGCCTGCCGGAATCACCCAGATCAGCGGCCTGTGTTGCGTTTCGGGAATGAAACAGCTGACTCCCCGAGGTTGCACGCCCAGCATCTGATCTCGCATACTGGCGCTCGGCTCAGAGTTGAGGAGCGACCGATGGCCGATCCGATCGGAACGCGCCTACCCAACGAATCGCACGTCCTCTTGCGCCTGAGCGGTGCTCGTGAGCAGCTGGCGATCCTGCGCGAGGCACTCCGCACGCAGCGGCAGGTAGTTGCCGAAGCGGCAGCCTGTGCGGTCGTCGACCAGGCGATGAAGTCGGTCACCGCCGCGCTGCACGGCTTCAACCTTCTGCTTCCGCAGCCACTCCCGGCTGAACGGGTCAACTGGCGAAACTTGCGAGCACGCTTCGTCGCCGTCCAGGCCGAGAGCGCTGTCCTCGATCTGCTCGACGAGCATCTCCGCCCACGGGCTGGATGGCTCTGGTGGCTGGAGCGTAAGGAGCACGCGAGCGCGTTCGCACCGCTCCTCCGTTTCGACCCCGACGCCAGCTCCGTCGCCGTGTGGCGGGATCCGCTCGATCCCACGCTCGGGACGGAAGCCGGAACACCGGAGGAATACTTCTCCGGGATCCTCGATCGAATCGACGATCTGGTCCGCGAGATCGGGCGTCTGGCGCGTCGCGACGTGGACACCTTCCGCCAAGCTGCCCGCCGCCAGCCAGGACGAATTGCCTGATTGTCTGCTCCAGCCTCACGGCCTGTCGAGCCATTCGTGCGCGAGTATGTCGACAACGGGCACTCGGACGTTCCGCTTCTCGATCTTGACAGCATTCCACGCTTCTGGTAGGCTGCAAGAGAGTGACAGAGAGCCTCGGGAGGACGATCCCTGTGAGCCGTCGACTTGTGAAGAGTGTTGAAGCAACCACAAGGCGCAGTACCGCGCAGGGATCGGTCATGCATGCTCCCGACTGCCGCAGTGCGCTCGCACTCCCGGTAGTAGGCATTCTCGTACTTACGGGCCTGCCGTCGGCGGGAGGCTGAGCGAGCGCACGATACCGGAAACGAAAACGATGCGCATCGCGAGCCTCCCCAAGCGGGAGGCTCATGGTGTATCAGGGATGGCGAAGGGAGGACAAAGAGATGGCGATCGAGACACGCGAGCGCCCTCGCGTCAGTGAGGAACCACAGCGCGAACCGCAACTGGGTGCCCACCTGGTGCTGCAAGCACTGGTGCGTGAGGGAGTGGAGGTGATCTTCGGGTATCCAGGTGGCGCGATCCTGCCTGTGTACGATGCGCTCCCGTATTACCCGATTCACCACGTGCTGGTGCGTCACGAGCAGTCGGCTGCGTTCGCCGCCGACGGCTACGCACGGGCGACCGGCAAAGTGGGCGTCTGCATGGCGACCTCAGGACCAGGTGCAACGAATCTGGTAACCGGCATCGCGAACGCGATGATGGATTCCATACCGATCGTGGCGATCACGGGTCAGGTGCCACAGAGCGTGATCGGTATGGATGCCTTTCAAGAAACGGACATCACAGGTATCACGCTGCCGATCACGAAATACAACCTGGTCATCCGCAGTGTCGACGAGATCGGTCCCGCGATCCAGAAAGCGTTTTACCTCGCCCGCACCGGTCGCCCTGGCCCGGTGTTGGTCGACATTCCCAAGGACGTCCAGCTCACCAAGGGGTTTCTCGCACCGCGCCAGGAACTCAATCTCCCAGGGTACCGGCCGACCATCGTGCCGCATCGCCGCCAGATTCGCCGGGCCGCAGAACTCATCCGTCGGGCAGAGCGACCGCTCATCCTGGCCGGGCACGGCATCATCATCAGTGGGGCGACCGAGGAACTGGTCCGTTTCGCTGAGCGTACGCAGATCCCGGTCGGCCTGACGCTCCTCGGTATCGGCGGCTTCCCTGCTTCCCATCCACTCTGCCTCGGCATGGTCGGCATGCACGGTCACGCACACGCCAACCGCGCGATCCACGAAGCCGACCTCATCATCGGGATCGGCATGCGCTTCGATGACCGAGTGACGGGTCGCCCGAGCGAGTTCGCGCCGAACGCTCGGATCATCCACATCGACATCGATCCAGCGGAAATCGGCAAGGTGCTGAAGACGGAAGTTCCGGTGGTGGGCGACGCACGGGAGGCACTGCGTCTTCTGCTCGAGGAAATCGAGCCACTGGAACACGAGGATTGGCTCAGCCAGATCCGGAGCTGGTATCGACCGATCCGCACCGAGCCGTCCGGACCGGATGGCGTGCTGCAACCACAGTACGTGATCGCACGCCTGCACGCCCTCACCGAAGGCAAGGCTATCGTCACCACCGATGTCGGCCAGCACCAGATGTGGACAGCCCAGCTCTATCGTTGTGACATACCCAAGCAGTGGATCAGCTCCGGCGGCCTCGGCGCCATGGGCTTCGGTGTGCCATCGGCGATGGGCGCGGCGATCGGTCGTCCTGAGGCTGAAGTATGGGCGGTCGTCGGGGACGGTGGCGTCCAGATGACACTCAACGAGTTCGCAACCATCGTCGATGAGCAGTTGAACGTAAAGGTGGCCATCATCAACAACGGCTATCTCGGAATGGTGCGGCAGTGGCAGCAGCTCTTCCACAACCGGAACTATTCCGAGACACCGATCTCGAGCCCCGACTACGTGCTGCTCGGCCAGGCCTACCGCATGCCGGCCCGCCGCGTGACGCGGCCCGGCGAGGTCGATGAGGCCATCCAGTGGGCACGGTCGTTCCGGGGACCGGCACTGATCGAGTTCGTGGTCAACCAGGAAGAGAACGTCTATCCGATGATCCCGTCCGGTGGTTCCTTCCGCGATATGATCGACGATACTCAGATCGAGGGGGAATGGTGACGGTGCGCAGCCATACACTCGTGGTGCTGGTCGAAGATAAGCCGGGTGTGATGAACCGGATCGTCAGCTTGTTCCGGCAGCGTGGTTTCAACATCGATTCGATCGCTGTCGGTCACTCGGAGACGCCGGGGCTGTCGCGGATCACGCTGGTAGCGCAGGGGGATGACCGCAAGATCGAGCAGCTCGTCAAACAGCTGTACAAGATTCTCGAAGTGATCAAGATCACCGACGTCACCGACGACAACCCGATCCAGCGGGAACTGGCCTTGATCAAGGTGACCGCAACGGAACGCAACCGGAGCGACATCATCCGCCTGGTGACCGATGTCTACCAGGCACGCATCGTCGACGCGACGCCTGATTCGCTCGTGATCGAAGTCACCGGATCGCCGGAGAAGGTCGACTCGCTCATCACGATGGTGCGCTCCTACGGTATCAAGGAGATCGCACGCTCTGGCGTGATCGCCATGGCCCGCGGCGCTCGCGTCGTTGCGCCGGCCGCACAACCCGTAGTAGCATGACGACGATGCTGACATGATCGCTTGTCGGATGGAGGGCAAGAGAACCGATGGCAACCATTTACTACGATAAGGATGCTGATCTCAAGTACCTCGAAGGGAAAACGGTCGCGATTCTCGGCTATGGAAGCCAGGGGCATGCCCATGCGCAGAACCTGCGCGACAGCGGTGTCCAGGTCATCGTCGGTCTGCACGAGGGCAGCCGCAGCCGGGAGCGTGCCCAGAACGATGGCTTCGAGGTCGTGACACCACGCGAAGCCGCGGCACGTGCTGACATCATCTCGATGCTCATGCCCGATCATGTGCAGAAGGGGGTCTACGAGGAAAGCGTTGCTCCCGAGCTGAAACCGGGCAAACTCCTCATGTTCGCGCACGGCTTCAATATCCATTACGGACGGATCGTTCCCCCGGCTGACGTCGATGTCGCGATGGTCGCACCGAAGAGTCCGGGACACATCCTGCGTGACCTCTATGTTCAGGGTATCGGCGTCCCGGCTCTGCTCGCTGTCCACCAGGACGCCAGTGGTCAAGCCAAGCAGATCGCCCTAGCCTACGCCAAAGGACTGGGCTGCACCAAAGCGGGCGTCATCGAGACGACGTTCAAGGAAGAAACAGAAACCGATCTCTTCGGTGAGCAGGCCGTGCTCTGCGGAGGCGTCAGCCATCTCATTCAGGCCGGGTTCGAGACGCTGGTCGAAGCAGGCTATCAACCGGAGATCGCCTATTTCGAGGTCCTCAACGAACTCAAGCTGATCGTCGATCTCATCTACGAGGGTGGCTTGAAGTTCATGCGGTACTCGGTGAGCGATACGGCCGAGTACGGTGACTACGTGAGCGGCCCGAAGATCATCGACGACCACGTGCGCGAGACGATGCACCAGATTCTCCAGGACATTCAGACCGGGCGCTTCGCACAGCAGTGGATCCAGGAGAACGAGGCTGGGCGCCCCAACTTCTACCGCCTGCGCGAGGAGCACCTCAAGCACCCGATCGAGGAGGTCGGCGAGCGGCTCCGCGCGATGATGCCCTGGCTCAAGCAGCGGCAAATTCCATCGTAAGCGACGGAGCGGCCGAGCGGAACGCTCCGCTGGTGGCCGCGGAGCGCTCCGCTCGCGCTTCGCATGCCTTCCGACAGGAAACGTTTCTGCTATACTGCAACTGTTGTGAGTGGAGAAGCGCTGATTGCGCAGAGCGATCGGGGGATTCGCACAGCGATGGCGTTGTACAAGGCGCAAAAGGCTGCGATCATCGAGCAATTCCGCCAGCACGAGAACGATACAGGCTCTCCCGAGGTGCAGATCGCGCTTTTGACCGAGCGTATCAATATCCTGACCGAGCACCTGCGTGAACACAAGCACGACTACCATTCACGCCGCGGCCTCATGAAGCTCGTCGGCCAACGACGCAGACTGCTGCGCTACCTGAAGCGGACCGATGCCGACCGGTACAAGGCACTCATCGAGCGACTTGGCCTCCGCGGATAATCGCGGCGGCGGTCACAATACGGCTGATCACGTAGGGTGCAACGCGATCCGCCGCACCCACAACGGTCGAAAGCGTTCCCGCGCAGACCGGCCCAGGGTTCGACTCCCTGGGCCAATTCGTTGCACCGCATCCGAAATGGGCGAATCCTGACAGCCGGAGGAGTGTGAGAACATGCCACCAGTCATCCATGAGCGTTCGATCGAAGTCGCAGGCAGAACCTTGACGATCGAAACCGGACGAGTCGCCGAACAAGCGGACGGCGCGGTCCTCGTGCGGTACGGTGAAACCGTCGTGCTCACGACTGTCGTCGGAGCCAAACAACCGGTTGAGGGTATCGACTTCTTCCCCCTCACGGTGGAATACGAAGAGAAAATGTACGCGGCAGGGAAAATCCCTGGTGGGTTTTTCCGTCGTGAAGGTCGCCCGTCCGAGCAAGCCATCCTGGCCGCACGGCTGACCGACCGACCGATCCGGCCACTCTTTCCGAAAGGCTATCGTAACGAAGTTCAGGTCATTTCCACCGTGCTCTCGGCCGACCAGGAGAACGAGCCCGACGTCCTTTCGATGATCGGTGCGTCGGCAGCGCTCACGCTTTCGGATATCCCCTGGTACGGGCCGGTCGGAGCGGTACGCATCGGCGAACTCAACGGCGAACTCGTCGTGAATCCGACGAGTCACCAGCTCCTCGAGAGCACGATGGACATCGTCGTCGCCGGCACAGCCGATGCGATCTTGATGGTCGAAGGCCAGGCAGACGAGATCAGCGAGGACCGTTTCATCGAAGCTGTTGTCCTCGCCCACGAAGAGATCAAGCGCATCGTCGCGATGCAACTCGAGCTGCAAGCCGTCGCGGGGAAGCCCAAGCGGGAGTTCGTGCCACCGCAGGAGAATCTCGCACTCAAACAGCAGATCGCCGAGTATCTCGGTGATCGTCTCCGCCAGGCTGTTTTCAACCCTGACAAGACGCTCCGCGTCGAGGCAACCGCAGCACTCCGCGAGGAGGTCATCGCTCATTTCGTACCGGCCGAAGCACAGCCCTCACCCGTTCCCATCGCGGGTGTCCCGACTACGAAAGAAGTCGGTGACCTCTTCGATTCGCTCGTGAAGGAGCTGGTCCGTCGCACTATTCTCGACCAGGGTGAACGTCCCGATGGGCGTCGCCCAGACGAGATCCGAGAAATCTGGATCCAGGTCGGTGTTTTACCGCGACCGCACGGATCGGCGCTCTTCACGCGCGGGCAGACGCAGGTGCTCACTGTCTGCACGCTGGGCACGAAGGAAGAGGAGCAGTTCCTCGATACGCTCGGCATCGAGGAGACCAAGCGATACATGCATCACTACAACTTCCCACCGTTCAGTACCGGCGAGATCCGTCGCCTGCGCGGGCCGAGCCGCCGAGATATCGGTCACGGCGCGCTGGCTGAACGAGCGCTCCTCGCTGTCCTGCCGAGCGAGGAGGAGTTTCCCTACACGATGCGCCTCGTCTCGGAAGTCCTCAGCTCCAATGGCTCGACTTCGATGGCCAGCGTCTGCGGATCGAGTCTCGCGCTGATGGACGCGGGTGTGCCGATCCGCAAGCCGGTCGCAGGCGTAGCCATGGGCCTGGTGACCGATCCGGAGACCGGACGCTATACGATCTTGACCGACATTCAGGGAATCGAAGATGCGCTGGGCGACATGGACTTCAAGGTCGCCGGGACACGCGACGGCATCACGGCCATTCAGATGGATATCAAGGTCATGGGCATCACGCCACAGATCATGCGCGATGCCCTCGAACAGGCACGTCGCGGGCGACTGTACATCCTCGACAAGATGTGCGAGGTGATCGACGCACCGCGGCCAGAGATGTCACCGTACGCGCCGCGCGTCATCCGCATCAAGATCAAGCCGGAACAGATCGGGGAGGTGATCGGTCCGGGCGGCCGCGTCATCCGTGCCATTCAGGAGCAGACCGGCAGCAAGATTTCGATCGAAGAGGACGGCACCGTCTTCATCACCGCAGCCAACGAGGACAGCGCACGCCGTGCGGTCCGCGAAATCGAACGCCTCACTCGCGTGCCGGAGGTGGGCGAGATCTTCTACGGTCGTGTCGTGACGATCATCCCGTCCGGTGCCTTCGTCGAAATCCTCCCTGGCAAAGACGGCTTCCTGCATATTTCCGAAATCGCACCTGGTCGTGTCCGTTCCGTCGAGGATGTCCTCAAGGTCGGCCAGGAAATCAACGTCATGGTCATCGGCGTTCGCCCCGACGGGAAAATCAACCTCTCGCGTAAGGCGCTCCTCGAGAAGGAAGCGGCCGAACAAGCTGCCGCTACCGCAACCCCGGCCGATGGACGGAGTGCCCAGTCGCGGACACCACAGCGACCAGGAGCGTCCGGTAGTCGTCCCGACCGCCAGGGACCACCGCCAGGCAAACCGGAACCTCGGGGCCCGAACCGGCCAGCGCGGCCACAGGCCAAGCGCCCCGGACCACCTCCCGGTCAGTACCGGATCGGGGACCGACTCAAGGAACTCCTCGGTGACGAGGACGCCAGCTGAGTTCGCGTCAGAAAACCCCTGAAAAGGAACTCGCTTGCGGTCGAGCCGGGTTTTGGATCGACCGCTCTTGTGTCTTCATCGCTCGCTCGAGTCGAGAAGCTGTGCGACCACCGCTCCCTGGCGCGGTTGCAGTGGAAGGAACCGTAGAACCTTTCTCTGCAGCCACAGGAGCGCAGCACAGCCGCTCAGGACACCGAACCAGAGGGTACCGAAGCGGATCAGCACGGTCGCCGTCGCTGCCTCAGCGGGCGTCATCCCAGGGCGAAGGAGCAACAGCAATCCAGTGATTCCCGCCTCCGCCGCCCCAAGACCGCCAGGAAGCAGGGACAACGCTCCTGCGATCGACGAGACAGAGAGAACGAACGTCGCCACTGCCAAGAGTTCGACGCTCGGTTCAGCTCCGACACCGATCAGGATGACGAACAAGCCGAGACATTCCAGCGACCACGAGAAGATGCTCAAGCCGCTCGTGGCCACCAGCCGACGCCAGCGAAGAATCGCCCGCGTTGCATCGTAGAGCCCATTCAGTGCCTCCGCCCGGCTCCGCAAGAGCGGTGCGCGCGCAGCGAGTCGCAAGAACGGGCGCGCGACGCGTTCCTCCTGGACCAACCACAATCCAGCCAGCACCATCCCAGCGAGCACCACGAGCGGCTGCCAACCACCGAGCCCACCGAAGCCAGCGACGAGCGCGAGGATCAGCATCGCGATACCGTCCGTCAAGCGTTCGACCGCGACGACCGGCACCACCGGTGCGACCGGCCCGCCCCCCAGTCGTGCGACGAGGAACGCCTTGATCCATTCACCGACTTTCCCCGGTGTGATCGACATCGCGAAGCCACTCAAGAACACGGCGAGACTCTGCGAGCGCCGAAGGCGCGGCGCACCGACCCACCGCAGGTACAACTCCCACTTCACGAACCGGCAGGCGTAATTTCCCGCAGTCAGAAGGAGGACGAGTGGGAAGAGCGACCAGTCGAAGTGCCGCAAGGCCGGGAGCACCCGGCGGAGGTCACTGAGCACCATCAGCCCCGCGACGATGACGATACCGAAGACGATACCGAGTACGATACGTCCCCACAGACGCTCGACTCCGACCGTCGCGTGCGACGTGGTTGGGCTGTTCGTTTCCTGCTGCACCACCTGTGCTACCCTTGTCATCCGGTGCCGAAAAGGTACGATCGGAGCACCGTATGCGAGACGAGCTCCGCGCCAAGTATGAACGATTGCTGGAACGACTCCGAGCCCTCGGCTCGGTCGTTGTTGCCTTCAGTGCTGGCGTCGATTCGACACTCTTGCTCTACGCTGCTCGCCAGGCGCTGGGCGAACGGGTGCTGGCGGCCACCGGTCTTTCCGAGACATACCCCGAGGAGGAAATCGCCGAGGCGCGCCAGCTCGCCGAAGAACTCGGCGTCCGCCACGTGCTCATCCGGACCGAGGAGCTGACCGACCCACGTTACACGATGAATTCCCACCAGCGCTGCTATTTTTGCAAGAACGAGCTGTACGGGAAGCTACGCGCACTCGCGGCCGCCGAGGGATTCGCGGCAGTCGTCGACGGGACGAATGCTGACGACTTGCACGACTACCGCCCGGGCCTCCGCGCTGCTCGCGATCTCGGTGTCGCTCATCCACTGGCTGAGGTGGGACTGACCAAGCAGGAAATCCGCGAACTGAGCCGGGAATTCGGCCTCCGGACCTGGGACAAGCCCGCCTATGCCTGCCTCTCCTCGCGCTTTCCTTACGGTACGCCGATCACAGTCGAGAAGCTCAGACAGGTGGCGGCGGCGGAGCGAGCATTGCGCGAACTCGGCTTCCGCGGCTTTCGCGTTCGACACCATGACACACTCGCACGCCTGGAACTGCAGCCTGGGGACCTTCCGCGAGCCCTCGAGTTGCGGGAAGAGATCGTCGAGCGGCTGCGCTCGGTCGGATACGAGTTCGTCACCCTCGACCTCGAGGGTTATCGAAGCGGCAGCTTCAACCGCGCTCTGCCCGAACGACTCGTCACGCATGGACGGGAGAAAGCTGGTAGTCGATGAGCCTGCGCCTCAGTGAGCAGCCCGACGGTAGTCTGGAATTCTGGGTACACGTGCAACCACGAGCAGCGCAGACAACACTCGTCGGAATCCGCGACGGAGCCCTGGTCGTCCGAATATCGTCACCGCCAGTCGACGACGCAGCGAACGAAGCACTCCGCCGTTTCCTCGCCGGGTTGCTCGACGTCCCGTATCGCTCCGTCACGATCACGGCGGGTGCCCGAAGCCGACGTAAGCGCGTGCGCGTCATGGGTATACGTGCATCGGTCCTCCGCTCGCGGCTCGGCGCATTCGACGCGAATGGCTAACGCTCGTCTTTCCGGATGAATCGCCGCAGCATCCACCATGCGGCGGAAAGACCGAGCAACGCCAAAGCACCAGCCCGGACCACCTGTGCGGATCGGGGTTGCGGACGACCACGCCCGAGCCCCTGTGGAGGTCGGTACCAGAGTAGCAGCCACCAGAGCTGGAGCACCTCCCGCATCGCCCGCAGGATGACGCGCACACTGCCGCCTGAAGGCTCGCCGCTCAACCGTGGATAGTGGTGTACTCCCACTTCGACGATGGTGGCACCAGCACGCTGAGCTTTCGCGAGGAGTTCCGTATTGACCAGTGCCCCGTTCATGCGGAGATCGAGCGCACGGACGAGGTCGCCGCGCAAGACCTTGAACGCACAGTCGATATCACGCACGGTGATTCCGAAGAGCAAACGCATCGCCGCATTGAACAGCGCAGCATAGACTAACCGGATCCAGGGATCGCGACGCCGGACACGGTACCCGGCTACGATATCGGCATGCGGCAAGAATGGTGCGAGGTGCGCGAAATCCGCCGGATCGAACTGCTGATCGGCGTCCATGAACATGACGAGCTCACCGTGACTCGCCGCGAACCCCGAGCGCAACGCCGCACCATAGCCGCGATTGACCGGATGGTGAACCACCCGGATGCGTTGGTCTTCGCGAGCGAGCCGCTCGGCGATCTCATCGGTTCCGTCTCGACTGCCGTCATCGACGATAATGATTTCGAAGCGCTCGACCAATTCCGGGAGCACAGCCAGTGCACGTCGAACGACTGCTTCGAGATTCGCTGCCTCGTTGTACGCTGGCAGAACGAGCGAGAGGCTGCCACGCACTGGCAGCACTCCCGCCCGCTCACCGTCCACGCGCTGTTCCCTCATTTCGGCATCTCCTGCAGAGCCCGATAGGCCGGTCGCGGACTCCAGTCGGTGTACACGACTGACCAGGGAAACTTCTCGTCACTGGGATCGGTGATGGTGCTGAAATTGAGGTTCCACACGAGCATCACACCGACCCATGGCCATTCGGTCCGCGCGATTTCGAACGCCCGCACCAGGTACTGGGCCTGCTGTTGCTCGCTGATGTAGTTCCCATACTCGTACCCGGGCGCCTGGTTGGCCGTCGACCACCCGAATTCGGTCAGCCAAACCTGCTTCGCGGCGTCCCCGTTCTCCACCATGACCTGCCGCAACTGCTCCGCGCGCCGGAAATAGAAGCTCGGGTGGTCCAGCCAACCTGGGCCGGGACCGGGCCGATCTGGCCACAGCGTATCAGGTGGGTTGAGCGTTCCGCCCGGATGCGTCGCGAGATGATCGAAGTACTGCTTCACTTCACCGTTGTTATAGGCGTACACCATACGGAGGTATTCGACATCGTCGATCGCGATCGATGGATCCATGACTCCCGTGGGCGTCAAGCCGCCGAACAGCACGATCGCGCGCGGATCGGACTTCTTGATTCCCTGGTACGCCACCTTCAGGAGGTTCACGTATCGCCCCACGTCGACATGTCCACCAGTCTCGTAGGCGAGGTTCTGCTCGTTCCAGATTTCCCACGCATGGACCTTTCCAGCATAGCGCTTGGCGAGGAACTCCATGAGTTTTCCATAGGAGGACGGGTCAGCCGGCATCATCCCGTTCGGATCCACCCACGTCGGAGGCGGTCCCACCACGCTGACGACGATCTTGACACCGTTCGCAGCTGCCGTGCCGATGATACGATCGAGAGCGTGCGTATCGTAGCGCCCTGGGCGCGTCTCGATGTCCCGCCAGATTGCCTGGAAGCGGATCCAGGAAAAGCCGGCTCCCTTTACCAGATCCATGGTTCGTTGGTTGAAGCCATCTCCGTCATGGTCGCCCCGCCAGGCGATGTTGAATCCATAGCCGACATGTGGGCCGTATTGCCGGTTGCGGATCGGATCGTACGGCGGCAGAGCTGGATCCTGCCGGGCGAGCGCCTCCTGAGGCGCTCCTCGCACTGCCAGATACTCTCGTCCGAGCAGGCCGAGCAGCACTTCATACGGCGTACCGGCATATTCGGGGTGATACTCGAAACGCGCCCGCTCGAAATACTGAACCGTGTGCACCGCCCCGTCACCAGCCGGCGGGGGCGGGTTCTGTTCGGAAAATTCCTCAGACAAGGGCAGGCCGAAGACCCGCCAGCCGCCGTAGCGATCCCAGTACGCCTTGAAACCGAACGCCAGGGAGTGTCGAGTTTCTGGGAAATAGCGGCGGTCTCTCGTGTCGGGGAACCACTCGATCGGGCGGAAGGGTTCCTCGTCCTCGCGTCCGCTCACTCGCCAGGCTCCCACCCGGACGAGTTGCACTTCATCCTCGGTTCCGGCGGACTCGGGGTGATACTCGAAGACCGCCCGTTCGAAGTATTGTCGCCAGTAGCCGTCCTGCTTGAAAACACCGGTGATCGGGTAACCGAAGATGAAGAGACCGCCGTGCGTCTCCCAGAAACGGCGGAAGGGTCCTTGTACCCAGAAGCCTGTCTCGGAAAAGTAACGCGGCATTTCCAAATCTTCGGGAACGCTCGGTGCAGCTGCTCGAACGGGTAGCGGAGACGCAGGGGCGACCGAGCCGAGCAGCAGCCATACCAGCGCGAGGCAACGCAGGATTTTCACCAATCCCCCCTTCCCCTGAAGGTCGACCCCTGTACGGCTACCGAAACATGCTGCCGGACAAGACACAAGAGAAGCGGCCAGCTACCCGCTTCTCCTGCTCCCCGTTTTCCCTCATCCTAGCATCGGGAGTACACTCCTGCACGCACTCGCAAGCTGCCGTTCAGGGTGCCAGCACCAAACGGACATCACCGAGTTCGATCACATCCCCGTACCGCAGACCAGTCGGCGCCGTGACCGGTCGGCCGTTCACGCGCGTACCGTTCGTGCTCTTCAAATCGGTGATCCACCAGCGACCATGCTCCCAGGTGAGCTGCGCGTGTTCCGTCGAAACGAACGCATCATCGAGTCGGATCGTGCACGAAGGGTGACGCCCGATCACGGTCACTGGATCGAGCGGTAACCGCGTACCGGGACGGAGCCCAGTCGTACCCGGCGACTGGACGATGAGATGGCCAGGCGGGCCACCACCCTCGCTGCTGCTGCTCGCCACAGCGGCCAGTTCACGAATCGTGATCCGCGCGATGAGGAAAATGAAAAAGTACAGCAGGAACGCGAAGACCAAACGGAGGAGCAGGACGAACCACTCGAACGGCAGCTGAACGAACCCGTCCATCCGGCTGACTCACGCCCCTGGAAGCGAGAACTCGAGTACGACGGTACCGAACACAACTCGATCACCGTTGCGGAGTGGAGCACGCTCCACACGCATGCCGTTCACGAGCGTGCCGTTGGTCGAGCCTCGATCGATCACCTCGAATCGACCGTCCACGTACTCGATCCGCGCATGGTGCCGGGATACATCGAGCGCTTCGAGGACAATGTCGTTGTCCAACGCGCGACCGATCGTCGTCACGCGCTTTCGGATCAGATACGTCTGTCCGGTCAGCGGCCCCTCGACCACGCGGAGGAAGGCTCGCGGAACGTTGCCGGTATCTTGGAGGACGCGATAGACCTCCGTCCGCTGCCACGTTTGCCGCCCAGCGAAGTCGTCCGGAGGAAGCTCAGCCATTCTCGCCTCGACAACGACTTGCCGCCGCGGCACCGCCGGATCACCGACGAGTCGCACACGCACCTGGTCCACGAACCCGTAGTCACGCTCCTCAGCGATATCCAGCAACCATTCCTCGAGCTGGAGTGATAACGAGTCAGCGAAGTCCGCGAACTGCACGAAATCGTCAGGATGCAGCCGAACGAGGAAATCGTTCGGTACGATCGGTCCTTCCGGTGTGGCCAGCTGCTGGGCATCCATCGCGCGCTCGAGCCGGCGCGCGATCTCAGCCGGTTGGACCGTCGTCCGAAAGATTCGCCCGACGGTACCTTCCATCAAACGCTCGACGAAGTCTTCGAACTGCTGCAGCCGGTTCAGCATCCCTCATCCCGTCACCCGTGGCGAGTATACGCTGCACCACCGGTCACGACCCCATGCTCCGACCGGAGCGCCAATCCCGCGGGAGTCGTGCCTGATAGGTATCTTCGAGTAGCCCGCCATGTGCGAGCCGGGCAAAGAGCGACCGGCCTACCGGCTCCCCGGCCAGCACGTACGGTACGACGAGGTCGAACACTGAGACTCGACCGTACAGCTCGCAGCTCGCGAGCCCGAGGATGGGCACCTCGCTCCGGTAGGCAACCCAGAACATGGTTCCAGGATCGACCGGTGCACCACGCACCGCGAGTCGTGCACCGATCGGCCGAAGAGCCCGCAGGAATGCATCGTCCGGGTCGAGCATGATCGATCCAGCCGTCAAGACCAGCTCGATCCCCTGATCGATCCACTCGGCGAGACGCTCGGCGATACGCTGCGCCTCGTCCCGGTCGAGTCGTGTCGTTTCGACGAGCTCAGCACCGAACCGGGCGAGTTTCTCGTGCAAGGCTCGTGCAGCGACATCGACGGCCGCTGGCCGCACTCGCTCGCCGGCTAGCAAAGCAACCCGGCGCAGTCGGAACGGTACAACCCGCACGACCGGTCGCCCACCGAGCTTGCCGAGCGCTCGCGCCAGTCGATCCTCAGGGACGAAGTAGGCCGGTGCCTTGACGATCGCGATCGTCTCACCCGGCTGTGCGACTCGCCCGTCGAGGACAGTCGCAACAAGCGCCAGCCCGCTTCGGACCAGCCGCTCGAGTCGCGTACTGTCGACGCGCACGACACCGGAGATCGACGCCCGCACATTGACCTGTCCCTGATGCGGTGGGTCGAGTTCGGTACCATCCCCTGTCACAGCTTCGGCGATACGCGCGGAAGCAGCGTGCTGCTCGATTTCACCCGGGTCCGGAACTGCGATCGGCACACGAATGCCCGAATACCTCCCGATCTTTTCGAGAAACTGCTCGAGCGGAAGACCACGCCGAAATTGTTGCCGTCCGTCCGCTTCGAGAACGACATCGCGCCGCAAGATCGCACCAGCTGGGACGGGATCGCTTCCGACGACATACCAGGTTCGCCTCATGACCCGTTCTCCTTTCGATCCCTCGGCAAGCGTAGCGAAGGGCCGAGTACACTCAGTGAGCGGTCGGGTTGACCGCCCGGAGAAGCTCATCGAGGGATCATCATGGCACTTTCATTCGGCTCCAGACGGCCGATGCTCTCACCATCGATCTTGAACGCCGATTTCTCCCGCCTCGGAGCGATCGTCCAGGAACTCGAGCAGGCGGGCGCAGATGCTGTGCACCTCGACGTGATGGACGGCCGTTTCGTCCCGAACATCAGCTTCGGTATCCCGGTCGTTGCTGCAGTCCGGCGTTCGACACATTTGCCGCTGGACGTGCATCTCATGGTTGTTGAGCCGGAACGCTACCTGTCCCAGTTCGCCGAGGCTGGCGCGACCCTCTTGACTATCCACGTCGAGGCGACCGTCCATCTGCATCGCACCGTCAGTGCGATCAAGGAACTCGGTCTCCTCGCTGGAGTCGCGCTGAACCCAGCAACACCCCTGGCTGCCATCGAGGAAATCCTCCCCTTCGTCGATCTGGTACTCGTGATGACCGTCAACCCCGGCTTCGGTGGCCAGACCCTCATTCCGGCCGTACTGAAGAAAGTCGAACGGTTGCGTCGAGCGATCGACGACGCCGGACTCTCGTGTCTCATTTCCGTCGACGGGGGAATCAAGCTGTCCAACCTGGAGTCCGTGCTGCGTGCGGGTGCCGACGTGATCGTGACTGGCTCAGCGCTCTTCGACAATCATAGCCCACCGGGTTCGCTCCTTCGGCTGTTCCGGGAGCGGCTGGACGCGGTCGTCGCGCGTGGAAGGCCGCCTTCCGGGCAATAAGGCTCGCGTGAACTAGCTGGAAGTGCAGCCTTGCACACCGGGTCCGGAGCGTGCTATACTGTCGGGTGCCGGTGGCAGGGAACACCGGCAGACGAAACGAAAACGTGCGCCCGTAGCTCAGTGGATAGAGCGTTAGGTTGCGGACCTAAAGGTCGGGGGTTCGAGTCCCTCCGGGCGTACCAGGTATGCGTGCAGGGCTTCGGCCCTGCATCTGCCATGTGGAGGGGTGTCCGAGTGGTTTAAGGTGCCGCTCTCGAAAAGCGGTAGGCGTGACGAGCGCCTCGTGGGTTCGAATCCCACCCCCTCCGCTCTCTCGCGCCGCTGCGCACTGACGAGTGTGCGGGCGCGTTTTTCGTTCTCGAAACCACGGGAGACAACTTCCCGCGTTATTCTGCATTCTGCTCCGCACCGACTGAAACGCGAGTCCATCTCAGAGCTTCCCCTTCCAGCATGCAAGAAAAGCGGTTCCCCCATAGTGTGCAATCACCGGTCAAGCATTCTGCCGAGAAGCATCCGTGGCGCCCAGCTCGGGGCAACCAACACGCTGAGATATGGTCGATACCAGGCGACAAAGCCACCGAATGCGAAAGCCATTGCGGCGATGAGCCCACCGAGCCGAGAACGCCAGAGTACCTACGCCAGCGCACAGGTTCCGATAGCTGCCCAGAGGACATGGCTCGCAGCGAAGAATTCCATCCAGAAATACGGGAGAAGCTCGGTGCTCCAGGACAGGAGATCCATCAGCAACGCCGGGGGATAGAACGACAAGGTCAGTGGATCAGCGACGATGGGATAGCCGCCGAGAATGAAGGTGCCCAACAGGCAGACTCACCATCCACCAAAGCCCGGTGGAAGAACGCTCGGAACAGGTCGTGCTGGTCGATCAGGTCGTACGGAACGAGATACTCTCGACGACCCAGGAGAGGCCAGAAAAAGAGCCCCCAGAACGATACAAGGAAAAGAAGATCGAGTACCAGCGACCAGGCATGCCGCATCCGCCGATGCATCACACCGACGATGACCGGGCTCTTCATCGTTCCGGACGAACCTGTTCCTGATCACGGCCGAGCAGGCAGAGCGCCTTCCACTGCGATGCGTTGACGGTCGGCCAGTGCGGAGCACGCCCCCTGCCGACACCAGCGTCCCAGACGCGGTCGGCGAGAGAGCTCGGCAGTGGCGCAGGCCGACGATGATCCGGTGCGTTCGCGCAGGAGGAGCACCTTCCCACACCGCAGAATGACCACGGCCTTTTGCACGCCACCCATCGCTTGCTCCGGAGCGCATCGTCCAGGTAGACTTCAGTATTGGCACACGATCGATCAGCCTTGCGCGGAAGGGTCGCATAGTGGCCGAGTGCGCACGGCTGGAAACCGTGTGGGGGCGCAAGCCCCTCGTGGGTTCGAATCCCACCCCTTCCGCCGTGACGAGCCATCGGTGGGCAGAACGGGCCGGGTGCAAAGCCCGGCCCATGATGCGTCTTTCGATCCTGCCAGCCAGAAGTTCAATACGCACGCGCCCAAATGACCTGATACCGGCCAGGAGAACCACACACGAGGCACGGCTCCATTTCGGACGGTTGTTCGAACGGTATGCACCGGATCGTCGCCTTGGTTTCCGCCTTGACGCGGGCCTCACAGTCCGGGCTGCCGCACCAGAAAGCCCGATTGAATCCTGCGTGCGTCGCGACGCGCTCCTTCAACCGCTCGTAGTCTCGAACGTCCTCGGTATGCCGATCGAGCATCTCGCGAGCCGCTCGGAACAGGCTCGCCTGAATCGACGCGAGTTCCTGCTGCACGGCATCGACGACATTCGCGATTGGTACCGTTCGACGCTGGCCCAGCACGTCACGCCGCACCAACGTGACCTGGTCGTTCGCCACGTCACGCGGCCCGATCTCCAGTCGGATCGGTACCCCCTTGAGATCCCAGTCGTTGAACTTCCAACCGGGTGTCTTGTCGTCGCGGAGATCGGCATGGACACGAACCGTCCGTCGCAACATGGTGCGCACGCGCTCGACCGCCTCTTCGACCTGGCGGCGCTCCTCGTCCTTGCGCCAGATCGGAACGATGACGACCTGGATCGGCGCCACGCGAGGCGGGAGTTTCAGGCCACGGTCGTCACCGTGCACCATCACCATCGCACCGATCGTCCGATGGGAGAGTCCCCAGCTGGTATTGAAGGCATACCGCCGCATTCCTTCTCGATCCAGGAACATGATCTCGAAGACCTTACCGAAATGATCCCCGAGGTTATGCGAAGTGGCGGATTGCAGGGCCCAGTGCTTGCCACCCATCATCGCCTCGATGGTGTAGGTGCGGAGCGCACCAGCGAACTTTTCCGATTCGGTCTTCTGCCCCGGAATGACCGGAATCGCGAGTTCGGACTCGACGAAGTCCCGGTAGACCTCGAGCATCAATCGAGCCCGTTCTTCCGCCTCTTCCAGCGAAGCGTGGACGGTATGGCCCTCCTGCCAGAGAAACTCCAGTGTACGGAGAAACGCGCGTGGACGCTCCTCCCAACGGACGACGCTGCACCACTGGTTGATCAGGATGGGCAAATCGCGGTAGGACTGTACCCAGCGCGCGAACATCGGGCAGATGATCGACTCGGAAGTCGGACGAACGGCCAACGGCTCCTCGAGTTCCTTGTCGCCGCCGCGCGTGACCCAAGCGACCTCCGGCGCGAATCCCTGGATATGCTCCGCCTCACGCTCGAGGTAACTCTTCGGGATGAAGAGCGGGAAATAGGCATTCTGCACGCCCGTCGCCTTGATCCGGCGGTCGAGTTCGGCTTGCATGTTCTCCCAGAGGGCAAAGCCATAGGGCCTGATCACCCGGGTGCCGCGTACCGGCGACTCGTCCGCCAGCTCAGCCTTTTGGATCACTTCGACGTACCAGCGGTCGAAATCGTCTTCTTGCTCGATGAGTTCCTCGACGTACTTCCGCTCCGTCGTCATCGCTCGTACTCCCCCAGGGAAACTCCAGCACCATGCTCGCCATCACCGCGCTCGCGTAGAATGCGCAGGGGCTCTGTCGGGGCGGACATCGGTTCGTTCTCGACGCTGAGTATACCTGTCTGTCCGCGGTACGGAGCCGAAACGGGGGGCCGAGGTGGCGAAACGACGCATCGGAGTGCTCACCGGTGGTGGCGACGCACCGGGCCTGAATGCTGCTCTCCGCGCCGTCGTCAAGACAGCGATCCTCCGTTATGGTTGGACGGTCGTCGGCTTCCTCGACGGATACGAAGGTGCCATTCTGGGCCGGGTCTGCGAACTCGGCCTGGACGACGTGCGCGGCTTACTCGTGCGCGGCGGCACGATCCTCGGTGCTTCCAACCGCGCGAATCCATTCTGGTTCCAACACCCCGATTTGGGTGATACCGAGCCGCGCGACCACAGTGCCACCCTCATCGCGACCCTGGAGCGGTTCGCCCTCGATGCGCTCGTCGTCATCGGAGGAGAAGGAAGCCTCACGATCGCGCACCGGCTGCACCAGCTCGGCGTCCCGATCGTCGGTATCCCCAAGACGATCGATAACGACGTCCGCGGTACGGCTCAGACGATCGGCTTCGATACCGCGGTTACCACTGCGACCGACGCGATCGACCGGCTCCACACGACCGCGGAGAGTCACCATCGCGTGATGCTCGTCGAACTGATGGGTCGGGACGCTGGTTGGATCGCGCTCCATGCAGGCGTGTCGGGTGGCGCGGACGTGATTCTCATCCCGGAACTTCCCTTCACATTGGAACGCGTCGCAGCAGTCGTCCACCGGCGTCGCGAGCGCGGCCGTCACTTCACGATCGTCGCGGTCGCCGAAGGAGCGCGACCGTCCGGCGGCGAAGCGGTGTTCGAGCGCACCGGTCCGCTCCCCTATCAGCGCAAGTACGGTGGTATCGCAATCGCCTTGCAACAGCAGCTGGCCCAACTGGTTCCAACGGAAGTCCGTGCGGTAGTGCTCGGTCACTTGCAGCGTGGCGGCTCGCCGACCCCAGCAGATCGCGCACTGGCGACAGCTCTCGGCGCAGCGGCAGTCGACGCGCTCGCCCAGGACGAACAGGGGATCATGGTCGCCGTACGAGCCCATCCGACCGGTCAAGTGACCTGGGGGATCGTTCGCGTGCCGCTCGCCGAGGTCGCCCGCGGCCCACGATTGGTACCGCTCGATCATCCGCTTCTGCTCGCGGCCCGCAACATCGGCATCAGCTTCGGGCAGGCAGACGAGGGGTGAGAGGCGTGCCGGAGCAGCGACTGCACATCGGCAAGTTGCCGGCCGATCTCCTGGCGAGTTTCCTCGGCAGGATCGCACTCGACGATACGGTCGTTCTCGGCCCCGGCATCGGCCGTGACGCCGCTGTCGTCCGCGTCGGCGAGCGACTCGTGGCACTCAAGAGCGATCCCATTACGTTCGCGACGGACGCGATCGGTTGGTACGCCGTGAACGTCAATGCCAACGATATCGCCTGCCTGGGCGCTATCCCCCGCTGGTTCTTGGCTACCGTCCTGCTCCCCGAGACAGCGACGGTGGAACTCGCCCAGCGTGTGCTGGACGACCTCGCGCACGCTGCCAGTAGCCTCGGCATCGCGCTCGTGGGTGGCCACACGGAAATCACAGCTAGCCTGGATCGTCCGATCGTCAGCGGGACGATGGTCGGCGTCTTCGAGCGAGAGCACGTCTTGCGACCCGAGCTCGCTCGCCCAGGCGACGCGATTCTCCTCGTGCGCGGCATCGCGATCGAAGGCACGGCGCTCCTCGCGAGGGAGTGCGCACGCACACTCGAGCGAGCGCTCGGCCCCGAACTCCTGGCACGCTGCCAGGCCTTCTTGACCGATCCCGGGATCAGCGTCCTCGGTCCGGCCAAATTACTCTACGAGCAGCTCGGCCCAGCGCTGCGATACCTGCACGACCCGACGGAAGGTGGCCTGGCGACTGGCCTGCACGAGCTCGCAACCGCGTGCGGCACAGGCATCCGGGTCCGGCAGCAGGCGATCCTGGTGTACCCTGAGACAGAAGCGGTGTGTCGTGTGCTCGCTCTGGACCCGCTCGGACTCATCGCATCCGGTGCCCTCCTCGCGGTCGTCGCACCCAGTGTGGTCGAAGAGGCGCTTCGCGTGCTCGCCGAGTCCGGAATCCCCGCCACGCAGCTCGGCTGGCTCGACCCTGACCCTGACTGCCGCATCCTCCTGACCGAAACCGGTGCGCAACCGTTACCGACGTTCGTCGTCGATGAAGTGGCGCGGCTATTCGCCGACGGAGGCTGCACTTAGCGGGGCTTCGGCATCGCACTCAGCGCACGGTAGGCTGGACGCGGCGACCAATCCGCGTTGAGCACTGACCAGGGGCCTTTCTCGTCATCCGGCCCGACGATCGTCGAGAAGTTCAAGTTCCAGACGAACATCCCGGTGACCCACGGCCACGCGCGCCGTGCAAGATCGAAGGCTTCGACAAGGTACGCCGCCTGCTGCTCCTCGCTGACGTACTGACCGTACTCGTAGCCGGGAGCGGGATTCTTCGTCGTCCAGCCGAACTCAGTGATCCAAACCGGTCGCTGGTCACCATGTTTTTCCATAATCGCGCGCAGCTGCTCGACGCGGCGGAAATAGAAGCTCGGATGATCCCGCCAGCCAGGGCCCGGACCGGGGCGCTCCGGCCAGAGGGTATCGGGGGGATTCAGCGTCGCGTTGGCATGAGTTCCGAGAATATCGAAGTAGCGCGTCCATTGGCCACCGTCGAGCTGGTAGAAGGCCTCCAAGTACAGTGCGTCATCGATCGCGAGGTTGGGGTCGTTCACGCCGGTCGGTGTGAGACTCCCTGACACGACGATCGCGCTGGAGTCGCCTTCCTTGACGCCCTCGTATCCCGCCCGGAGCAACCGCGCGTAGCCGTCGACCCGGATCGGGCCGTAGACGTTGCTCGCGATATTCTGTTCGTTCCACACCTGCCAGGCCTGTACCAGCCCTCTGTACTGCGCAGCGAAGCGGCGCATCGCCGCACGGAAGACACTGAGGTCCCGCACGATCGCACCCGACGTCTCTCGCGCCCAGGCCGGAGCCGAGACCACCGACACCAGGATCTTGAGTCCGTACTCCGCATAGATCGGGAGCACGCGATCGAGCGGACGGAGGTCCCACTGCCCCGGTTGCGGCTCGTGCGATTCCCACTGCACCTGGACGCGCACCCAGTCGAAACCAGCAGCCCGCACAGCCTCGGCCGTGCGACGATTGAACGGTTCCCCGTCCTCGTCACCGCGCCAGGCGACATTGAAGCCGTAGGCGAATCCCGATCTCGCGCTCGGCGGTGTCGCGGTTGCTTGCTCCACGCGAGTTCCCGGTGTCGTGCTGTTCGGTGTCCGGGCGGCTGACACCGAACTGGAAACCGGCGTCGCAGTCGGTGTCGGATAGACGACCGGGCTACGGCAGGCCGGGAAGAGCATCCCCCCGACCAGCACGAGGAACCGTCGACGGTCCATCGCTTCCACGTCCTTTCCGCTCGGTTCACAAGCGTACCTTCTCCGTCGTCCTCGCGCGTCTCCTTTTTGCAGCGAACCATCGCCTGCCACCGCTCGCCGCGAACGAATGCCGAGAAATTCCACAACTTCTTCCTTGACGAAGTGTCGTAACCCCGGTATAGTGAGAACGGTTCCGCTCGTCCTCGACGGTAGGAACCGGTTTTGGTGTTGCAAACGTCCTCCCTCCCCTGCCACACCCATCCCCCACCTCACCGTGCGGGCGTCGGCCGGAGCCGGCGCCCGCTGGTGTATCCTCAATGGCGGCGATCGGCCAGAACATGGAGCGGGAGATGGTCGGACGGCACGAATACCCGGAACTCACTGTGCTCGAGGCGGAGGCGATCGGGCAACCAGGCCAGCGACGGTTCCGGTTGATCGCTGGAGTCGGCCTCGACCTCGTCTCGCTGTGGATGGAAAAAGAACAGCTGCAAGCGCTCGGGCTGGCGATCGAGCAACTGTTCGAGCAACTCCGGCTGGCCGGACTCCTCCGCTCGCGTATTCCGGAAGAACCTGCCACCCGGCAAACCCCGCTCCCCCCGGACATTCCCGAGTACGTCGTCGGGAAGATGGCCATAGGGTACGACGAGGAGCACCAGCGCATCGCGATCTTCGCGCACGATATCGAACAGGACGAAGATGAAGATCCCGTCTTTGCAGGACGTGCGACGCTTCCGGCCGCGAAGGCGCTGGCCAGCCAGATCGCACGCGTCGTCGCAGCTGGTCGACCCCGTTGCCCACGCTGCGGCGCGGTCATCGGTCCGGAGGGCCACGTCTGCCCGCACGACAACGGGCACCTTCCGCTCGAATGATGCTCACCAGCCCAACGCGCACCCTTCGGCCCGCGGGTCCGACGCCCCACGCAGAACACCATCGTCTCCGATCAGGATAAGATGCGCGTGCCCCATGAGCGAGGCCCATGGCTCGGTCACTTCGACACGATGCCCACGCCGGACCAGTTCCGCACGTGCGCGCTCGGCGAGCAGCGGCTCGAGATAGACCGTCTCGTGCTCCTCACCAGGCTCCCGGCGAGAAACCCATCGCGGTGCCTCGATCGCCTGCTGTGGCTCGAAACCGAAGTCGACGATGCCTGTCACCAGCTGCAGATGGATGACCGGCTGGCTGTGCCCCCCCATCGTGCCGAATACGGCCCACGGCCGACCATCCTGCAGCAACATCGCTGGTATCAGCGTGTGCAACGGTCGCTTTCCCGGTTCCAGCACGTTCGGCGACCGCTCGTCCAGGACGAAGCACGCCCCGCGGTTGTGCAAGACCATGCCAGCAGCCACGAGCCCACTACCGAACGAGTTATAAAGACTCTGGATCAGCGAGACGGCCCGGCCCTCTCGGTCGACAACGCACAGCGCGATCGTGTCGCTTTCCCAGTTCGGCGCCGGGGGAATCGCCGCCCGGTCTGGATCGATCCGGGACCGGAGCTCGGCAGCGTACGATTTGTCGAGAAGCCGGTGGACCGGCACAGTGACGAAGGCCGGATCACCGAGGTACCGGTCGCGGTCAGCGAAAGCGAGCTTCTTCGCTTCCAGCATGAGGTGCAGGAGCTGCGGCGATCCCCAACCGAGGTCGGTGACCGGAAAACCCTCCACGATGTTGAGCAACTCCAGCGCTGTCACACCTTGCGTGTTCGGTGGGAGCTCGACGACCTCGACAGTACGGTACGTCGTGCGCAGCGGTTCGGTCCACTCCGACCGATGCGCAGCCAAATCGTCGGTGCTCATGACCCCGCCCTGCTCACGAATGACTGTGACGATCTCCTGCGCGATCGGCCCACGGTAAAAGACATCCTGACCACCCTCGGCGATCGAGCGCAGTGTCTCGGCCAGCGCCGGCTGGCGAAGCACCGTGCCAGGGGACGGTACGCGCCCTCCGGGCAGGAACCGGGCTGCGGCGGCAGGCTGGCGACGGAACGTTTCCACCTCTTGCGCGATCGCCGCCGCGAGTTGCCGGCTCACCGGGAAGCCCTGCTCGGCATACCGGATCGCTGGCTGCAAGAGCTCGCCGAGTGACCGCGTGCCGCAGCGCTCGAGGACGGTCGCCCAGGCGTCGACCGCACCAGGTACCGTCACGCCCCAGGGGCCCTTCGGTGGGACGGTGCGATAACCACGAGATCGCAGATCCTCGGCTGTCAGGCTACGCGGTGCTCGCCCGCTACCGTTGAGCGCCAGGAGCCGTTGCTCGCGGGGCTCCCAGATCAAGAAGAAGGCATCGCCACCGATGCCGCACATGTGCGGGTAGACGACCGCCAGAACCGCATTCGCCGCGATCGCCGCATCGACGGCGTTGCCACCCTCCTGGAGGACGCGCAAACCCGCCACGGTCGCCAGGTAGTGCGGTGTCGCGACCATCCCCTCGGTCGCGAGCGTCGTCGGTCGACCCGTCACGAAGTCCACCATCGCTCGCCTCCAACGCACGAACGTCTCGTCCCGGCCGGCATCCTAGCACGTCCGGCCGGAAGGCCCAACGTGGTACGATTCGCGACCGGTGCAGCGAAGGGACGAGTCGTTGGGCATGATCGACGTCTGCTTACTCGGCACAGGCGGGATGATGCCGCTCCCGGAGCGCTGGCTCTCTGCGCTCCTGGTGCGGTGCGAGGGGCACACGATCCTGATCGACTGCGGTGAGGGAACGCAGATCTCCTGGCGATACACCGGCTGGGGGTTTCGCGAGCTCGACACGATCCTCCTGACACACCTCCACGCCGACCATGTGGCTGGCTTGCCGGGCATTCTCTTTTCGCTGGCCTTCGCGGAGCGCGAAGAACCCGTCCGCATCGTCGGCCCTCACGGGACGACTCGTATCGTTCATGCGCTGCGCTCGATCGTCCCCGTGCTCCCGTTCGCCGTCGAAGTGACCGAACTGGAAGGGACGAGCGAGCTGGTCCTGCCCGGCGGGATGCTCGTCCGGAGCCTACCGGTCGCGCATCGCGTTCCCTGCCTAGCCTACGCGATCCATCGCCCACGTGGCCGACGCTTCTTGCCGGAGCGGGCTCGGGCACTCGGCATTCCGGTGGAGTTCTGGCGCCGACTGCAGCATGGCGAACCGATCGAGCTCGCTGGCCGCACGATTTCTCCCGACGACGTCCTCGGCCCTCCCCGGCGCGGCATTACCGTCGCATTCGTGACGGACACCCGCCCGACACCCGATCTCCCGGCGTTCGTCCGCGACGCCGATCTCCTCGTCTGCGAAGGGATGTACGGAGACCCTGCCATGTTGCCGCGTGCCGTCGAGCGAGGACATATGGTCTTTCACGAAGCCGCTGAACTGGCCCGCACGGCTGGCGTACGACGACTCTGGCTCACGCACTTCAGTCCTTCGCTCACCGATCCCGAAGTCTGGCTCCCGCTCGCGCGTGCGATCTTTCCTGCGACCGAGATCGGCCCCGTCCACCGTACCGTCACCTTGCGTTTCCCCGACGAGTGAACGGCCGATCTTCTCCAGCGGCCGCCATATGCCCCGTCTTGCGGCAACACTCTGGGAAGTCGAACCCGAGCGCAATCGGTTCACTGCGCCGCCCCGACGATCCGGACTCGCCGCTCTGCACCGGCTGCGACTGTGATAGACTGTCCAGCAGAGTGGGTCTCTCGCTGACACAACCTGCACTCGGTCGAGCTAGCGATCCAGCGCGCCCAGCTCGCTGAACCGGTTCATCGCGACCCGAACGCACACCGTACGTGGGGTGATCGAGTTCGTGCCTCGGAGGTGAGGAGATGAACAGAGCCCTGACACGCCGTGAGATCCTGATGCTAGCCGCCATCGTCCTCCTTGCTTGTCGCCGACAGCGCGGTCAATTGGTCACGACTGTCAATGTCGAACTCGATGAGTACGTCATCCGCGTTGACACGGCGCAAGTACCGGCTGGGCGAGTGCGCTTCGTCACCACGAACGTCGGGCAGCTCGAGCATGAACTCATCGTGCTGCGCACCGATCTACCGGCAGACCAGCTTCCCTACAGCGAGGCGAAACAGACCGCTGAGGAAGAAGAAGCCGGTGAGGTCCTTGGCGAAATCGAGCCGGAGGACTTACCACCAGGCAAGACCGCTGAAATGACGCTCGAGCTTCCCGCTGGGCACTACGTTCTCCTTTGCAACATCCCCACGCACTATAGGTTGGGAATGCACCTCGACTTCCGCGTCGTCTAAGGGTGGCGTATTCGTCCCCGGTAACGGAGGCTCACCCGAGTCGGACGGGGAGGTGCTGGCGAGAATCAATTCGCCTGGCTCCGGACGAGCTGGTAGAGTAACGGGTCGCTACGGAAGATCTCGGTCAATGTCTCCAACCTCGCGATCTCCTCGCCGATATGGAGCTCACGGCCGAGAACGTCCATCACGAGGACTTCGACCGCGGTGAAGATCTCATTGGCCGTCGGTGAGACATCGGCCGGAAGAATGGCGACGATCCGCTCGAGCCGCGTCACCAGCCGATCGCGAAGGCGTGCGTGCTCTTCAGCTGGCACTGCGGTATCGAGCAGCACCTCGAGTTGATACAAGGCACAGATGACGGGCGTCAGCCGATCGAGCACGGCAAGCGCCGCTGGCGAAAGAACCGGTTCGAGCACGGCCCGGTAGGTCGACATCGGCGTCGCCTTCGCTCCTCGATGCGTGACCCGGCACGCGCACACGAACGAGATGGGCTAACCATACCACGAGCACCCATCCTCTAGGAGAAACGGGCTCCTCGCGGTTTCAGCAGTACGTAGCGCGCCGTGCCGCTCCCATTCCCATGTCGACCAGCGCACCATCGGCGGCCGTCAGTACGAGGCCAGCACGAAGCTCGCTGCGAGCACCCCGAGGCTCGTCAGGAGATCGTAGGCGAAGAAGAAGCCCCCAATAACCACCAGGACCCACTGCCAGACACTGACCCGATAGGGCAGCGGTCGGCGCTCGACCGCGTCCCAGTACGCGTTCAACGCCTGTTGCCCGTAGACAACGAAGCCGACGAGGCGGAAATACCCAGTGGCCTGTCTCCAACCGGAAAGACTTGACGAAGCTCCGCGATTTTGCTACCGTCCTGTCTCGCCAACCGAGACGGCCGCGGGAGCTCGGGGTTAACCGGGCTGAGAGGGTGGCTCGACACCCCGCCACCGACCGTGGAACCTGAACTGGGTAATGCCAGCGGAGGGAAGGCCGTGCACGAGAACCCCCCACACGACGAAAATTCGTCCCGCCAGTCGAGCGGTTCGTTCGTCCCATTCTCCTACGCTGTCGTCCGCCGGTCGCGATCGCGCACTCGTCGACCCGGGGGGTGGCCGTGAGCACGCTCCGACGGGTCGAAATCCGGAGCGTCACGAAAGTCTTCTACCGCGGACGCGCGCGCATCGAGGCACTCGGGCCGCTCGATCTCGTCGTCACCGATCGCGAGTTCTTGAGCATCGTCGGTCCCTCCGGTTGCGGCAAGAGTACGCTCCTCAACATCGTCGCTGGCCTGGAGGAACCATCGAGTGGCGAAGTCTGGCTCGACGGCGCACCAGCTCCGCACCGCCTCGGTCGGGTCGCCTACATGCATCAGCGCGACCTGCTTCTACCGTGGCGCCGCGTCCTCGATAACGTGATCTTGCCGCTCGAACTACGCGGTGTGCCCAAGCACGAGGCACGCCACCGCGCCCTGCCCTGGCTCGAACGCTTCGGCCTGGCCGAGTTCGCTGCGGCCTATCCAGCCCAGCTGTCCGGTGGGATGCGCCAGCGCGTCGCCTTCCTCCGAACGCTCATGGCCGAGCGACCCCTCCTCCTCCTCGACGAGCCGTTTGGTGCTCTCGACGCGCTCACCCGAGCGAGCCTCCAAGAATGGCTGCTCGCGCTCTGGGAGGAACTCGACCGCACGATCGTTCTGGTGACGCACGATGTCGAGGAAGCGATCCTCCTGAGCGACCGCGTCATCGTGCTGAGCGAACGCCCTGGACGCATCGTCGACGAAGTACCGGTCGCCCTGCCACGCCCGCGAACCTACGAGATCGTCACCGATCCACGCTTCGTTGCGCTCAAAGCGCGCGTGCTGGGTGCACTTCGGGCTCGATCGGCCCGGGAGGTCCGGACCGATGCACCGTGAACGTCTGCTGCCGGCACTCATCCTCGCCGTCGGTTTGGCGACGTGGGAATGGCTGGTCAGAGTCCTCGCGGTACCACGCTGGGTTCTGCCGCCCCCGAGCGCGATCGTGCTCGCACTCCTCCGCGACCAGCGTCTCCTGCTCCAGCATCTCGCGGTCACTCTGGAGGAAGTTGCGCTCGGACTCGTCCTCTCTGTCGTCCTCGCGATCCTGCTCGCTGTCGGGATCGTCAGCTCGCGGATCGTCGAGCGGTCGCTCTATCCGCTCGTCGTCGCGTCGCAGGCCGTCCCGATCGTCGCGCTCGCGCCGCTGCTCCTGATTTGGTTCGGATACGGACTGACACCGAAAGTCATCGTCGTCGTCCTCATCTGCTTCTTCCCGATCGCTGTCAATCTGGTCGACGGGTTACGCGGTGTCGATGGCGAACTGGTCGACCTCGTCCGCAGTCTCGGTGCCTCGCGCTGGCAGACATTGCGCATCGTCCGCATACCGGCAGCGCTTCCGGCCTTTTTCTCTGGCTTGCGCGTCGCTGCCGCTGTGAGCGTCATCGGTGCGCTCATCGGGGAATGGGTCGGTTCCGCTGCCGGGCTCGGCTACCTCATGATCCGCGCAGCCTCGCAGTTCCACACCGACCGGGTTTTCGCCGCGGTGCTCGTGAGCGCTGCGGTCAGCATCGCCCTCTTCTGGAGCGTCGGCGTGGTCGAGCGCATCGCCCTACCCTGGCGCACGACATCGCGAACGGAACGATAACAGGGAGAGGAGGAGACGCATGACGCGCAAAGTCACGCGCCGAACGTTTCTGATGGGTACGGCAGCGCTGCTCGCCAGTGCCTGCGCTGGGGAACGACCCACCGCAGGCGGATCGGCGCCACCCGCGACACCCACGACCGCCGCTGTCGCGGCTAGCCCGACCGAGGCACGCGAGTCGGTGAGTGTCGCGCTCGACTGGTATCCCTGGTCGAATCACACCGGTCTCCTCATGGCTCGTGAGAACGGGCACGTCCAGTCCGAAGGGCTCGACGTCACGCTGGAAGTGCCGGCCAATCCGGAGGACGTGCTCAAACTCGTCGCGACCGGTCGGAACACCTATGGCATCAGTTACCAGACCGACGTCCTTCTCGCTCGAGCCGAGGGAATCCCGGTCGTCTCGATCGCCGCACTCGTCCAGCACCCGCTGAACTCCGTCATGGCGCTCGAGCGCAGCGGAATCACCCGTCCGCGCGATCTCGCCGGGAAGAAGGTCGGCTATCCTGGCTTGCCGAGCGACGAGGCACTGCTTGCCACGATGCTGGAGGCCGATGGTGCACGACTGGAGGACGTGACACTGGTCAACGTGGGATTCGAGCTCGTTCGTGCGCTACTGAGCGGGCAGGTCGATGCCGTCATCGGTGCCTACTGGGTACACGAGTCGATCCTGATCGAGCAGCAAGGCGAAAAGCCGGTAATTCTGCGCGTCGAGCAGTGGGGCGTGCCGGACTTCTACGAACTCGTCATGGTCACCAGCGAACAGGAACTCCGCGAGCACGCGGACCGCGTCCAGCGATTCGTCCGCGGCATGATCCGCGGATACCAGGATGCCGCCCGTGACCTGGATGCTGCAGTGGCACTTTTGGTCCGGGAGTATCCCGAGACCAACGAAGAGCTGGAGAAGCGCGGCATCCGGCTGCTCGCACCGCTCTGGACCGAGGGCGTGCCGGTCTTCGGCTGGCAGGAAGAGCGGCGCTGGACCGAGTACGCCTCCTGGATGCGCCAGCGGGGGCTGCTGGCCAGCGACGTCGATGCGCGTGCCGCCTTCACCAACCGGTTCGTCGAATCGGCGCGTCAGCCATAGCCGGTACAGCCTCGCCTGGCTTCTGCCTCTGACGTGCTGGGAGGACCGCAGCGCTCTCCGGACGAGAGCCAGCCCGAATCAGCGGGCCGGCTCTCGTTGGAGCGTCGCATCACGGAACTCGTGGCGTCGCTCGCTTCTAGCCTAGTGCGAGCATCGCTTCGAGCGCCCGACGAGCCGGGACAGCGATCTCCTCGGGAACAGTGATGACATGCTTGAGATCGCGTAGCGACTCGTAGACCTTCTCGAGCGTCGTCCGCTTCATGTACTGGCAGACGGCGTCCTCGCGCACCGGAATGAACCGCTTGCCAGGAGCCTTCTTGTTGAGCCGGTGCAGGATGCCCACCTCGGTCGCCACGACGAACTCCTGCGCCGGCGACTGCGCGGCGTACCGCACCATCCCCTCGGTCGAGAGTAGCTTCGCGTCCGGTCGTAGGAAGATGCAGGTCGAACTGCACCCACACTCCGGATGGATGAGAAACTCCGCGTCCGGGTGTGCCGCCAGTTGCACCTCCAGGTCCTCGCTTCGGATACCCGCATGGACGTGGCATTCACCGAGCCAGACATCCAGTTTGCGGCCGGTGATCCGCTCCACGTGCGCACCGAGGAACATGTCCGGAACGAAGAAGATCGGCCGATCCGGAGGCAGGCTAGCTACCACCTCGACTGCGTTCGCGCTCGTGCAGCAGATATCCGCCAGTGCTTTCACCGCCGCACTGGTATTGACGTACGCCACGACGATCCCGTCCGGATGCTGCTCGCGCCAGGCACGGACGTCCTCTCGGGTGATCGTTTCCGCGAGCGAGCACCCCGCTTCGAGATCGGGCAGAAGGACCGTCTTCTCCGGGTTCAGGATCGCTGCCGTCTCCGCCATGAAGTGGACACCGCAGAAGACGATCACCTCGGCATCGGTCCTCGTCGCCTCGCGCGAAAGTCCGAGCGAGTCACCGACGAAGTCGGCGATATCCTGCACCTCTGGTCGCTGGTAACTGTGGGCCAGGATGACGGCACGTCGTTCCTCCTTGAGCCGGAGAATCTCCTGAACCAGTTCCTGCTGCTGCATCGCAGTGAACGACCCCCTTCAGTCCGAATCGATCGCCACGATTTCCAGTGCGATGTCCAGCGCACGCACGGAATGGGTGAGCGCACCGACCGAGATCGCGTCTACACCGGTCTCGGCGATCGCGCGGACGCGCTCGAGCGTCACCCCGCCGGAGGCTTCCAGCCGTGCGCGCCCGGCTACACGCCGGACCGCTTCACGCATCGTTTCCAGATCCATATTGTCCAGCAAGATCCAATCGGCTCCGGCTTCGAGCGCTTCTTCGAGCTCGTCGAGTGTCGTGACTTCGACCTCGATTGCCAGCGGATGGGGAGCCCGCTCGCGCGCCCGCCGGACCGCGTCGCCGACGCTGCCGACCGCTCGGATATGGTTGTCCTTGATCAAGACGCCATCGAATAGCCCGAAACGATGGTTCCGCCCGCCGCCGACGCGTACCGCGTATTTCTCCAGCGCCCGCAACCCCGGTGTCGTCTTGCGCGTATCCAGAATCACCGCACCGGTGCCCTCGATCGCTTCGACGAATCGGCGCGTCGTCGTCGCGATGCCGGAAAGCCGCTGCAGCAGGTTGAGCGCCAGACGCTCGCCCGTGAGGATGCTCGCCAGTCGGCCGGCGATCCGCGCCACCACCGTTCCAGCGGCGACCGATGCGCCTTCCCGAACCAGCGCCGTGCAGTCGAGCTCGTCATCGACCTCGTGGAAGACCAGCTCGACGAGCGGCAGTCCGCACAGGACACCCGCCTCGCGCGCGACGATTTCAGCCTGACCGCGGACATCCGGGGAAACGATTGCCTGGGTGGTCACGTCACCGGTTCCGACATCTTCGAGCAGCCATGACCGCACCCACTCCCGGAGGACGGTCCTCGGAACTCCGAGTGCTGTGAGCGTCGTGCGCTGCTGGACAGCCATCTTCTGTGTCTTCCGTTTCACGTTGACCCGACACTGCGCTGCTTTATGGTTTTCCTTCCAGGATAGATCACAGATCCGTCGGTAAACCAGTCGGCGCGTCCGAGCGCTCGGACGTGTCCGAAGAGGTCCCTGAGCCGCTCGAACGGCGAGGAGCTATGGGAGTCGATTCCCTGCGAGGTGTTCTCGATGAGGGCTTGCCAGGCAGCCTGCTGCTCGCGCCCCGGTCCGCCCCGCACCACCGCTCTTGGAAGTTCCCAGCTGTCGGAAACTGAGAGAAGATGAAGACAAACAACCGCGCACTCTATCCGTGTACCACGGCAGCTGGTCGGGGACAACGGCCGGTAGCACGCACTGATTCAGCCGACTCCCTCTTGACAACAGGCGCAACCGGGTATTACTTAATATGCACACATCGACTGAGGGGGTAAGGATCTGTGGCGCACGCTGGGCGGATGCTGCTTCTACTCGCAATGCTACTTGGTCTGGTTGGGGCGGTTCCCTCGCTACCTTTCACCAGCGCCCGTGCGCAGACCGAAGGGCCGTGCCGCTACTTTCCGGAAACCGGCCACTGGCTCTGTCATGGCTTCCGCGACTACTGGGAGCGGTTCGGCGGGTTGGCAATCTTCGGCTACCCGCTCAGCGAAGAGTTCGTCGATCCGACAACTGGTCTCGTGACGCAGTGGTTCGAGCGGGCTCGCTTCGAGTGGCATCCGGGCGTCTGGCCGGAGCGCTACGATGTGCTCCTGAGCCTGATCGGGCGGGAAGTGACGCGCGGACGCGAGCACGAGCCGCCGTTCCAGCCGGCACAGCCGATTGGGAGCTGCACGTACTTTCCCGAGACCCAGCACAACCTGTGCGGGCGCTTCCGCGAGTACTGGGAGCAGTTCGGCGGGTTGCCGATCTTCGGGTATCCGATCAGCGAGGAATTCGTGGAGGTGAACCCCGACAGTGGGCAGCTGGTGCTCGTGCAGTACTTCGAGCGTCACCGGTTCGAGTACCAGCCGGGCGTCTGGCCGGAGCGGCTGGATGTTCTGCTCGGACGTCTCGGCGCGCAGGCTTTGCATCTCCTGCCGTCCGGCTCTCCGGGGCCAGAACCGTCATCAACGCCCACACCGACGCCGACACCGGTAACCCCGACACCCACGCCAACACCGACACCTAAACCCACACCCCTGCCGACACCCTCCCCGACACCCACGCCGAGGCCCACACCAACACAGACTCACCCTTATACGCCGACGCCAACTTCAACACCCACGCCCGCACCGACACCTGGTGTGACACCGACACCAGTCACCCTGACACCCACACCAACGCCCACACCCGCCCCCGGGTCCGATTTCTGCGGGTATCCGACACTCGTGCAGGTCACCGATAGCCTCGGGCATACCAACCCGAACTCCTGGGGCAAGGGAACCGGTGGGGATTGGCCTGGCGGGCTCGACAACGCGCCGACCGTCCATGTCGGAGATACCCTCACCTTTACCGCAACAGCCCAGAGCCCTTGCAATCGCCCCTTGCTGTACCGCTTCTGGGTTGAATCAAGGCTGCTCCGTGACTGGAGTAGCGACAACCAAGCTATCTGGACTGTAACTGCAGCAGATGTCGGGCAATGGATCACGGTCATCGTCGAAGTCAAGGATGATGATAGCTATTTCCGGTTCGGAAGGAGCGATGACTACACCTACATGACCTACAACGTCGAACCCGCCCCCGGGTCCGATTTCTGCGGGTATCCGACACTCGTGCAGGTCACCGATAGCCTCGGGCATACCAACCCGAACTCCTGGGGCAAGGGAACCGGTGGGGATTGGCCTGGCGGGCTCGACAACGCGCCGACCGTCCATGTCGGAGATACCCTCACCTTTACCGCAACAGCCCAGAGCCCTTGCAATCGCCCCTTGCTGTACCGCTTCTGGGTTGAATCAAGGCTGCTCCGTGACTGGAGTAGCGACAACCAAGCTATCTGGACTGTAACTGCAGCAGATGTCGGGCAATGGATCACGGTCATCGTCGAGGTCAAGGATGATGATAGCTATTTCCGGTTCGGAAGGAGCGATGACTACACCTACATGACCTACAACGTCGAACCCGCCCCCGACTCTGGCTGAGAGGGCCGATAACCGACGTTGAGGCAGGAAAATCAAGGAGTCAGCTAGCCCTGGAAAGTGTTTCAGTTGCTCTTACCTGGTCCGCGCAGAAGGGCTCCTGGAAGTTGGGAACGTGCCCTAGCTCTGGGCCACACAGGGCAACTTCTCCTCCTGCCCAACACCAGAAATGAGACAGTTGGCTTCGACGCCGCACAGCCGCGACTCGGTGCCTATCCCGCTGTCCAGATCGCGCCGAGCC
Organism: Thermomicrobium sp. 4228-Ro; assembly: GCF_026241205.1. NCBI lineage: Bacteria > Pseudomonadati > Thermomicrobiota > Thermomicrobia > Thermomicrobiales > Thermomicrobiaceae > Thermomicrobium > Thermomicrobium sp. 4228-Ro. Next base: position 404,300 of record NZ_JAPFQM010000001.1, read on the forward strand.
GGTGACAGTGTCAACCCTACAGCTGCACCCGCTGCGGGACGCCCGACTCGTGGTCGCGCGAACGTGCGGGCCTTCCTCCGACCCCAGGCAGGCCCACAGCAGGTCCAGACGACACCAGCCACGAACGCAGGATCGGCTGTCACCGAACCGACACGGACATGCACCGCCCGGAACTCGTCAGCCCGCAGCTCACTCGACTGCGACCATGACCTCGGTCGCTTTGATGATGGCCACGACCGGTGTGCCGGGAGCCAGCCCCAGTTGCTCGGCCGACTCGCGGGTAATGACGGAGACGAGCTCTTGCCCATTGCCGAGGTCGATAACGACCTCGCTGACGACTGCTCCGTGTTTCACGGACTTCACTGTGCCCCGCAACTGGTTGCGGGCGCTGATACGCTTAAGCCCTTCCTTCCGCGCCCATGACCTCTGACGAGAGTTCCAAAACAGTCTACCACGTTCCCGTCGGGTCCATTGGCAAATTCGTGCACACCCGAGCAACCCCGGGGCGATCTTTTTCGGTCTTTCCCGATCCGAGTGCGTCAAACGATACGAACCATACAGTATCACTTCGGCCCGTGAAGGAGGCGTCGTGGGGTTCACGGTACGGCTCGTCACAGGACGTGCGTGAGTCGCGCATGCCCCTTTACGGTTGACGAGACACCGGATCCTGGCCAAATCGAACGCACTCGGCCTCATTGTGACCAAGCCCGAGCTGGTCGACCGACTGACGAAGATGGGGTGCGCTGTCCGATGTACTGGCGGCCGACACTGGTAGCGGCACAGAAGCGCTGCTGACGTGATCCCGCTGATCCCGCGCACTACAAGTGGGAGACGGTCGAGAAGCTGATGCCGGAAGCGCTGGCGTTCCGGCAGTGGGTCGGCGACGTGGAACGCCGCAAGCTGACCACCAGCTACATCCGCAACGCCAAGCGCACGGAAGCTCGCCTGCGCTGGCTCGACCGGATGAAGGCCGGGCGTCTCACTCGGCTCGGACCATTCGCCACCGACCTCCAGTGGACGAGCGGAGTCCCCTTCTGAAAGCAGGTACAGGCTGGTAGGTCACGGACTCACCGGCCTGTGTCGTCCGGACAGCTCGACGGCCGCCGACGAGTGTGCTGTGATAACCGTGTGAGACGGTACGTACCTTGAGAACGCGATACCTGGCCACTGCAGTGGCCAGCGGCCGGGTCAGTGGCCGAGCGAGTGGCGGCTCGCTGGACCGGCGTCGAGTATAGTCCGCTGGCGCTCGACCAGCGGGCTCTCCGCGTCTCCGGCTGACCACACCTTGACCACACGGTGACCACACGCCGGTCAGCGCGAAGGCGGCCGAGTATCGCGCCCGGCCGCCTCGTGGGTTCTGCGTCGTCTCGCGCTTTTTCGGGGAGCCGGTGGTCGGATTCGAACCGACGACCTGCTGTTTACGAAACAGCTGCTCTACCGCTGAGCTACACCGGCCTCTGGAGCCCACGCCGGGACTCGAACCCGGGACCTCAATCTTACCAAGATTGTGCTCTGCCTCCTGAGCTACGTGGGCCCACAGCCAACGCCTTCAGCAGTATACCCGAGTTCGCCGTTTCGTGCAACGCTCTCTGCTCCACACTACGCAGCACCGGTCCTCCTCGTCGTGCACCACCGGACAAGCTCCGGTCCTCTCGGGACACTTCGCATGGTTGCGCGAGAGCGCTCGTATCATCGCTCGATTTCCGTGAAGGAACGCCGCGACGCTCCACCATCGCCTCCGCCATCATCTCTTCTGGACAACCGAGACCAGAACGAGCAGACAAGACGACACGCTTTGCGTCCCGTTCGGGGCAGCTTTCGTGACGGTCGTCTTCCGTCAGACTCCCACCGCTCGCGCCAACCGTGCCGTCATCCTCCGGCGTGACGAGGGGACGCCTGCACCGATCGGTTGATCGCTGCCGCCCCGTTGCACAGCCTCCGGATTTACTTCCTAAGACTGCCCGTCGGTCGGCTGGTATCGGTCGTGTCCCACCTGTACCCACCGACTCTCGGCTGGACCGTCGCAGCACGCGCTGGAGCAGCGAAACTGGTGCCGGATGCGACTTGCACACGAGGCATGCGGTACCGCCGGATGAGGAGTCTTTAAGCGATCTGCAGCACCGCAGCGCCGCGCACGCGCCCAGCCCGTACATCATCGAGCGCGCGGTTCGCGTCTTCGAGGCGATACACCTGCACCTCGGTGCGCACAGGCACCTGCGGAGCGAGGGACAAGAACTCCTCACCGTCTCGGCGCGTGAGGTTGGCGACCGAGCGAATCACTCGCTCCTCCCAGAGCAGTCCATAGGGAAACGAGGGGATGTCGCTCATATGGATCCCCGCGCACACGACTGAGCCACCTTTTTCGAGCGCCCGCAGCGCCTGGGGTACCAGCGCGCCGACCGGTGCGAAGATGAGCGCCGCCTCGAGCGGTTCCGGCGGGAGCTCGTCCGATCCTCCCGCCCAGACGGCGCCGAGGCGGCGGGCGAACGCTTGCCCCTCCGTATCGCCAGGACGCGTGAAGGCATAGACCTGGCGCCCTTGCCAGACCGCGACCTGGGTGAGAATGTGGGCCGCTGCACCGAACCCATAGAACCCGATCCGCTGCGCTGGGCCAGCGAAACGCAATGCCCGGTACCCGATCAGTCCAGCGCACAGGAGCGGTGCTGCCTGAACATCCGGATAGCCTTCGGGAATTGGGAAACAGTACCGCTCGTCGGCCACGGCGTACTCGGCGTAGCCACCATCGAGCGTGTAACCGGTGAAGCGGGCGCGATCACACAGGTTCTCGCGCCCGCTCCGACAGTACCTACAATTACCACAGGTCCAGCCGAGCCACGGTACACCGACACGCTGCCCGGGGGCGAATCGTGTGGCACCGGCGCCGGCGCGGACGACCTCACCGACGATCTGGTGCCCGAGCACCAGCGGCAACTTCGGATCGGGAAGCTCACCGTCCACAATGTGGAGATCGGTCCGACAGACACCGCAGGCACGCACGCGTAAGAGAACCTGCCCGGCCCCTGGCTCCGGAACCGGAAGGTCACGCAGCACCAGCGGCTGCCTTGGTCGCTCGAGCACCATCGCGCGCATCGCTACAGCTCGTCCTCGGGGACGAAAGCGACGAACCGGCAGAACGCCGCCTCCCCTCCTTTGAAGCGCCAGGGGAAGCAACCGACCATGACACGCCGATCGAGGATCCTGTCGATCTCCCCACCAGCATTCTCGATATGAATGACCCCGTGCGGAAAGAGCGCGAAGTGCATCACCTGATAGTCTGCGTCGGGCAGAAGCTCGCTGATCGGCTTCCCGTGCTTGGCCTCGAACTCCGGCACGAGATCCGCCCGGATTTTCCGGATCACGGTGTTGAACGGATGGTCAGCGGAAGCACAGTCGACCGCGAGCCAGGCGATCTTCCGCTCCAGCACCCAGTCAGCGAACGCCCGCGTCGGTCCAGGATGCTTGATGAAGTACCGCGTCTCGTCCGGTTGCCGCAATGCCGGATCGGTCGCCCAGTCGCTCGGGTAGTAGTGGTGATAGCCGGTATGGATCACCAGGATGTCTCCGGGCTGGATCCGGATGCCGGTATCCCGTTCCCACTGCTCGAAGTGTTCGGGGCCGTAAATGTCGTAGTCGCCGATGCCATAGCGAGTGAGGTCAACGATACAGGCCCAGCCGACCAGCTTGTCGAGCGGGATCGAGGCGATATCGTCTCCACCAGTGATGAAGTGCAGCGGTGCATCCAAGTGCGTTCCGACATGAAGCGTGGACGAGATCCACTGGCCGCCTGCCCGCTCGAAGGCGACGCGCTTGATCCACTTGACCGTCGGACCCTCGTAGAGCGCGAAACCGGGCGTATGGATGTCCCAGTCCTGGGAAAGATCCAGCACCCGGCACCGCGCCAGATCGACTACCATCGAGCGACTCCTTCGTACTCACTCGCAACCGTAGGAAACAGCCTCTCTCAGGCTTCTTCGACGAAGGCGACGACCCGGCAGAACGCCGCCTCGCCCCCTTTGAACAGCCATGGGAAGACACCCAGCGTCAAGCGCCGGTTGTGCAGCTCCTTCCGCCCGATCTCCCCACCGAGGTTTTCGACATGGATACAGTCATGCGGGAACAGCGCGTTGTGCGTCAGCTGGTAATGCTCCTCCGGAAACAGCTCGGCCAGCTTGTCACCGAACTTGCGCTCGCAGATCGTTCGAACCTTCTTCCACTGCTCGAGTCCGCCGCGCCCCAGGAACCGACCGATCGGCAGGTTCATCGGGTGGTCGGTGGAGACCATATCGACACCCCAGATCTTGATCTTCTTGGCGATGAGCCAGTCCACGATCGACGGATGCGGACCAGGGTGCCGGAGAAGGTACTTTTCCTCGTCCGGTTCCTCACCGAACTGCGCATAGCGGTGCCAGCCGGTGTGGATGAAAAGGATATCGCCTTCGCGGACTTCGACCCGCTGCTCGATCATCTCGGGCGTGAAGATGTCGAGCTCGTCGAGCATGTCCGACAGGTCGACGATAACTCCCGGCCCGTACAGCCAGTCGAGCGGAATCTGGTCGATCGTCTTCCCACCGGTGATGAAGTGACGCGGTGCATCGAGGTGCGTGCCCATGTGATTCGAGGTCATGATGTATTGCGCGTTGACCCCATGCTCCGCCTTGCGCTTGATGTACTTGACCTCGAACGGTGGATAGAACGGCCAGAATGAGACTTCCTGGTTGAGCGGTTGTGAGAGATCGTACAACTTGACTTTACCCATCGCGCCTTCCCCTTCCCTCCGCACTGATCCCATACTGCTCTCCAGCTCGTTTCGTGCGTTGGCGCATCAGCCCTCCGCAGGATGCGTCAGACGCCAGATCGTATCCGGATCGAGCGGCATTCGCGTGATCCGCACCCCGAAGGGTTGCAAGGCATCCTCGACTGCCGCGGCGAACACGGCCGGCATGGGGATCGCTCCGGCCTCCCCGACTCCTTTGACACCGATCGGATTGAGCGGTGAGGGCGTCTCCTGATGTGCGACCTCGATGCGCGGTATTTCCATCGCTGTCGGCATCAAGAAGTCCATGAAGCTCGCGTTCAACAATTGCCCGTTCTCGTCGTAATGGAGCTTCTCGTAGAAGGCTCCGCCGATTCCCTGGGCGATCCCACCGTGCACCTGTCCCTCGACGACCAGCGGGTTGATCAGCTTGCCGCAGTCGTGCACGACCCAGAGCTTGCGGAAGACGACTTGACCGGTGTCGATATCCACTTCGACCAGCGCCCCCACTGCACCGCTCGCCCACGTCGCATGTGGGGGAGAGTAGTACTCCGTCGCCTCCAGCGCCGGCTGGCGTCCGGGCGGGAGTGCTGGCCCTGTCCAGGGACGCGGTCGGACCACGAGATCGCCGGAGTAGGCGTACCGCAACGGGTTCGCCAACTGCGCCACCTGTGCCCAGGTGAAACCGCGTTCCGGTGCGCCGCGGACGAATACCCGGCCGTCCTCGACGACCAAGTCCTCCGGCGCGACCTCGAGCTCTTCGGCCACCAGCGCGAGGCCCTGCTCGCGCACCTTACGAGCGGCCAAGGCAACGGCGCTCCCGCACACCACCGCGCTCCGGCTCGCATAGGTCCCCGAGCCGAACTGGAAATGCTCCGTATCGCCCTCGTAGACCTGCACGGACTCGAGCGGGACCTGCAGCTCCTCCGCCACGATCTGAGCCAGGATCGTCTTGTGCGCCTGCCCCTGCTGCGGCATCCCAGTGGCCACGTACACCTGTCCGGTCGGCTCGATCCGAACCGTCGCCCCCTCGTACGGCCCGATACCGGTACCCTCGACGTAGCAGGCGATGCCGACCCCGACGTATCGCCCCTCCGCCCGCAGACGCGGGAGTTCCTCCTGGATCAGGCGCTGGTAGTCCATGCGCTCGAGCAGCAGGTCGAGCATACCGGGATAGTTACCGCTGTCGTAACGGGTCGGCGCCCCGTCCTGGAAGATCAGTCCCACATCGTAGGGAAACTCGTCCGGCTGGATGAAGTTGCGGCGTCGGACTTCCGCGCGGTCGAGCCCGAGCTCATCCGCTACGCGATCCAGCAGCCGTTCCATGACGAAGCAGGCATGGGGACGGCCAGCACCACGGTAGGGGCTGACCGGGACGGTATTGGAATAGACAGCGCGAAACTCGACGTGGTAGTTGGGAACTTTGTACGGTCCGGGCAATTGGCACGCCGTGATGATCGGCACGATGATGCCATAGGGCGTGTAGGCACCGGCATCGTGGAGGAAGCGGTCGCGGATCCCGAGGATGCGTCCCTCGGCATCGACGGCGATCTCGGCTTCGTGGATTTGTAGTCGCTCGTGGTTGGTCCCCACGAAGTGCTCGAGGCGATCTTCCGCCCATTTCACCGGCCGGCCGAGAATCATGGCGGCATAGGGAATCAGCACTTCTTCCGGATAGACCATGATCTTGCAGCCGAACCCACCACCGACGTCCGGCGCGATGACTCGAACCTGTGTCGGCGCGAGACCGAACAGTGCTGCCAGCGCATTCCGGATCACGATAGGGGCCTGCGTGGTATCCCAGACCTCGAGGACCGCTTCTTCGCCCGGATTCCATGTCGGCCAGAACCGCACGTGTCTCGATCGGCATACCGGCGCTGCGCTCGATCACGAGGCGTTCGCGAAAGACGTGTGCCGCCTCGGCGAACGCCCGTTCCGGATCCCCGACGATTCCCACGTAGTGTGCCGCGACGTTCGTCCCCAGCTCTTCGTGCACCAGCGGTGCTCCAGGCTGTACTGCACGCTCGATATCGACGACCGGCGGCAGCTCCTCCCACTCCACGACGATCGCCTCCAGGGCGTCTTCCGCAGCATACCGGCTCTCGGCGATCACCATTGCCACCGGCTCGCCGACATGGTTGACCTCGTCCCTGGCCAGTGCATAGCGCGTATACGGGTGCGTGAGGTCCGGATGCGGAATGAGCAACGGCATCCGGCGCTGGCAGGGTCCGATGTCCTGGTAGGTCCAGACGGCGACGACACCCGGCGTCGCCCGCGCCGCTGTCACGTCAATCGAGCGGATCCGCGCATGCGCGAGTGGGCTCCGCAGGAACGCGACGTGCAGTTGCCCTGGCAGGTCGATGTCGTCGACGTAGCGACCGTGCCCCGTCAGCAAGCGCGGATCCTCAGCCCGCTTGACCGGTTCACCGAAGAAACGGGTCGGCATGGTTCGCCTCCAACCCTCGTCAGCTCGATCGCAACAGCTGTGCCGCGTACCGTGCCGCTTCGACGATGTTCTGATACCCGGTGCAGCGACAGAGATTGCCGGAGATCGCCTCGCGGATCTCTTCCTCTGTCGGATCGGGGTGCTCCGCGAGAAACGCTTTCAGGACCATCAACATACCGGGCGTGCAATAGCCGCACTGGAGCCCATGCTTTTCCCAGAAGGCGCGCTGCAGGGGATGCAGTTCGCCGTCGCGCGGTGCCAGTCCCTCGACTGTCTCGATCGCGTGCCCGTCGACCTGCACCGCGAACAGTAGACAGCTCCGCACCGGCTCACCGTCGAGGAGCACGGTGCAGGCACCGCACACCCCGTGCTCGCAGCCGACGTGCGTGCCGGTCAGGCCGAGCTCGTGGCGCAAGAAATCGGACAGGAGCAGGCGCGCTTCGACATCGCGCTCGTAGACGGCCCCATTCACAGTGACCCGGATCGTCCGGCGTTCCGTACCCACCGCACTCATCGGTTCATCCCTTCCAGCGCTCGCTGTGCCGCCAATGCCAGTGCCCGCTCGGCGAGGACGCCAGCGACGAAGCGTCGATACGCTGCCGAGGCGTGGATATCGCTGGTCGGATCCAGTTCTTCTCGGACAGCAGCCGCTGCGGCACGCCAGGTCTCGGGAGCCAGCGGCTGCCCGCGCAAAGCCGCCTCAGCCGAGCGCGCACGCACCGGTGTCCCGCTCACCCCGATAAAACTCAGTCGCGCATCCTCGATCGTCCGTCCATCGTCCGACAGCGTCACCACTGCGCCGATTCCGACCAAGGCATAGTCACCGTGTCGGCGCGCGACTTCCAGCCAGGCGGTCCCGCTCCGGGTCGGAAGGACCGGAAAACGGACGGCGGTCACGAGTTCGTCCGCTGCGGCAACGGTCGTCAAGAGATCGACGAAGAACTCGCCCGCTGGTACCACCCGCTGGCCGTTTCGACTCCGCAGCTCGACCGCACCGTCGAGCGCCACCAGCACCCCTGGGAGCTCAGCCGCTGGGTCAGCATGCGCGATACTCCCTCCGACCGTGCCCCGCGTGCGGATCGGAAGATGGCCGACGTAGCGGATCGCTTCTGCCAGCAACGGCTGGTACTGTGCTACCGACGGCGACCGTTCCACGGCTCGGTGCCGCGTCATCGCCTTGACGCGCAGGAAACCGTTCTCGAGCTCGATCCCGTCCAGTTCGGCTATCCTGTTGAGATCGACGAGGACGCTCGGTCGGGCCAGGCGCATGTTCAGCATGGGAACGAGACTCTGGCCACCGGCCAGTGGCTTCGCCTCGTCGCCGAGGTCAGCAAGAAGGGCGAGTGCTTCCTCGAGGCTCTCCGGTGCTGTGTAGCGAAAGCGCGGTGGCTTCATGGACGATCCCCTCACTCCTGCTCGTCCGACACGTTATTCTCCAGCGACTCCCCGTGCGCGCCCCTCGCCTCCTGAGTCCAGCGGGAGTACCGGCACCGCACTGCGACGTCCCTCTCTCCGTCTGGTCGCGAGCCCGGTCGTGCCGCTCGTCTTCGGACCTCCGCGCGAGCTGCGGGCCGTCGCGGCCTACCCGCGCGCAGTCTACCTGACCGACGGCTCGCGGTGGGTCTCGCTGGTCACACCAGGCGCCTTGCTCCCACCCGACGGCCTCCACTTGGAGGCCCAGGACGACCTGTCGGTACGCGTACCACCGGGTGCGATCGTGCGGATCGGCCGCGGCCGGCTCGAACTCCCCAGCGGCTCGGCACTCGTGGCGACTCCAGCGACGCGCCTGTGGCTCCCGGTAGTCCGTCCCGGCAATCGTCCAAGGCGATGCTCGATGCAGCTCGCGGCTGCGTTGCTGTGCGACCTGCCGCCGCAGCCCCCAGTCGCCGATCCCTTCGCCCTGCGCGTTACGCCCCGGCTCCACACACTGTACGGTGCGGTGCTGCGCAGCCTGTCGCAGGAACGGATGGACGAGGCGATCCAGCATGTCGTGACACTGGCCGGTCTCGGCCCCGGACTCACGCCGCTCGGCGACGACGTACTCGCTGGCATGCTCCTCGCACTCTCGCTGCTTGCACCTTACTTGCCGGAAAACTGGCTCAGCTACCGGTACGATCTGGCGGTCGCGGCTGCCGCTCGAACCACCGGCCGCAGCGCGAGTTGGCTCCAGCTGGCTGGGAACGGCGCGTTCGCTCGTCCCTTCCTGGTCTTCGGCCGCGCGCTCCAGCGGTGCGACCGGCGTCACGCTCCAGCGCTCCTCAGGCACGTCCTCGCTACCGGTTCCACCTCCGGCTGGGGCGTCGCCTACGGTCTGCTGACGACCTACCGCGAACTCGGCTCCCTGGTTGGTCTCGAATAACGCGAGGTTCGCCTTCGATCGCATGCAGAACCCGTCTCGATCGCTGTCGGGTGAGCGAAACACCGCACCCACTCGCTGCTCGTGCCCAGTCGGTTGAGAAAAGCAACGATCCATGCCATCGACTCCTTGCCGATGGCGCGAACGAGACCGCTGTTCGTTGGCCGAAAAAGCCGAGAGGAGCTCGTCGCGGAGCTCCTCTTGCCCTCGGGCGACGCGAGCAGTATAGTCTGGGCGAGTCGAGCGTGTCAACGAGCCGGGTCTCGTCTTCTCGCCGATCGTGTTAGGAGGGTAGTCCCGGGAACGCGGCTCACCAGAGAGATCAGCAGTCGAGTGGCCAGCCTGGAAACTGCTCCAGGTTGGCCTGGCTACTTTTTTTGGAGCGAGGAGGGAGCGATGATCGTTCGCCTGCACGTCGAGCCGAATGCGTATTTCGACTCCGTCGCGCTCATGGCGGTGGCAGCTGCGGCCAATCGCCGCGCTGGCGTCGACCTGGCTGCGCTGGTGATGGGTACGAGCGCGAACCTGGAACTCTTGCGTGATTCGGGTATTTGGGACGCGCGACTCGAGCAGGTGGGACCGAACGACCTCGTGATTGCTGTTCGCGCAGAGGATGAAGAGACAGCGCTCGCCGCGATCCAGTTCGCGCTGGAGGAACTGTGGCGAGCGACGCCGGTCCGGCAGGTCGCGGACACGACCATCGTCCCTCGCACTCTCCGCGGCGCGCTCCGTCTCGCCCCACAGGCGCAGGTCGTGGCTGTCTCGGTTCCTGGTCCGTATGCACCGATCGAAGCCGAGGAAGCACTCCGGGCCGGCCGTCACGTCTTTCTCTTCAGCGACAACGTTCCGATCGACGAAGAGGTGCGGCTGAAGCGGTTAGCCTCCGAACTCGGGTTACTGCTCATGGGACCCGACTGCGGCACTGCCTCCATCGCGGGACTCGGTCTCGGCTTCATGAATGCGGTCCGCCGTGGGCCGATCGGCATCGTCGCGGCGGCTGGCACCGGGCTACAACAAGTGGCTTCGCTCATCGATTGGTTCGGTTCGGGAATCAGCCATGGGATCGGTACCGGCGGACGCGACCTCGACGAGCGCGTCGGCGGCCTGACGATGGCAGCCGGACTCGCAGCGCTCGCCAGCGATCCGTCGACCGAGGTGATCGTCCTCATCTCCAAGCCTCCTGCCCCGGCTGTGGGCCAGCGCATCCTCGATCAGGCAGCTCACTGCGGAAAACCGGTCGTCGCTTGCTTCGTCGGCGGGACTGCGGAGGAGCGTACCGACGTGCAGGTGACCCGCGACCTGACGGAAGCAGCACGACTCGCCGTCCACCTCGCGACCGGCCAACCGGTCGACACCTTGGACGTACCGGGCATGGCGGAGGCACGCACTCGTCTGGCCACTGAACGGTTGCACCTGGCACCGGAACAGCGCTTCCTGCGCGGCCTCTACAGCGGCGGCACGCTCTGCGACGAGGCGATGACCATCCTGATGCCGAAGATCGGTGCCATCCATTCCAACGTTCCGTTGCGACCGGAATGGCGGCTCGCCGATCCCCACTGGAGCACAGGCCACACTTTCGTCGACCTCGGCTCGGACGAGTTCACGGTCGGTCGCCCGCATCCGATGATCGACCAGACGATCCGGATCGAGCGTCTGTTGCGCGAGGCCGACGATCCGACTGTCGCTGGGATCGTCCTCGACGTCGTCCTCGGTTACGGCGCCGCCGCCGATCCCGCCGCTGAACTCGCGCCGGTTATCGCTGAGGCACGGGCCCGAGCCCAAGCGACCGGACGTGCCCTACCGGTCATCGTCGCACTGATCGGCACGCGCTCCGACCCGCAAGGCTTCGATCGGCAACGCGAACGACTGGAAGCCGTGGGGGCCATCGTCGTCCCCAGTAATGCCGCCGCTGCAGAACTCGCCGCCCAGTTGGCGCGGTGAAACGGGAGGAGGAGTGAACGATGAGCGAGCAGATCCGCGCGTTGTTGCAGGACAAACCGAATGTGATCAACGTCGGGCTCGAACTGTTCGCGCAAGCGGTCCGCCAACAGGGCGGCGCTGTCCAATCGGTGGACTGGAAGCCACCGTTGGTCGAGCCAGCCCGGGGCGCACTTCCGCTCTTCAACGATCCATTAATCGCTGCGGCGAACCAGGACGCAGTGACCCGGATGATGCGCGCCCAGCCGGTGGTCGTCGGTGTCGCCCGGGCCCGCGACGTCATCCCCGGTATGACCGAGCGCACGTTCCTCCACGCCGGACCGCCGATCGACTGGCAGCACGCTTCCGGCCCCTTACGTGGAGCGCTGATCGGTGGCATGCTGTTCGAAGGTTTCGCCACCACGCCGGAAGAGGCGATCCGCAAACTCGAATCCGGCTACATCGAACTCGCTCCCAACCACGAGCACAGTGCGGTCGGTCCGATGGCCGGTGTGATCACGCCGTCCATGCCGGTGTACATCGCGGTCAATGCCAGCGGTGAGAACCGCGCCTACACCAACTTCAACGAAGGCATCGGTAAGGTGATGCGGATGGGAGCCTACGCGCCCGAAGTCATCGACCGGTTGCGCTGGATCAGTACAGTGCTGGCGCCGCTGGTGGGCCGAGCGCTCGAGCGGAGTGGCGGCATCGACTTGCGGAACATCATCGCCCAGGCACTGCAGATGGGCGACGAGTGTCACAATCGCAACAAGGCCGCGACATCGCTCTTCTATCGCGAGATCGCACCCTACCTGGTCGAATGCGATGCGCCGACTTCCGACATCGCCGCGGTGCTGCGCTTTATCAACGCCAACGACCACTTCTTCGTCAACCTGGCGATGGTCGCTGCGAAGGTGATGGCTGATGCCGCACACGATGTGCCGGGTAGCACGCTGGTGACCACGCTGTCACGGAACGGGACGGAGTTCGGTATTCGGGTCTCCGGCCTCGGGAATCGCTGGTTCACTGGCCCGGCCAACGTGCCGCGCGGTCTCTACTTCGCCGGTTTCGGACCGGACGACGCCAACCCTGACATCGGCGACAGCGCCATAACCGAGACAGCTGGCTTCGGTGGTTTCGCGCTGGCCGGTGCCCCCGCCATCGTCCAGTTCATCGGCGGCACTCCGGTCGATGCAGTTCGTGCGACGCTCGAGATGTACGAGATCACGGTCGCCGAGCACGAGATTTTCCGCATCCCAGCGCTGGATTTCCGTGGCACCCCCGTCGGCATCGACCTCCGTGCTGTCATCCGCAGTGGCGTTCTCCCCGTCATCGATACCGGGATCGCGCACCGCGAACCGGGCATCGGGCAGGTCGGAGCCGGAATCGTTCGCCCTCCGGAGCGTTGTTTCGTCGAGGCGTATCGGGCCGTCGAACGAGCGTACCTCACCGGAACCTTTCGGAACGCCGAAGCCACCGAAAGGAGCAGGTGATGAAGCGCCTCGTCGTCGCGCTCGGTGGAAACGCCATCATTCAGGCGGGACAGCGCGGTACCGCGGAGGAGCAGCAAGCGAATGTCGATCTCACCTGCCGTCAGCTCGCCGAACTGGTCGCAGCTGGTTACGAACTGATCATCACTCACGGGAACGGCCCGCAGGTGGGCAACTTGCTCGTCAAGAACGAGCTCGCCCGCGAAGTCGTCCCGCCCGTCCCTCTCCACTGGTGCGTCGCCCAAACGCAAGCGACGATCGGCTTCATGATCCAGCAGGCACTCGGGGCTGAACTGCAGCAGCGCGGTATCGAGCGCGTCGTGGCGACGCTGGTCACCCGTACCGAGGTGAGTCCGGACGACCCCGCCTGGCGTGAGCCGACCAAGCCGATCGGACTCTACTACCCGGAAGAACGCGCTCGCGCGATCATGGCTGCGACCGGTCAGGTCTGGAAGCCTCAGGGATCGCGCGGCTGGCGGCGCGTCGTGCCGTCACCCGACCCGATCGCCATCGTCGATCGGCCAGCGATCGAGCTGCTCCTGGGGGCAGGGGCGATCGTCGTGGCCTGCGGCGGTGGCGGAATACCGGTCGTCCGTCGCACTGACGGGCGTTACGAGGGCGTCGAGGCAGTCATCGACAAGGATCTGGCCGCTGCGCTCCTCGCACACGAACTCGGCGCGGACGCACTCGTTATTCTCACGGACGTTCCCTCCGTCATGCTCTACTACGGAACTCCGGAGGCGCGTCCGCTCGAGAAGGTGACGGTCGAGGAGCTACGCCGCTATCAGGCCGATGGGCACTTCGCCTCCGGCAGTATGGGCCCGAAAGTCGAAGCAGCGATCCGCTTCGTCAGCAGGAAGCCGGGCCGGCGCGCGGTCATCGCGGCTCTCGACCACGCGCGCGAGGCGGTCGAGGGGAGAAGCGGGACACAAGTCATCGGTTGACCCGGTACCAGCGAGAAAGAACCGGGTACAGAACGGCCAGAATGCGATCGTCCGGCACTACTGGTTCTTCTGCACTCTTGTGCCCCATCATCGGACGGTCGATGCTCCTCGGTAGCGAGGAGGGCGGCCGTTGCGGAACACGAACACGTCGATTCTCCGGCCGATTCCGAGAGCGCCAGGCGCGTACCGAACCACCCGTGACGGTACGCGCCGTCGCGGTACCTGGAGCGGCGTGGCCGCTTTCCTCCGATACACCACGGCGTTGCTTCTGCTCGGCGGTGTGCTCCTCGTCCTCGCGCTCAGCTGGCGTGGCCAGTCAGAAGCCATCACCAGCCCGGTGTTGCTCGGTCGGTATGACGAGGCGAGGCTTCACGCGCTCGCGACGGACGGACTGAGCGTCGCTTTCGTCCGGTCTTCGGGAGAGACCGAAACGCTGACCGTGCGTCCCATCGACCAACCGGACGAGCGCATCCTGGCGGTCACGCCCGGCCACATCGCTGTCGTCGCCGTCTCTGGTGACGTCGTGGCCTGGCAAGAACACGACTGCGAAAGCTGTCCTGGCCGCCTTCAGGTTCGCCGCTGGACGGACGGTCAGGACATCACGCGTGCCAGCACGAACGACGAGCGGTTGCCAGTGCTGTGGCAGCGTTGGCTCGCCTGGGTATCTCGGAACGGGCATGACCGCGTGTACGCTGCCGATCTCTCGAGCCCACAGCGGACGGTCGTCGTGGCAGCAGTGGGGAGTGACGACGTCACGATTCGTTCTATCCAGTTGAACGACGGCCGACTCTCTTGGCTCGAAGTCTCGACCGGAGACACCTGGCGCATTCGGACACAGCCGGTTGCCTCACCGGGCGAGACGGCGACGCTCCTGGAAGGGGACGGTGCACCGCCTGCGTTTCTCGTTGCCGGCGACACGATCGTGACCATCACTGACGCGATGACGGTTCGGAACCGTGACCGGGTACTGCAACTCGGTAGCCCACCGAGGCCTGCTCTGGTCGCCAGCGATGGCCAGTACCTGTTCTGGCTAGATTCGTCACCTCCGGGTCAGACCGCGCCGGCGATCGTCGCCTTCGATACCGAGAGCAGGAGTCGCTTCATCGCTGTACCAGAGGCAGGAGACATCGAGGCGCTCGCTGCTGGCGGTGGTTGGCTGATCTGGTCGGAACGTACGAAGGCGGGCAGCGTCCTCTGGGGTGCACCACTCGTCGACCTCCTGCCGACTGCACCTCGTTCCGCGCCGGAAGGGGAAAATCCGCACTGGCGCTACTTTCCCGAAACAGGCCACTATCTTGCCAATGGTTTCCGCCGTTTCTGGGAGCACTACGGTGGAGTCGAACTCTTCGGCTATCCGATTTCCGAAGAGTTCGACGAACTGGATCCTGAAACCGGGCAGTTCCGGACGGTCCAGTATTTCGAGCGTGCCCGCTTCGTCTGGGCCCCCGCCGACGCTGCTTCTCTCGATGGCGTCGTGCTCGACCGCCTCGGTGTCGAGCTCGCCGAGCAGCTCGGCCTGACCCAGACTCGTGCGTTCCGTGTACCGAACACCGCCACATTCTCGCCGGGCGCCTGCCGTCGATTCGAGGAGACAGGTCATACGCTATGTGGGGGGTTCTTGGCTGCCTGGCAGCGCAGCGGAGAGTTCCTCGCACCTGGCAAAACCCTCTCCAGCGAGGAAGCAGCTGTTCGCTTCACCGGACTTCCCATCAGCGAACCGATCGCCTTGCCCGACGGGTCGATAGCCCAGTACTTCGAACGAGCTCGCCTCGAGTATCGAAGCGGACGCGATGGAGGCGGGTTCGTCGAGCGCGGTCGCATCGGTGCCGAGATCTTGCGCGAGCGCGGCTGGCTACCCTAGATCAGCACTCGGCGTGCCGACGCCCCACTGGATCGTCTGGCCCAGACAATGCTGGGCTCCACTCGATCAGCCCCGAGCCGTTCGCCTACTGAATACCGCATACGCTGCTCACCTGGCTACACTTCGCTCCGTGCGCCCCCACGTGACAGCGACGTGCACACTCGGTATGCTCGACACTGTCGAGTACCGGCGGGGGAGGGAACCGAGATGGTGTTCCAAGATCCGTATTTCCACGCGTTCCGTCGCAAACTCGCCGCCACGCCATACGAGGAGGCCCGACGGCGCCTCACGACGCAACTCCAAGCGGCTGCACGCACGATAGCGCGGCCGCCGCACCTCTCAGCGGACGAGATCGAGCAGCGTGAGCGCTGGCTCTATCGCGAGGGACTCGATCTCTACCTCCCTATCTTGCGCACGGTCTACCGAGCCATCGCGCGCGAGGTCGCCGCCGGGCTCGTCGAGCCGGAGGACCTCGATGCTGAAGAGCTCGCCTTCGCTACCTATCAGCGTGCACTCGACGAGATCCGGCGCCTGCCGCACCTCCCGCGTGACCGTTTCGCCTGGCTGCGCCACTTGGCACGGGACACCGTGCACCGTGTCGCACTGGAGCGACACAGCCAGCGCCACCGTCCATCCGAGACGCGCACGCCCCCGGCTCCGCAAGAGCATCGGCCACCCAGCCAGCCGGTCCTGGCACGACTCGAAGCAGTGTTCGGGGATCCCGATCTCCCGCTCCCGGACGATCTGCTGCAGGACGAGGCAGCACGGCGAATACTCGATTCCTTGCTCGAGCGACTTCCCGACCAGTGGCGCGAACTCTACTTGCTCTCGGTGCTCGATCGCTGGGACGACGAACGGATCGCTGCCGTGACCGGACTCCTCCCGGACGAAGTCCGGGCCATCGTTCGGGCGACCGCTCGCTTTCTCCATGCGTGGCTGCACGAGCTGGCCAGCGAGCAGGCGCCGAGAGAGGGGTGACACCATGCGGAGAAACGAGGAAGTCGCAGTCCTACTCGAACATATCGCAGAACTCTTGATGCTGAAGAACGAAAATCCGTACAAGATCCGCGCTTACACGATTGCCGCTCAGAATATCCGCGACCTGGACGCCGACATCGAAGAGTTCGCCCGCCAGGGTAGGCTGGACGAGATTCCCGGTGTCGGTAAGGCGATCGCGGCGAAGATCGAGGAGTACCTGCGTACCGGAAAACTCGAATATTACGAGGAGCTGAAGCGAGAAGTGCCGGTTCAAGCCGTCAACCTCCTCGAAGTCCCTGGCATCGGCCCCGCTCGCGCGCACGTCTTGTACGAAAAGCTCGGCATTACGACCATCCAGCAGTTGTTGGAGGCAGCCCAGAATCATAAATTGTGCAAGTTACCCGGTTTCGGCGAAAAACTCGAGGAGCGGATCGCGCGCGAGGCAGCCCGCTTGATGCAGCGGACCAAGCGTCTCCTCCTCGGTGTCGCCCTGCCAGTCGCGGAAACCGTCGTCTCCTTGTTGCGTGACGAGCCAGCAGTGCGGGCGATCGCTCCTGCCGGCAGCCTGCGACGGATGAAGGAGACGATCGGCGATATCGATATTCTCGTCGCGTCCGATCGCCCCGAGGAGGTCGTTCAAGCATTCACGCATTTGCCGATCGTGAAGGAAGTCCTCGCCGTCGGCCCGACCCGGCCATCGATTCTCACCCGCGAAGACCTGCAAGTCGACCTGCGGGTCGTTCATCCCGACGAGTACGGATCGGCGCTCCTCTACTTCACTGGATCGAAGGAACACAACATCGCACTCCGTTCCATGGTCCAGGAGCGTGGTTGGAAGCTTTCCGAGTACGGGCTCTTCGACGAGACCGGTAAGCGACTGGCTAGCCGCACGGAAGAGGAGATTTACACGACTCTCGGCATGGACTGGATCCCTCCTGAACTCCGCGAGAACCGCGGTGAGATCCAGGCCGCGCTCGAGCACCGGCTGCCCAAACTGGTGGAACTGTCGGAGATACGGGGCGATCTCCACGCCCATACCGACTGGAGCGACGGGCACGATTCCCTCGAGCGCATGGTCCAGGCAGCGATCACCCGCGGGTACGAGTACATCGTCATCTCCGACCATTCGCCCTCGCTCACCGTCGCCAGAGGGCTGACGCCCGAGCGCCTGCGCGAGCAACGGCAACGTATCGACGAGCTCAACGAGCGCTACGCGCCGTTCCGGATTCTTCAGGGAGCCGAAGTCAACATCCACCCTGACGGCTCGCTCGACTATCCTGACGAGGTGCTCGCCGAGCTCGACGTGGTGATCGTCTCGGTCCACAGCGCCTTCGACTTACCCGAGGAACGCATGACCGAGCGAGTCATCCGTGCTCTGGCGAACCCGCACGTCGATCTGCTCGGCCATCCGACCGGGCGACTCCTCAACTCTCGCCTGCCGTATGCCCTCGACCTCGATGCTGTGCTCGAGGCAGCTGCTGAATTCGGGGTCGCGATCGAAGTCAACGGGCAGCCCGATCGCCTGGATCTGCCCGATATTTGGGTGCAACGCGCCATCCAGCGCGGTGTGCTCATCGCCTGCACCAGTGACGCCCACTCGGCACGACAGTTGGAGAATATGCGCTGGTCGGTCGCGACCGCGCGTCGCGGCTGGGCGGAGACACGGCACGTGCTCAATACGCGCTCGCTGTCCGATTTGCTCGAGTGGCTCGGGCGACATCGCGCCGCACGACGAAGGAACCAGGACTAGCGGCGCGACCAAACGACTACCGACTCGTTCACTGTCAAAGCGCTCGCACGGTGCTCGACTTAGACAGTCGTCCAGCTCCGGTACGTCCGATGTGCTCGCACCACTCCGAGACCGAAAAAGAACAGCAGGGAGGCCGCCTGGATGGCGACGATCGCGAGTGCTGTCTCGCTCGGCCCGACGCGCTCGTACAGGATCCCCAGCAGCACGCCCCCGGCGAGCCAGGCTGCACCGAAGATGGTGTTGAAGATACCGTAGGCGAATCCCCGGACGTCGCGTGGAGAAAGATCGCCGACTGCCGCACGCATCGTCGTCTCGATCAATCCCATCGCAATACCCCAGGCGATGAGACCGAGGACCACCAGCGACACATGTGTCTGCAACGCAGCAACACCAGCGAGCGCTGTGAACACCGGCACCGCCGCAAGCGTGACCAATCCGAAGCGGTCGTAGCCCCACCCGGCGAACAGCGCAACGACGCCGTCGATACCCATCGCCAGCGCGTAGAGCAACGGAATGGTCGCAGCGGGAACCAGATGCTGCGTCTCGAAGTGGTACGAGAGCAACGCGAACGGGGCGAAGCCGAGCGTCGTCACAGCCGTAAAGGCTGCATAGCGCCAAAACGCAGCTGACAACCGGCTGCTCCCTCCGACGGGCACAGGTACTGGATGGTGCGTTTCCAGGGTCTCCGGTTCGGGTTCACCACGCCAGGCGACGAGCAGCACGAGCACGGTCGCCAAGGTCGGCAGGCTCAACAAGGCGAATCCGACGCGATATCCAGTAGTGCCATCCCAGGCGAGTGCCAGGGCGAAGAGCGCCGGACCGATCAGTGCGCCGAGCTGGTCGAGCGCCTCGTGAAGACCGAACCCTTTGCCTCGCCCGACCTGACTCGCCGCATGCGAGAGGATGGCATCGCGTGATGGTGTGCGCAGCGCCTTCCCGAGTCGCTCCAGGACGATCAAGAACGCTGCAAGTTCCCAGCGATGCACGAGAGCCAATAACGGCAAGGCACCGATCGCCGCATACCCGACGAAGGTCAAAAGCCAGTACGAGCGAAGACGATCGGCGACGTAGCCGGCCACCGTCCGGAGTGCGTATCCAACGAACTCACCGAGCCCAGCGACGAGCCCCACAGCCGTGGCACTCGCACCAAGGAGAGCCAGATACGGGCCGGTGACGCCCCGCACGCCTTCGTAGGTGACATCACCGAGCAGGCTGACCATACCGAGAAGGACGATCAGACGATAGGCCCGTTGGCGAAGTGCCTGCTCGACCATCCTCATCCCCCGATGCTATATGCCGCTCGCGAACGGGCGGTGCGAGCGGAAGTATCGGGCGTATCCATCGACCGTCATGCGGTAACTGCCCGATGCCCACTGGTACGCTGGGAGCGATGCTGCACCGCCAGCGAGCTGACCCAGTTCGGCCTCGGTCAGCTCCCGCAACCGTTCGGCGATCGCCTCCGGTTCTTGCCCCAGTTCGAGCTGTGCGCTGATCCAACCTCCCCAGAGGAACAAGCGTGCCAGCAGATCGTCGAAGTGCCATTCAGGATCGTCGACGGCCCCGAAATGGCCGAGATACAGTCGCGTTGGCCGAAGCTGGCGCAACCGCTCGATACTCCGCCGCCACTGACCGAGATCGATATCAGGCGGTGGCGTCGGCGGGAAGACGAAGCGCTGGCCGCCGATGCGGATGCCCGCGACGTCACCAGCGAAGAGCGAACCGCTCGCCGTATCGAGGTAGGCATGATGATGCGAGGCGTGGCCGGGAGTCGCCAAGGCCCGAAGACAGCGACCACCGCCGAGCTCGATCGTCTCGTTGTCCTCCACGATGACGACCCGGTCGCTGGGACACGGACGAACTTCCCCCCACAACTGCTCCATGCGGTCGCCGTAGATCCGGGCAGCGCTCGCCCACAGCCGACTGGGATCGACCAGATGAGGTGCCCCGACCGGATGCACGAAGACACGGGCGTTCGAACACCGCTCGAGCACGTGTCCAGCAGCGCCCGCGTGATCGAGATGGATATGCGTCAGCACGAGATTCCGCACCTCCGCCTCGCCGATGCCGAGCTCGCTCAGCGCAGCGAGCAAGGTCGGCAGCGTCGTCTGCGGCCCCGTATCCACCACTGTCGCACCCTCGCGCCCGACGAACACATAGGACGCGATGACGTGGGGAACGTGCTGAAACGCCAAATCGATCGCATACCAACCTGGCTCAACCTCATGCACCTGCACCATCGTCACCCTCCTGCCTGAGCGCCAGCATGCGACGGCTCGCTCAACTGTGCAAGCCGAGAATGAAGCGTGCGACATTGAAGTAGATGACCAAGCCCGTGCCGTCGACGAGCGTCGCGATAAATGGGGAGGAGACTACGGCGGGATCGATGCCCAGCCTCTTGAGCGCGAGCGGCAAGAGCGTCGCGACCGTCACCGCCCAGAGCACGATACAGAAGAGTGCCGTGCCGACTGTCAGGGAAATAGCCGGATCGACACCCAGAATCTCAGCGCGGAGGAACCCCGCGATACCCATGGTGAGGCCAGCCAGAAGCCCAGCGATGAACTCCTTCGGAAAGATACGGAAGAAATCACGCAGCGAAATCCCCTCCACCGCCATGGCTCGTACCAGCGTGGTGACGACTTGCGAACCGGCGTTCCCACCGGTACCGATCAGGAGCGGGACGAAGAAAGCCAACGCGATCGCTTCTTCCAGCTCTTGCTCGAAGTGGCGGAGCACCGTTCCAGTGTACATCTCAGCGACGAAGAGCAGGAGAAGCCAACCGGCCCGGCGGCGCCAGAGATACGTCGGCGTCGCCCGTGTGTATGGCACTTCCAACGGCTGCGAACCACCGAGTCGCTCGATATCCTCGGTGACTTCCCGCTCGAGGATGTCCGCGACATCGTCGACGGTGATGATGCCGAGAAGCCGGTCCTGCTCGTCGACGACCGGAATCGCAAGGAGCCCTTCCTCGACGAGGAGCCGCGCAGCTTCCTCCTGGTCCGCGGTCGCCCGCACTTTGACGATATCGCGCTCCATGATCTCGCCGATGGTGCGATACGGAGGGCTCAAGACCAGATCTCGCATCGAGACCACGCCGAGCAGGTGATTGTCCTCGTCGACGACGTACGCGTAGTAGATCGTTTCCACCTCCTCAGCGACCTTGCGCAGCGCCGCGATCGCCTGATCGACCCGCACGTCAGGCAGCAACGCAACGTAGGCTGGTGTCATCCGTCCGCCGGCCGTATCCGGCGGATAGCTGAGAAGCTCCTGAAGCTCCTTCGCTTCGAGTGGCTCCATCTCTACGAGTATTTGCCGTGCCTCAGTGGGATCCAGCTGGGCGAACACGTCCGCTGCATCGTCGGGAGCCATCGCCTCGAGGACATCAGCGGCTTCCGCCGAGCTCAGTCGCTCCAGTATGTCGGCAGCATCCTGCGGATCGAGTTCAGCTAGAAATTCGCCGAAGGTCTCGTCACCCAGTAGCTCGGCGAACGCAGCCAGTTCCGCAGGCTGCAGAGCTCGGAGCAAGCCGACGAGCCGACGGTGCTCGAACAACCGCCAGAGCACTTCTTCAAGCACGTCTCGCGCGGCATGGCCGAGCCGGAGCAATACCGCTGCTGCAGGTGGAGGCCCGAGTTTCGTGAGAAGATCCGTGAACTCTTCCACGCCGAGAACCTCGACGAGTGCGACGAGCTTGGCAGGATCGAGTTCCTCGAGGATCGCTGGGAGCCACCCCTGATCGAACAGGTCCCAGAGCACTGCACGGAGCGCTTCCCGATCCTTGCGCTGGAGGGCTTCCTCGAGCATGCTCCGTACGTTCATTTCCGTCGTCATGCGGCCCCCTTCCCAGCCTCGAGCCGAGGCAGTGCTCCCGATTGCGACGCGTCCACGGCTCGCCAGCGATCTGCCCAGCGACGCATTCAGCGACCGGAGCACGATCAGGTATCCGGACCCGGTCAAGCGGGATATCCCGACGCACCAGCGCCCCCGGTACTACGGTTGGCCGCTCCCGACCGCCCCGGAGGGCCGCTGGCGGGACCTACGGGGTCAGGCGGGGGGCACGCGAGCCATCCACACTCGGATCTGAGGCGTCCACCGCTTCGTCAGTCCTTTCATCGATGCGGCACGACGGCTCCTGGGCAGTCGCCATCGCCTCGCCCAGTCTACGCCGCTCCGCCAGCGAAGGGCAATCGATGAAAGGCGGTTGGAGAACCGAGGCGCTGTTGCGATCGCAGCCCTTGTGTGCGCAAGCGTGCCCCTGAGCCCCGGAGGGTCGGTGATGCCACAATCAGACTGTCCGCCAGGGATCACCCTGGTGAGTGACGCTCCAGCGAGTGTTGGTCCGGGAAGGACGCGAACGGTGCCTGCTGAACTCGGATCCTTCGACGCCATCATCGTTGGATCGCGTATCGCCGGTTGCATCACTGCCGCCGGCTTGGCCAAGCACGGCTGGCGAGTGTTGGTCGTCGACCGTGTGGCGTTCCCTCGCTCGACGCTTTCCACGCATCTCTTCTTCTCCGACACGCTTCTTGCTCTGCATGCGTTCGGCCTCCATGTTCCCGTTCTGGCGATCCCGGCACCGCGGATCCGCTGGCTCCGCTTTCCCTACGCCGAAGCACCGTTCCCGAATCACGGCGGATACGATTTCGCACTGTGCATCAGGCGGGAGATTCTCGACACCGTTCTAGTCGAGCAACTGGGTACCAGAACGGAAATAACGTTTTTGACCCGCGCTCGCGCTCGCGATCTTCTCTGGGCCGACGGGCGAGTGCGCGGCGTCGTCGTCGAGTACGCTGGCCGGGAGTGGCGCGCACAGGCACCGTTGGTGGTGGGCGCTGATGGGCGGGATTCCACGATCGCGCGCCTCGTCGGTGCGCGTTCCTACGATCGCGTTCCGCCGCTTTTCGCCTGGTATTACACGTACTACGAAGGACTGGCCGTCGACCCCGAACCGGCAGCGCTTGCGTTCCGCGGCACGTATCCAGAGATCGGTGCCGAGTATGCCGCGGCCTTCCTCTTCCCTGCTGACCACGGATTGACGCTCGTCGGGTACGGTGTCGAACACCGCGCCTTCCGAGCGTTCCGCACGGAGGTCTACCGACATTTTGAGCAAGGTCTCGCGAAGATTCCAGCAGCATGGGAGCGTGTCTGTAGCGGGCGCCGTGTCGCGCCGATTCGTGGGACAGGTCAGCTGCCCAATTTCTTCCGAACTGCGCATGGACCAGGCTGGGTACTGGTCGGTGATGCGGGATGCCACAAGGATCCCCACACCGTTCAGGGAATGGGCGACGCCGCGCGCAGCGCCAGGATGCTCGTCGAAGAACTAGCGACGACCGACCCAGCGACGAGTGCGCTGGATCAGGCACTCGCGCGCTACGCGACACGCCGCGATCACGATCTGCAGCCGATGTACGACTTTACCACGTTTCGCCTGCGCCAGCGCATTCCAGAGGCAATCTGGGAACGCTTCGAGGCACGATCACGTGAGGACCCGGAACTCGCCGCGCTCCGCATCGCCGCGATGGTTCACGCCATCGATCCGCGTGCAGTGTATTCGGAGGAGCAGCTTACCCAACTCGCTACAGGGAAACCGATCGACCCTCCGGGGCGCTCGACCTCAGCCCAGAACGAACGCTTATAGTTCGTCCAAGAAAACCGAACACCGTGCTGTCTCCACGCCACGATTAGGGGTATCATTGGTATGCGACATCCGCCGGCAGGTGGTGTGTGCTGTTCGGAATCTAGGCGCAGGCACCACCCCGCAGAGTCGGTGTCAGCACGCACGAGGTGGGTTGGTGTGATGCAGGATGTGCGAGACGCGTTGGAGCGCCTGACCGGGCTCAATGTCGGCTATGTCATCGCATTGTATGAGGAGTTCCGGCGAGACCCTTCGGCCGTCGATCCGAGTTGGCGAGCGTTCTTCGAGCAGTGGGGACCTCGCCTCGCCGAACTCGAAGCGCCGACGCCGGCCGCCGTCGTAACCGGGCCGGCGTTCGATTTTTCGAAGGTGGCGGCGACCGTGCAGCTGGCGCAACGGATTCGCCACCGCGGGCACCGTGCCGCCCGGCTCGATCCGCTCGGCAGCTCTCCGCCCGGGGATCCGGCGCTCGATCCCGCCTATCACGGGTTGACCGAAGACGACCTTGCCCAACTGCCCGCGGCTCTGGTCGGAGGGCCAGTGGCGCAGGACGCTCCGAATGCACTCGTCGCTATCGACCGTCTCCGCCAAATCTATTGCGGCACCATCGGGTTCGATTACGGGCATATTCAGGAGCGTGCCGAACGGGAGTGGCTCGAGGACGCGATCGAGTCCGGGCGCTATCGCGTCCAGCTCGACGCTGAGGGGAAGCGCGCCCTTTTGGAGCGTCTGACTGCGGTCGAGGTCTTCGAGCGCTACCTCCATCGTGCCTTCGTCGGGCAAAAGCGCTTCTCGATCGAAGGTACCGACATGCTGGTGCCGATCCTCGACGAGGTGCTTCGCCAGGTGGCCGCCGCTGGCATCCCGAAGGTCGCCATGGGTATGGCCCATCGCGGCCGGTTGAACGTCCTGGCACACGTTCTGGGGAAGCCGTACGAACAGATCCTCGCGGAGTTCATGGGACTCGACCACCGGGAGTCGGTCGCGCAGACGGAAGGTGGCACGCTCGGCTACACCGGCGACGTCAAGTACCATATGGGCGGCGTCCGTGCCACGGGCGAACTCCAAGTCATCCTCGCCAACAATCCCAGCCATCTCGAGTTCGTCGACCCGGTCGTTGAGGGAATGGCCCGCGCCCTGCAGGAACGCCGCGATCAGCCTGGCTTCCCGACGCAGGACGTCGATGCCTGCCTTCCGATTCTGATCCACGGGGATGCGGCCTTCACCGGCGAGGGGATTGTTGCTGAGACGCTCAACATGAGCGGCATTCCCGGATACTCGACCGGTGGAACGATCCACATCATCGTCAACAATCAGCTCGGCTACACGACCGAACCACAAGAAGGCCGTTCGACGCTGTACGCGTCGGATCCAGCGCGCGGCTTCGAAATTCCTGTCTTCCACGTCAACGCTGACGATCCCGAGGCTTGCTTGACGGCAGCTCGTCTCGCGTTCGCGTATCGGCAACGCTTCCACAAGGACGTTCTGATCGATCTCATCGGTTATCGCCGGTGGGGGCACAACGAGGCGGACGAACCGACCTTCACGCAGCCGGTTCTGTACCGGGTTATCAGCCAGCATCCCACCGTGCGCGAGCTCTGGGCCAAGCGCCTCCTCGCTGAGGGGATCGTGACCGAGGAAGAAGCGAACGCGCTCGAACGACGCTACTTCTCGTTACTCCAAGAGATCCGGCAGAAGCTACAGAGCGAAGCGAAGCCCACGCTCCTCACCAATGGTTCCTCGAACGGGGATCGACGCACGCCGAGTGTCACGACGAGCGTCCCCCTCGATCGACTCAAGGAGCTCAATCGGCAGGCACATTCCCTACCCGAAGGCTTCCACCTCAACCCGAAGATGCATCGCCAGCTGCAGCGGCGCCTCGAGGCCGTGGAGCGCGAGGAACAGGTCGACTGGGCACACGCCGAACTCCTCGCCTTCGCCTCCCTGCTCGCCGAGGGGGTACCGATCCGGCTGGCGGGTCAGGATACGATTCGTGGCACCTTCAGTCAGCGCCACGTCGCGTTCTACGACTTCGAGACCGGAGAACGCGTCATTCCCTTGCAACGGATGCCAGCTGCACGAGCGAGCTTCGCGGCGTACAACAGCCCGCTTTCCGAGGCAGCACCACTCGGCTTCGAGTACGGGTACAGCGTTCAGGCTCCCGAAGCGCTGGTGCTGTGGGAAGCGCAATTCGGTGACTTCGCGAACGTCGCCCAGGTGATCATCGACCAGTTCATCGTGAGCGGCTGGGCCAAGTGGCGCCAGCGCTCCGCTCTCGTGCTTCTCCTGCCGCACGGTTACGAGGGGCAGGGACCCGAGCATTCCAGTGCACGCCTCGAACGCTTCCTCCAGCTCGCGGCAGAAGACAACGTGCGGATCGCCAACTGCACCACGGCTGCCCAGTACTTCCACTTGCTCCGTCGGCAAGCTGCCCTCCGAGCGGTCGATCCACGTCCGCTCGTCGTGATGACACCGAAGAGTTTGTTGCGCCACCCACGGGCGATGTCAGCGGTGCGGGAACTCGCCGAAGGCACCTTCCAGCCAGTCCTCGATGACCCGCACGCGGCCGATCGGCGTGAGGAAGTGACACGGCTTATCTTCTGCAGCGGAAAGGTCTACGTCGACCTCGTGACGAGCCCGCAGTTCTCAGAAGCACGCACCGTGGCGATTCTCCGTCTGGAGGAGCTGTATCCGTTCCCGGAACTCGAAATCGCCGCTCTCTTGTCGCGCTACCCCAATGCGCGGGATGTGGTCTGGCTGCAGGAAGAGCCTAAGAACATGGGTGCCTGGACGTTCGTCCAACCGCGTCTCCAGGCGCTGCTCGGCGACCGCACGTTGCGCTACATCGGTCGACCCGAACGAGCGAGTCCGGCCGAAGGTCACGCCGATGCGCACGAACGCGAACAAGCGCGCATCATCGCGGAAGCCTTCGCTGGCGTACCGGAACCGGCTGTGCCGGCCTGATGCGGAAGCAGAGGGAGTAGGATGGCAGTCGAAGTCCGTGTCCCGCAGATGGGGGAATCGATCGTCGAAGCCGTGATCGGTGCCTGGCGCAAGCGCGAGGGCGAGCCAGTCGCGGTCGGTGACGTCCTGGTCGAGCTCGAGACCGAGAAAGTCAATGTCGAAATCACTGCGGAACACGCCGGTGTGCTCGAGCGCATCCTGAAGCGCGAGGGCGAGACGGTCACGGTCGGCGAAGTGATCGCGCTCATCGCGGAGTCAGCCGAAGTACCCGCTCCACCCGCTGAAGCCGCTGTCGGGGCAGGAGCACCAGCAGCACCATCGTCGCAAGCAGCCGCGCCACCGCCTGCGCCCGGAGCTGCAGCTGTGCGCGCGACTCCTGCCGTGCGCCGGTTGGCCGAAGAATATGGGGTCGACCTGAGTCAAGTTCCCGCGAGCGGCGAAGGTGGACGCGTAACCCGCGAAGATGTCCTGCGCTACGTGGCACAGCATCGCGCAGCACCGCAACCGGCTGATGGCGCAGCGACGGCAGTCGCCCCCACACCGCCGTCCGTCGCTCCGTCTCCACCCGTGTCGGCACCGATCGAGACCGCTGCTCCTGTTGCACCGCCGCCGATCGTCACCCCGGTCGCTGGCCGACGCGAGGAACGCATCCGGATGAGCCAGCGTCGGAAAACCATCGCGCGTCGCCTGGTGGAGGCGCAGCACACCGCTGCGATGCTCACCACGTTCAACGAGATCGACATGAGTGCCGTGATCGCGCTGCGCAACCGCTGGCGACAGCAGTTCCGCGAGCGCTATGGTGTCAACCTCGGATTCATGTCGTTCTTCACCAAAGCCGTGGTCGGTGCGCTGAAAGCGTTCCCCTTGCTCAACGCGGAGATTCAGGGCGACGAGATCGTCGTCAAGTACTACTACGATATCGGTATCGCTGTCGCGACTGACGAAGGATTGGTCGTCCCGGTCGTGCGGGACGCCGACCGGAAGTCGTTCGCGGAAATCGAGCGAGAAATCGAAGAGTTGGCCCGCAAAGCTCGCGAGCGACGACTGACGCTCGAAGACTTGAGTGGCGGGACGTTCACCATTACGAACGGGGGCGTTTTCGGTTCGCTCCTCTCCACACCGATCTTGAACCCGCCGCAAGTCGGTATCCTCGGTATGCACAAGATCGAGGACAGGCCGGTCGTCGTCAATGGGGAAATCGTTATCCGGCCGATGATGTATGTTGCGCTGACGTACGACCACCGCATCATCGACGGGCGCGAAGCGGTGCTCTTCCTCGTCCGTGTCAAGGAGTTGATCGAAGATCCCGAGCGATTGTTGCTCGAAGGGTGAGGGTGTGAGCGTCACCGAGCTCTGTTGGGCAACGACACCCAATGGAACGAAACTGGCCTATGAGCGGCGGGTCAGCGCAGAAGGCCCGCCGCTCCTGGCGCTCCACGGAATTCTGGTCGGCACGTCCAACTGGATCCACCAGGTCCTCCGCCTGCCACGATTCCGCTGGCTTCTCCCGCACCTGCGCGGACACGGCATGAGTCCGCCCCCGATGCCGCGACAGACCATTGAGGAAGCAGCGCTCGACGCCGTGAGCGTGCTCGATGCGGAACATGTGCAGACTGCAGTCGTCTTGGGAAACTCGCTCGGAGCGACGATCGCGCTGGCACTGGCACTGATGCGACCGGAGCGCGTGCAGGGACTGGTTCTCGTGGAACCCTCGCTCCCTGCGCTCGCTGGCGAGGACGAGCGGGAGCGCCTGCGTGCATCGGCAGATCTCGTTCGTGCGCTGCTCGCCGCTGACCGGATCGACGAGGCGTTAGCCCATTTCCTGGAACCGCGCCTCGGTCCTGACTGGCGCCAGAAGGCTGGACAGCGCCGCCTGGAGGAGTGGCGCCGCAACGTGTTCAGTACACCAGCCTGGATCGAGGCTGTCCTGGCCTTCGATCCCGGACCAGTACCGCTGGCGGCACTCGACCGACCGACCTTGCTCGTCTACGGAGCCGAGACACAAGCCGCCTACCGGCGCACGATTTTCGCCCTCGCTGAACTCCTGCCGAACGCTGAGGTCGTCGAAATTCCCGAGGCCGGACACGGTGCTCCGGTCGATAATCCGGATGCATTCAATGACATCTTGCTCGCCTTTCTGCGTCGCATCGACATCCTCACGGACAGCGCGAACACTTTCCGCTAGAATGGCGCTGAGGCAACGCTGCCTAGACGGTTCCGACCGTTCCCTGCACCGTCCGGCCGGGTTTCCTGCGCAACGGAGCGCTCTCTTGCAGCGAAACGTACAGGGGACGCTCCGCTCGCTTTCGGCGGAAAGGAGACAGAGATGCCGGTTCTGACTGGCGGCCAAGCGCTGGTGGCGCAACTCTTGCAGGAGGGGATCGAAATCGTTTTCGGTCTTCCCGGTGTGCAACTCGATTGGGCGTTCGACGCACTCTACGAGGCTCGCGACCACATCCGCGTGATCCACACACGCCACGAACAGGCAACGAGCTACATGGCTGACGGGTACGCTCGAACCACCGGCAAAATCGGGATGTGTCTGGTCGTCCCCGGTCCTGGTGTACTGAATGCCATGGCAGGTCTCGCGACCGCCTACGCGTGTAACTCGCGCGTCCTCTGTGTCACCGGCCAAATCCCATCCGATCAGATCGGCAAAGGGCGAGGATTCTTGCATGAAATCCCGTACCAGCTCGAAACGCTCCGTTCGGTGACCAAGTGGGTCGCACGGGTGACGACACCGGAAGACGTTCCAGGGCGCGTACACGAGGCGTTCGAACAACTCTTCAGCGGACGGCCACGTCCCGTCGCGCTGGAAATCCCCCCAGACGTGCTCCAGAAGGCTGCCGAGGTCGAACTCGTCGCACCGATACGCCCGGAGCCACCCGAACCGGATCCGGAACTCATCGAACAAGCGGCTCAGCTCTTGGGGAAAGCCGAGCGTCCACTCATCTTCGCCGGGGGCGGTGTACTCGTCGCCGAAGCGTGGAACGAGCTGCGGGAGCTCGCTGAACAACTCGAGGCACCGGTCGTCCTCACGATGGACGGCAAAGGTGCACTCGACGACCGACACGATCTCGCGCAGAACATCATCGCCGCTCGAGAACTCACTCCGCAATCGGATGTCATTTTGGTCGTCGGGACGCGCTTCCTCCAGCCAGCGATGTCCGACTGGGGACCGCACGATCAGGCCGTCATTCAGATGGACATCGACCCGGAGGAGATCGGCCGGAACTACCCTCCGACGATCGGGATCGTTGCCGACGCCAAACGAGGACTCACCGCCTTGCTGGAGCGACTCCCCCTCTATAACCAGCAGCGAGCGTCACGGCGCAGCGAACTCCGAGCCTTGAAGGAGCGGGTCGCCGATCTCCTCTGGGAAGTCCAGCCGCAAGCGTCGTTCGCAATGGCGCTCCGCCAAGCGCTTCCCGAGGACAGCATCGTGGTCAGCGAGAGCACGCAGGTCGGCTACTGGACGTGGAACGCTTTCCCCGTCTACCAGCCCCGCACGTTTCTGACGTCCGGCTACCAGGGGACGCTGGGTTTCGGTTTCGCGACAGCGCTCGGAGCCAAGGCCGGGAATCCCGGTCGTGCCGTGCTTTCGATCAATGGAGACGGCGGTTTTCTCTACAATCTTCCGGAACTGGCGACGATGGTGCAGCACCGCCTCGATGTCATCACTGTCGTCTTCAACGACAACGCCTATGGGAACGTCCGCCGCATTCAGAAGGAACGGTTCGGTGGCCGGTTCATCGCATCGGACCTCTATAACCCAGACTTCGTCGCGCTCGCGCGGAGTTTCGGAATCGAGGGCGCTCGCGTCCATACGCCCGAGCAACTCCGCGATATTGTGGCCGATGCGGTCGCGGATCCGCGACCGATTCTCATCGAAGTGCCGGTCGGGGAAATGCCGAGCATCTGGGGAATCGTGAACGCCGGTCGCCGCTACTGACCGCTCGCCTGGAGCAGAGAGCGAAGGTCGGGGTGGCGGAACTCATCGCCACCCCGCTCCTACCTTGCAGAGCTCAATAGACCTTGATCGGTGGGGACACACTGTTGAGCGGCAAGTAGAGTACGAACAACGGAATGTACGCGATCGCGACCAGAATGACACCGACGAGGAACCAGAAACCGAGACGGTCCCAGAGAGGCGCCGTTTCACGGGCACCGAACCGCATCTCGGCCACCGGGATCTCCATCGGCTGGGCGAGCCGGCGGCCAGCTAACAGTGTCCAGAGGATAACGATGAAGTAGAGCGCCCCGCTGATCACCATCAGGGTACCACCGATGGCGGTCAACCAGTTGTCGAGACCGGCGCTGATGAGGTCGCGGTACGGTGCCTCTCCGATCGACGAGCGACGCGGCTCGCCGAGGAGTCCAGCCGCGATCTGCCCACGCGCGAAGAGGAGGACACCGACGAACCACAACCACGCCTGAGCGAGCGCCAGGCGACGCCCCATGAGCTCACGGCCGCTCAGGTACGGGATCAGCCAGTAGGTGATCCCGATGAAGGAGAGAGCCACCGCTGTCCCCACCGTCATGTGGAAATGGCCAGGGATGAAGGACGTATTGTGTACGACATTGTTGAGGTTATAACTCGCATTGACGATCCCAGTCGCGCCACCGAGGATAAAAACGAGCATCGCGAGCAACTGGGCAGCGACACTCGGATCACCCCAGGGAAGCTTCCAGATCCACCCCAAGAGTCCCCGGCCACCGCGAGCGCGGCCACCGTCCTCCAGTGCCGCCATGACGGTGAAGGCTGTAACGAGGCTCGGATACACTACCGAGAACGTCGTGAACAGGTGGACGACCTTCATCACGGTCGGGATACCGGGATCGACGTACTGGTGATGGAGCCCAGTAGGCACCGAGAAGATCAGCAACAGGATGAAGACGAGGCGAACCAGGCTATCGCTGAAAACACGGCCCCCGACCTGGCGCGGCACGATCAGGTACCAGGAGATATAGGCTGGCATCAGCCAGAAATAGACGATGGCATGGCCGGTGTACCAGAAAAGAATGCGGTTGAACTGGGGATCGGTCGTTTTCAGCCATCCCAGCTGCCAGGGCAGCAAGAAAAAGACGACGAGTACGACGACTCCGAGCGAGGCCAGCGCCCACATGACGTACGTGACGACACCAACGAACCCCAGGAGCGGTGTCCGTTCAGCAGGATGCTCGCGTTGCCAGGCCCGGCGCGTCAAGACGAGGTTCAACGCCGTCAGGAGTGTGGAGACCACCAGCAATGCAGCACCGAGATAGAACAGTGAACTCGCCCGCATCGGCGCGTAGAAGGTGAAGAGAACCGTCGCTTGATTCCGCAGGATGGCATACGCTGCGAGCAGCGTGCCGGCCAGCATCGTCCAGAACGCCCCCTGGACGAGGAACGTGCTCGCGAGCGGCCGCTCGAAGCCGCGGATCGCCATCAGCGAGACGAACGCATTCCCAAAGCCGAAAGTGAACAGAAACGCCAGGAGGACTCCATGGATCGTGAGACCCTGATAATAGCTCTGGAGTAGCAGTCCCTTGTAGATCACGATGCCCACACGATCCAGCGCCTGCATGAGCCCCATCAGGCCACCGACGGCGAGACCGATGAGGGCGAGCGCCAGCTGCCCCTTGATCGGCCACAGCTGCTCAGCAAGGAAGACGCCCTCCCGCGCGACCGCTCCACCACCGGCCACAGCCTGAGGACGCGCTGTCGCGCTCATCGCACCACCACCTTCCCGTACATCTGGTGATGCCCGAAACCACAGTACTCGTGGCAGACCCAAAGGTACTCACCGGGCTGGTCGAATCGGGCCGTCACCTGCGAGATCTGGCCCGGGATGACCATCACATTGGCATTGGTGCCAGTCAACTCGAAACCGTGAATCACGTCCGAACTCGCCAGTGTGAACGTGACCGTCGAGCCGACCGGTACCTCGATTTCGTTCGGCTGGAACTGCCAAGCACGAGCGACGAGCACTGCTTCGTACTTCCCACCGCCCAAGTCACGTAAACCCGGCTGATCGAACGGGGGCGTTGTCGACAGCGCTCGCGGATCGACGCGTCCGGCCGGCGAGGGGACATGGACACCAGCGACCAGCGCACCGATCGCGATACCGACGATGCCGAGCGCGAGCATGAGACCAGCGAGGACCATGAAGATCCGCTCGTACGTCTCGATCCGCATCGATTCACCCCCGCCCGAGCATGTCGAAATACACCGTCAACCAGATCCCGATGATCACGATCAAGATGATCAACGTGAGGAACAACGTTCCGACCGGATGCTGTTCATTCCGCTCGTCGCTCCGCTCCACCGACGACATGCTCCCCACTCCTCTCCGCTTCTTCCCCTGCCACACCACAACCTCGTCCCACCTCGTCTCTCACCTCCCCCAATGCCCCGCTCCGTGCCAGAATCCAGCGCGCCAGGAGCAAGGTGAGCAGAACCCCGGCAATGCCGATTCCGCCACGAAACCAGTCGGATCCCGAAGCGAACCCTCCGACGATCCGATTGAAGCTCGACCAGAACAGCATCGCACTGGCCCCACCCCAAACCAGCAGCACGAGCCAGGCCACAAGCAACGACCAGCGCATCGTCTCCCTCCCGCCTACCGAGTCTAATCGGAAACCGGCGACCCAGATGGCTCGGTGTTGACAGAAAGTGTTACAAATGCATAAAAGTCCGAAGACGGGGCCTATCGCGCATTCGGGCGACGTCCATCCCGCAGCAGTACACTTAGCTGGTGCGACGCGGTCGCAGCTAGAGGGGCGAACGAATGTCTGCGGCCATCGAGGTCCGTGGTCTGGTGAAACGATACGGCGAGATCATCGCTGTCGCTGGCGTAGACTTCACGGTCGAGCGCGGCGAATTCTTCGGTTTTCTCGGACCGAACGGAGCTGGCAAGACGACCACGATCAGCATTCTCTGCACGCTCGTCCGCCCGACCGAGGGCACTGCTCGCGTCGCTGGCTTCGACGTTCGGCATGAATCGGATCGTGTCCGCCAGAAAATCGGAATCATCTTTCAAGATCCCAGTCTGGATACGCAGCTCACCGCTTGGGAAAATTTGGCGCTTCACGCTCGCGTCTATGGCGTACCGGGCGCGCTCTGGCGGTCGAGGGCTGAACAGCTTCTCACCCTCGTTGAACTGTGGGAGCGGCGGCATCACCTGGTTCGAACCTTCTCCGGCGGCATGAAGCGCCGGCTCGAGCTCGTCCGCGGGCTCCTCCATGCCCCGGACGTCTTATTTCTCGACGAACCGACGCTTGGCCTCGATCCGCAAACACGACGTCAGATCTGGTCGTATCTCCTGACCTTACGTCGCGAGACAGGTGTGACCCTCTTTCTCACAACGCACTACCTCGATGAGGCAGAACAATGCGATCGCGTCGCGATCATCGATCACGGCCGGATCATCGCGCTCGACACGCCGGAAGCGCTCAAGGCGCGGGTGGCCAAGGATATCGTCGTCCTCACCACTGCTGATGACCAGCGAGCGGCCGACGAATTGCGTGCACGGTTCGGACTCGAACCGATGCTCGTCGATGGGACGCTGCGTATCGAGGCTGAGCGTGGTGACGAGCTGATCCCGAGACTGATTCGTGAGCTGACCGTACCGATTCAGTCGGCGAGTCTCCGTCGTCCTTCGCTGGACGACGTCTTTCTCGCCCTGACTGGTCGACAGATCCGTGAGGAGGAGGCTTCAGAACTCGATCTGTTCCGCGAGCGTATGCGGGCGCGACGCTGAGAGGAGTCGCGATGGCAACTGCCGAATTGCTCGATCAGGTTCGTCCACCATCCTCCGCCACGCGGGCAGTCATCGGTGTTCTCACGCTCTGGCAGCGCGATCTCCTGCGCTTCTGGCGTGACCGTACGCGTATCGCCGGAGGACTCGCCCAGCCGCTCCTCTTCCTGGCTATCTTCGGCGCCGGACTCTCGCCTTGGATGGGACGGCTCGGTGGCGCGACCGCCGGCCCGGATTATGTCCAGTTCATCTATCCCGGTATCATCGGGATGTCGGTCCTGTTCTCTTCGATTTTCAGTGCCGTGTCGGTGGTGTGGGATCGCGAGTTCGGCTTCCTTAAAGAACTCCTCGTCGCGCCGATCCCGCGCTGGTCGATCGTCGTAGGGAAAGCCCTGGGCGGGAGTTCGACGTCCATGCTTCAGGGGCTCCTGCTGCTCGTTTTGGCTCCGGTCATCGGCGTCGGCCTGAGTCTGCGCGCAATTCTCGTGCTGATCCCGCTCCTCTTTCTGCTCGCCTTCGCGCTCTCCAGCATCGGGCTCGTCATCGCCGCACGGATGCGCTCCACCGAGGGGTTCGGGCTGGTGATGAACTTCCTCGTCACCCCGCTCCTCTTCCTCTCCGGCGCACTCTATCCACTGAATAACCTTCCATCCTGGCTGCTCGTCCTGACGCGACTCGATCCGGTCACGTATGGCATCGACGCGATCCGGCGGATCGTGCTCGCCTCGACCGGGGTACCGCAGCCGCTCATCGACCAACTCGGTGTATCGCTCTTCGGACGCCCGCTCGATCCAGCGCTGGACGCGCTGCTCGTGCTCGCCTTGGGACTCGTCCTGATCGTGGTCGCTGCTCGACAATTCGAGCGGCAAGATTGACCGGAAGGAGCCAACGATGCTGTACACCGGTAAGGGCGATCAGGGATACACCGATCTCCTCGGTGGCCGCGTGCCGAAATACGCGCCACGACCAGAAACGTTCGGAACCCTGGACGAAGCAACCTCCGCGATCGGTCTGGCAAGGGCACTCGCTCAGGACGAGAAGACCAAGCGCATCCTCATCCGAGTCCAGCGCGATCTCTACGTGATGATGGCCGAACTCGCGTTTGCCCCGGGCATCGAACAGGAGAAATACCACATCACCGAAACACACGTGCGGCATCTCGAAGAGACGATCGACCGACTCGGTGCGATCGTTCCCATCGGCCGGCACTTCGTCCTACCGGGCGATACCGCTCAGGGGGCGGCACTCGACTTCGCTCGCACCGTCGTACGACGTGCCGAGCGCCTGGTCGCGCGACTCTATCATGACGGCGAAGTGCACAACGAATATCTCTTGGCGTACCTGAACCGACTCTCCTCGCTCCTGTTCGTCTTGGCACGATACGAGGACCATCGTGCCGGAGTCACACCGACGCCAGCGAAAGAGCAGCCATGACGCTCAGGAACTGCGCAGCCGCTCGAGCGCCAGTTCTTCGGCCAGCCGGCTCGGCTTGGGATCCTTTTGGCCCGCGTACTTGTTGCCGCGCTTCATCCGATACGGTACGAGGGCCGGCGAGGTCAGCTGCTCGAACGTAAACGAACAAATGCGCATGCCTGGATACAGCGCGACGGCCATACGCCCGAGATTCGAGAGCTCCATCGTCGCGGTTCCCGCCCAGCCTGGCTCGAAGAGTGCAGCTGTACTGTGGACCGTAATGCCCAAGCGCGCGATACTCGAACGCCCCTCCAGTCGTCCGACGAGGTCGTCGGCAATCTCGATGTACTCGAGCGTCGAGGCGAGCGCGAAATCACCTGCCTGCATGATGAACGGCTCACCATCCGGCACGACGATCGTGCGCATCGCATCGCCGATCGACTGCGGTTGCCGTGGATCAATGTAGGAAAAACGCGAGTGCTCGAACACCATGAACGTATTCCCGAGGCGCAAGTCGATCGAACACGCGCCGAGTTGTGTCTCGAGATCTGGTTCCGGGGTGATCTTGATGCGGCCGGTCTTCAGTGCCTCGATGATATCCCGATCGGACAGAATCATGCTCGCCTCCTGCCTCGCACCCAGCCGGCGTAGGAACCCCTCGTACGGACGACAGTATGGAGTGAACGGCGGCGCGCCGTCAACTCCGGGCCTCGCTGCTGCGGCTGCTATACTCCTGCCCGGCGCGAGAGGGCTGTGGAAGGACCGGGAATGACCTCGAATGAGCCA
Source organism: Thermomicrobium sp. 4228-Ro (assembly GCF_026241205.1). NCBI lineage: Bacteria > Pseudomonadati > Thermomicrobiota > Thermomicrobia > Thermomicrobiales > Thermomicrobiaceae > Thermomicrobium > Thermomicrobium sp. 4228-Ro. Next base: position 441,329 of record NZ_JAPFQM010000001.1, read on the forward strand.
CCGCGAGAACCGCTGCACCTCCCATACGTGCGCCGGACGGCCCGCGAGTTGCGCGCTGCCCGGCACGGGTACGTCGCCGAGGAGCCGCAGTCGCCTCCTGTCCAGCCAGCGGGCCGTCAACGTGGACCGTCGGCGCGCGTCTTGATCGGTATCGCCTGCCTCGTGTGCGTTGCCGTGGTGCTCGCCTATCTCGGCCCGCTGGCCCTGGCGAGCTGGCGTGCCTACCAGCGCGTTTTCGTCACCCCCGCACCGCGCGCAACAGTCGTCATCAACGAACGGGGAACCCCTGAGGTCGTGCTGCTGACGGCAGACGATCCAGCTCTCCAGCTTCCCGACTGGGAGAAGAAGGATCGAATCAACGTCCTGCTCCTCGGTGTCGACCGGCGGGAGCAGGAGGAGATCCCTCGCTCGGATACGATCATCGTCGTCACGATCGATCCGCTGACCAAGGACGTCAGCATGCTCTCGATTCCTCGTGACCTGTTGGTCACGATCCCGGGGTACGGGGAAGACAAGATCAATGCCGCCTACGCGCTGGGCGCAAATTCACCGATCACCGGTCCCGGACTGGTACGGGCGACGATCGAGTACAACTTCGGTATTCCGATTCACTACTACGCGGAGGTCGATTTCGACGGCTTCGTCCGCATCGTCGATACGCTCGGTGGCGTCGTCGTCGACGTGCCAGCACCGATCAAGGACGACGAGTATCCGGGTGAAGATTACAACTACACGCGTGTCTATTTCGCACCCGGCCTCCAACGGATGGACGGGAGGACAGCACTCCGTTACGTCCGAACCCGTCACGACGACAACGACTTCTCCCGCGGCTACCGCCAGCAGCAGGTGCTTCGCGCGCTCCGCGAGCAAGGACTGCGACTGGATCTGATCCGCAAGGCACCGCAACTCGTCGATTCGCTCGCGGATACCGTGCGCACGGACCTCAGCCCGACGCAGGTGCTGGCACTCGCCAAACTCGGTGCCGAGATCCCGCGTGACCGCATCCACTCCTACACCTTACTGGAGGTGACGACGAGCTACTGGGAGCCGGGTCAGCCGTTTTACCTCATCCCGAACTGGTCGGCGATCCAGGCGATTCTCGATCGGATGTTCCCACCTCGAGAGGGGCAGCCACACCCGCAGGTACGCGCAACCAGCATTTCGATACCAGCCCAACCAGCAGCTCCTGAACTCGCCGAACCGGTCGAGACTCCACCACCGGAATTGACTGCGCCGGAAGAAGGAACACCCGAGCCGACGCCGGAGCCGGTCATCCAGCCGACCCCGGTATCAGAGCCTACCATCGCAATCCCGACAGCTACGCCCCCGACGCCAGCTGCAACCCCGACCGTCGCGCAACCACCCGCGCCGACGCAAGAACCAACCCCGGAGGAGTCGATCCCGATCGTAACGCCGACACCGGTGCTCGAAGTGACTCCTTCTCCGGGACATGGCTGAGTGTGTCGGCTTACATCACCTCGGGTGCAGCGATACCCAAGAGCGCCAGCCCGTTCGCCAGCGTCTGACGCGTCGCCGCTACCATCGCCAACCGGGCCGATCGCTGTGGTTCGGGCGCCTGGAGTACCGGGCAGACGCGATAGAACTCGTTGAACCGCTTGGCGAGCTCGTACACGTAGTTCGCGATCACCAGCGGTTTGTACTCGTCGGCCGCACGCTGGACTTCATCCGGGAAGAGCGCAATCTGCTCGATGAGGTCGCTTTCCTCACGGGTGAGATCCTCCAGCACGTACGGCCCCTCCGGCAAGGCGTCGACCTTCTCCAGGATTCGGCAGGCTCGCGCGTGCGCGTACTGAATATAGGGAGCAGCGTGTCCCTCGAATGACAAGGCTTCTTCGATATCGAAGACGATGACACGGTTGTTGTCGCGCGAGAGCATCCCGTACTTGAGACTGCCTAATCCTACCTGCCGGGCAACCGACTCCTTCACAGCAGGCGGCAGGGTCGGATTCTTCTCCTCGATGATCTCCCGCGCTCGCTTCAGGACCTGACGGGCGACATCCTCGTAGAGAACCACGTTGCCCAACCGGCTGCTCATCGCTCCGCTGGGGAGCATGACGGTCTCGTACGCCAGGTGGTAACACTTCGACGCCTGCTCGAACCCCCACAGCTCCATGACCTTGAAGATCTGCTGGAGATAGAGCGTCTGGCGGACGTCGACGACCCAGATCGCGCGGTCCACCTTGTACTGCTCGAACTTCCGCTTCGTGAGTGCCAGATCCTTGGTCGAGTAGAGTGTCGTCCCATCCGAGCGCAGGATCGGCAGCGTCCGATAGGTCTCCTTCTCGAGGCCGAGCTTCTCGTCGATCTTGACGACCGGTAACCCATCGCTGATCTCGGCGATACCACGCTCCAGGAGCTCACGGACGATCTGTCGTCCTTCCTCCTCGACCTCGCTCTCGAAGAACCACACGTCGAAGTGCACGTCGAGTTCCTCGTAGATGCGGAGGAACTCCTCCATGCTCCAGGCACGGGTTTCTTCCCAGAGGCGGACGAACTCCGGATCCTTCCGTTCCCAGCGCTGGAACGTTTCGCGGACTTCCCGCTCCCACTGTGGCACGTGCGGCCACCAGTCGAGCGTCGCAGCGAGCCGGCGCCAGCGCTCGTACCATTCCTCGAGCTGGGCCAGCCGATCACGAGCTCCCGGTTCTTGTTCGGCCGCAGCGCGTGTTTCGATGAGTTCTTGTTCGAGTTGCCGACCGACGATCGGCCAGAACTTTACGATCGTCTGGTCATCATAGAACGCCTCCGGCTTGATCTCGCGACCGTGTGAGATCTGACCGAGCAGGTAGGCGATATCTTCGCCGACTTTGTGCTCTTTCCAGAGTTCCTTGAGCAGGCGATCGATCGCCTGGACGAAGACCTGATCGTCGCGAGCGATTTCGTTCAAGAGCTCGACGACGTCGTTCCGGTAATTCAAGCGCCGATCAGCTTCGGCATAGATTTCGCCCAGCCAGCGGCCGCGTTGCTCACGCGGCGGTTCTTCGCCCTGGTGGAACCGCAAGTAGCACCAGAGGCACTTGATGACGTGCAACCCGATATCGCCGATGTAGTTGGCCTCCAGGACATCGAAGCCAGCGAAACGCAAGATACGGCTGAGAGCGTTGCCCAGACACACATTGCGCAAGTGCCCGATGTGGAAGGCCTTATGCGTATTTGGCTGCGAATATTCCACCATCACCCGCTCGCCACGCGGGGCGCCGCGCCCGAACTCCCGCCCCGTCACGAGCACCGTGCGGAGCACCTCGTTGGCGAAGCGTCCCGTGTCGTAGACGATATTCACATATCCGTTGACGGCCTCCACGCGGGCGAAGTCACCGTGCGTCGAGAGCCAGCTGGCGAGCTGCTCGGCGATCGCCTGGGCGCGCTCGCGCACACGTGCCTGGACGATGCGCTTCGCTTCCTTCTTCGAGAGGCCAGCCGTGACCTGTTCGAGTTCCTCGGACAGTTGTTCGTTGGCGACCTGGTAACAGACCGTCGTCGACGTTCCCCACACGCCGGGGAACGGGATCGGTCGCATCTCGAAGACGCGGCTGCCGTAGCCGAGCTCCTCGAGCGCTCGATTGATCAATGCTGCTGCGCGATCTGCTTCGCGTTTGAACATCCTTCCTCCGCACGTCAATCGTTACGGGTTCGCTGCTCCGACTGGTGGCTGCGCGACGAACGGTTCCGGATCGCGGTAGCCCCGCCGCTCAGCCCAGTAGCGGTTGGCTCGGTGCAAGCTTTCGAATGTCCCGGCGTCGCTCCAGAACCCCTGGAGCTCGACCCAACGCAAGAGTCCCAATTCCAGGTACCGGTTATTGACATCGGTGATCTCCAGCTCGCCGCGTGGTGACGGCTCCAGCTCGCGAATGAAATCGAAGACGCGACTATCGTAGAGATAGAGGCCCGTCACCGCGTAGGGGCTCTTCGGCTCCTTGGGCTTCTCTTCGATGCGGATGATCCGAGTCGGATCGTCCGGATCGAAAACCGGGCAGCCGAACCGGTGCGGATCGGGCACGCGAGCCAGGAAGATCAAGGCACCACCGGTGAAACTCTCGACAGCAGGTCGGATATCCGCGTCAGTCGTATTGTCACCCAGTATCACACAGATGTGTTCGCCATCGGCGAATTCCTCGCACAAGCTCAGCGCGTCAGCGATCCCGCGCTCTTCCTCCTGGTACGCGTACTCCAGGTGTCGCACTCCGAGATGCCGCCCGTTGCGGAGAACGCGCAGGAAATCACCCGCATGTGGCCCTCCGGTCACGACCATGATCTCGTCGATCCCAGCACGGACGAGCGTCTGGATCGGGTAATAGATCATCGGTTGATCGTAGACCGGAAGGAGGTGCTTGTTCGTCGCGAAGGTCAACGGATAGAGTCGCGTTCCCAGGCCACCCGCGAGCACGACCCCCTTCATCGGTTTCCCCCGTTCGTCGAACCCCGGTACGGCACCGTCACGCACCGGCGAAACCGGGCAGCCGCTCCCGAAGCCTAGTATAGCGAGGGCCGTTTCCCCACTGGTCTCGGACAAGAACAGGCACTGACACGACGGTGATCGGCGCTCGGGACACCGCGTACATCGCCACCAGCGCGATCCGGTCCGGAAAACCGATCCTTGACAATTCTCGATAGCACGAGTAGCGTGTCAGGTAGGACGGCGTGCCCCGGGAGCTCGGGTGAACCGGGCTGAGAGGGCGGCTCAGGATTCCGCCGCCGACCGGTACGACCTGATCTGGGTAATGCCAGCGAAGGGAGGGCCGCAGCCGTGTGACCGCTTGCCACAATCCCCACCAGAAACCGATCGGTCGCGGTGTCCTCTGCCCGAAAGCAGGAGGTTCGTGTCATGACGACTGTGCTCGACGAGTTGCTGCAGGAAGCGCAGCCTCTCTGGCAAGCCATGACCCACCATCCGTTCGTTCGCGAACTCGCGACCGGGCAACTGTCGCGTGAACGGTTCGACTTTTGGGTCCAACAGGACTATCTGTTCGTTCAGGCAGGCATCCGCTTCGTAGCCTTCCTCATCGCCCGTGCTCCGGATGAGGAACTCCGGCGTGGCCTGCTCGACGCCGCCGTGGCGTTCCGCAATGAGCTGGCGCTCTTCGAGGACTACGCCCGCACGAACGCTCTCCCGCTGGATGTCGAGCCGACACCAGTCTGTCTCGGTTACGCCTCGTTCCTCCTCGCGACCGCTGCCACCGGCTCGCTTGCCGAGGCACTGACCGTCCTCTGGGGAGGCGAAAAGGCGTACTACGATGCCTGGTCAACCGTCCGGGCTACCCTGGGCCTGGCCGAGCCCTACGCGCGCTGGATCGAGAACTGGACGAGCCCGCAGTTCGCCGCCTAGGTCGAGTGGCTCGGTGAGCAACTGCGCGCGCGAGTAACCGATGCCGAGCGACCAGCCATCCGGGCCGCTTTCTTCGCCACGGCGCGCTACGAGTATCTCTTCTGGGACATGGTCTACGCGCGAGCCGGTTGGCCCGTCTGAGCGACAGAGAGGAGTTATCCGATGACCCGGTTCACCGAGGAACTGTGGCGTGCCATCGATCCGATCTTCTCGGCTATTCTCGCTCACCCCTTCGTCGAGGGCCTCACCGACGGAACATTGCCCGTCGAGGCATTTCGCTTCTACGTCCTCCAGGATGCACGCTACTTGCAAGATTACGCCCGCTGCCTCGCCATCGCCGCAGCCAAGGCTCCCCGTCAGGACTGGTGCGAACTCTTCGCCGAGCACGCGAAGGTCGCCCTCGTGGTCGAACGAGCCCTCCACGAGAGCTTCTTCCAGGAATGGGGGCTCACCGAAGAGCACGTCGCGGCGACGCCGTATGCTCCGGCTAATCTCGCCTACACCTCGTACCTGTTGCGTGTCGCTTACGAACGCCCGTTCGAGGAACTGCTCGGTGCGGTGCTGCCCTGCTACTGGATCTATTGGGAGGTGGGGAAGCATCTCGAGCGCCTCGGATCGCCCAATCCGCTCTATCAACGATGGATCGATACCTATGCCTCCGAGGAGTACGCGCAGGTCGTGCGCGCGGTTCTCACGGTGATGGACGAGGTAGTCACCGATCTCCCCGAATCGAGGCGTCTGCCCATTCGGGAACATTTCATCACCACCTCGCGGTACGAATGGCTGTTCTGGGATAGCGCCTGGCGATTGGAAACCTGGCCCGTCTGACGCACCCAGGCGAGAACGACGGAGCGCAACGGATGCGGGGAGCGATGCAGGTTCAGTGGAATGGCTGCGTCGCTCCCCATCCGACTAGATGCTGCCCGTCCAGCACAACCGGACTGCCTCGTCGCTGTCGTCGATGAGCGTGAATCCGACCGGATCCGACGGTCATGCTCGCGTCCGGAACGAGAACTTCTCGCTTGCCATCGAAGCGCCAGCTCCGTGCAGTGACTGCCCGTCTTCCGCTCACCGCGTGCCGCAATCGTCAGATCCACGCTCTTACCGCTTGACACCCCTCTCCTGTCCACGTAGAATGAATCCCGATTGTTTTACTCGGGTTTGCTCGCCGGCGACTGGATCGGGAAAACACGAGGGTGACGTCAGACGATCCGGGTATGAGGGAGGAGAGGAACGTGCCGACTCGCTGGTTCCCGGTTCAGCGCGTCGTGTCGCTGACGCTCGTGCTCGCTACTGCACTCTTCTTTCTGGCTTGCAGCCAGTCGCCGGAAGCGGAACCGACTCCGACCCAGCCAGCTGCCGGAGCAGGAACGACTCCGACGACGGTCGCGACACCCGACCCCCACGGGGAACATGCGACCGCGATCCAGGACGACGCCGACCTCGTCGCGACACTCTACGAAATGCTCGGACACCTCGAAGCGAGCCGCGCGAACCTCGATCGGGGCAACTGGACACTGGCCCAAGCGCATGCGGCACACCCGACCGCCGAGCACTGGGCCTCGATCGAGTCGGCGCTCGCCGAACGCGGGTTGACTTCGATCCACGAGCCACTCGACGCATACCTCCAGGCCGCACGGGAGCAGTCCGCGGACGCGGGCCGAGCCAACGAGGCTGCGCAACAGGCAGTCCGCGAGGCGATCGCGACGATCCTACAGTCCGGTGACGATCGATCGTCGCTCCAGGCTGCTGCGCTCGCAACGCTCGCCGAGTCGGTCGCGACGGAACTCGCCGAGGCGGTCGAAAACGGTCAGCTCGTCAACGTCGAAGAGTTTCAGGACGCGTGGGGCTTTTTCCAAGTGCTGCAAAGCGAGCTACCGGACGCGGTCACAGCCGCTCCAGAAACGGGGAAAGAAGCGGCGACCGAGGCACGGGAGGATCTGGAGGCGCTCGAGGCCAGCGCACTCGCGCAGTTCCACGATGAAGCCGGTGCCGCCTTCACCGTCATCGATACGATCCGCGAGCGACTCCAGCACCTCGCCGCTGAACTCCGGCTCGCCTACGGGATCAGCGCGCCGCAAGCAACGTCGGTCAGCGACCAGATCGCCGAGATTCAGGCGATGCTGGACGAAGCGCTCGAACGCTACAGGCAGGGTGACGCCGAGGGAGCCTACGAGCAGGCTGCGAACGCCTACCTCGAAGGATTCGAGCACCTCGAGGCACCGCTCCTCGATGCCGGTCATCGCGAACTGGTCGAGCGCCTCGAACTCGACTTTAAGGCCGTTCGCGATGCGATTCGCGACGGTCGCCCGGTCGATGAAGTGTCCCGGTTGATCGACAAGGTGAAGAGCGGACTCGTCGAAGTCGAGGAGGTCTTGCAGTGACGTTCGCCGCACCACGCTGGGTACGACTCGTTAACCTGCTCGTGTTCGCAGTCACACTGCTCGCGCTGGTCATGCTGCCGAGAGCGACTCACGCCCAAGCGCAGGCGCCGGCAGTCGCCGTGCGCGACGAGCTGGCTGCGCTCCGCACACTTATGCAGCAGAGTCGTGATGCGTACCGTGCAGGAGACCGCGAGCGTGCCCTGCGCCTGGCGCGGCAGGCCTACCTCGATCACTTCGAACTCGTCGAGATTCCGCTCCGCGTCGCCGATCCGACCTTCACGTTCACGATGGAAGTGAAATTCGCCGAGTGGCGGCAGCTCATCGAGGAGGGCGCGCCAGTCGAGGAAATCGACCGCATTCTCATGGATATCGAGAGCGGACTGGTGGAAGTGGAGCGGGTGGTCGGTGGTCCAGGTATCGCCGCCCCGCTCTTCGTCACGCTCGCCTCCTTTTCCATCCTGTTCCGTGAAGGGATCGAAGCGATCCTCGTCATCGCCGCCCTGCTGGGTTATCTCGGCGTCCACCATCCCAGCTTGCGCCGTCCGCTCTGGATCGGCGTGCTCCTCGCACTGCCGGCGACCCTGGCGACCTGGGTCCTGCTGGTGGTCGTCCTGCGGGTGATGCCGATCGGGCGTGAGATTCTGGAAATCGCGATGTCACTCCTGGCGGTGCTCCTCATGATTTCGATCAGCCTCTGGCTCCTGCGTCGAATCGACACGCGGCGCTGGATGGAATACCTTCGAGCCCACGCGTGGGAGGCGGTCGCGACCGGCAAGGCGTCAGCAGTGGCGTTGCTCGGCTTTACCGCTGTCTATCGTGAGGGTGCCGAAACAGCCGTACTCTACCAGTCCCTCGTCCTGATGGCCCGGCGACTGGAATTCTGGATCGTGCTCGGTGTTCTGCTCGCTGCCGGGCTGCTCCTCGCCATCGGATGGGCAGTCATCGCGCTCGGTGCCCGATTGCCGTTGCGGGCATTCCTCTCCGCAGCTGTCGTCGTCATCATGCTGCTGTCGGTCGCCATACTCGGGCACGCGGTCTGGGAGCTTCAGATGCTCGGTTATCTGCCGATCACGGTCGTCGAGCTCCCCACGCTCGATCGCGTGCTGACCGATCTCCTCGGCCTTCACCCGACTCGCGAGGTGCTGATCGCACAGGCTGCGCTCGTTCTGGCATATAGTGCAGCGTGGGTGTGGGCTGGCTGGACATGGTACCGCAGCGCAGCGGTAAGCCGAGCAATCCAGGTCTCCAAGTAGAGGGAGGGAGCGGAGTGATCCGAATCGGTATCGACGTCGGAGGGACCTTCACCAAGGCAGCAGCGGTGGACCCACGCTCGGGCGAACTGATCGCGCGGGCAGCGGTACCCACCACACACCGTGCCGAGCAGGGCGTTGCCGCCGGGGCCATCGCGGCGCTCCGCGCTCTCCTCGCCACCGGCCGATTCACTGCCGAGGAGGTGGGTCTGGTCACGTTCAGCACAACCCAGGCAGTCAATGCCCTGCTCGAGGGCGACGTCGTACCGGTCGGTATTCTCGCCATCGGTCCCCGGCGCGAGCGCCGTCAAACGCAACGACGCACGCGCTTGGAGCGGATCGAGCTCGCACCGGGCCACACGCTCCAGCTGCACCACGCCTACTTGGACCGAGAAGAGTGCAGCGAGCAGAGCATCGAACGAGCACTCCGCGGTCTCGTTGCAGCCGGTGCTCGTGCTGTCGCGATCTCCGCTGCGTATGCCGTCGAAGACGCACAGCCGGAGGAACTTGCTCTGGCCGTGGCTGGGAAACTCGGCCTCCCAGCGACAGCCGGTCATCAACTCACCGGACTCTACGGGCTCGAAGTCCGGACCCTCACCGCGGCGGTCAACGCGAGCATCTTGCCGCGTATGCAGGAGACGACGGCCTGGGTCCGGAGTGCGCTGGCAGAAGCAGGCATCGCTGCGCCGGCGATGGTACTGACTGGGGATCTCAGTGTGGTGCCGATCGACCAGCTGGCGACGCTCCCGGCCGCCAGTATGCTTTCTGGACCGGCAGCGAGCGTTGCTGGTGCACTCCGAACGCGGCCGACTGTGGATGCCCTTTTCGTGGAAGTCGGCGGAACGAGCACGAATATCGGCGTCATCCGTGACGGACGCCCAGCGCTGCGGTACGTCCGGATCATGCAGCACCCGACATGCCTCCGCTCGGTCGACGTCCACGTGGCGGGAATCGGGGGCGGGTCGCTTTTCCGTATCGAGCGCGGTCGAGTCAGCGGTGTCGGACCACGGAGCGCACACATCGCAGGCCTTCCGTACGTGAGTTTCGCCACCGAGCTCGAACCCCCGTTCACCTGGGAAACGATCGCACCCCAAGAAGGAGACGATCCCCACTACGTCGTGGTGCGGGACGCTCGCGGGCAGCGGGCTGCCCTCACGCTGACGGATGCAGCCAACGCGCTCGGGCTGCTCCCTCCGTCGGACTATGCCTACGGTGACCGGGAACGTGCTCGCGCAGCATTTCAAGCAGTCGCGCAGTCGTTCGGATGCAACGCCGATCAGCTCGCGCGTGAGGTGCTGGCGCGCGCGATCGATGCCTTGATCCCTCTCGCCCAGGGGCTCCTCCGCGAGTACGGACTCCATCAGCCCCAGCTCATCGGGTTGGGCGGTGGTGCGGGCGTCATCGCACCGCTACTCGCCGAGCGTCTCGGGCTCGACGTCGTCATCGCACCACATGCCGAGGTGATCGCCGCGGTCGGTGCTGCGACGACTCCGTTGAGCCTCATCGAAGAAGTGCACGTACGCTCGGGCTCGGAATTGCTGGCTGCGGTCGAGCGAGTCGAGCAGCGCCTGATCGCCTACGGGGCTGTCTCCGGAAGCGTGCAAGTGGTCGTCGAGCCGATACCCGAACGTCAGGCCTCGCGCATTCGCGCGCTCGCACTCGACGCAGCCGCACCGCTCTCCCTCACCGCTGTCGTCGACCGCGAAACGGCTCAGCGACTCGCTGCACGAGCACTCGGTGTAGCTGAGGAAGACGTGCGCTTGCAGTTCGAGAATCCCTACTATCGTGTCTTCACGGCCGTGGTTCGGAGTGGCATCGGCCCGCTGCGCCGCGAGCGGCGGCCGATCGTCGTGATCGACTGCCACGGAGCCATTTGCTTCCATGCCCTCGACGGCTCCTGTCGCGCACTGGACGGGAAGTCTGCCAGTTGGCCGCGTCAACCTGCTCACGGTTGCGCCTGTGCCATTATCGGTTCTCGCTGTCTTCTCTTCGACCGTCCAGTCGGGTTCGATCAGGAGCTGCCCTGCGGAGAAGCGGGTTGCCTCCTGGTCGGTCAGCTGGCTCGCCTGTGAGGTGGTCGCGTGGCTGTCGTTCGCCCCCACCGGCGACGCCCGGCGTGGCTTCCAGTCGCCATACTGGCTGCGGCGATCGTCCTCGTCGCGATCGTCGTGGCTGGGTGGCTCCGATTCCGTGCGCCCTCGACAGCGTCCTCCGACGTGAGAACAGCTGCGTCGCAAATCGTCGCAGAACTCGACGTCCTCGCTGTCTCTCTCTACACCGACGAGTCTGTCCGCGATGGGGAAGTGCTCCAACCGGCCGAATACGAGGCTGCACGGAACGCGGTTACCCGAGCGCGCACCAGCTGGGAACGCATCCGCGATGCAGTCAGCCCTGAAGAACGGACGACGATCGATGCCCTCTTCGATCGACTGGCGAGCGCGATCGAGGAGCGGGCAGCAGCAGCCGAAGTGCAAGGGATCGTTACCGAGCTTCAGACACGGCTGCGCTCACTCAGCGAGGGACGTTCACCCGCAGGGTGACCTCGCCACGGGTGGCGAGCGACGCAGAGCCAGTACGGCAAGAACGCGAGGACGTTGAAAAGCGCGATCAGCACAACCCAAACCATGCGTGCCCCGAACCGGAACTCGTCGCGAGGACGCTCGAGCAAGTCGGCGAGCGCCACAGCGAGCGCGCTCACCGTCAGGACAAACGACGGGGGGAGCAAAAAAGCGATGACCCACGGGGGAAAGCGAAGGACCGCGATGAAGAGGATCGAGCCAGCGACAAAAAGCAGGAACGTGGCTGTCGCGAGTGGCAACAGCCACGTTCGTTCAGTCAGAGCACGAAGAGTCGCCTGGCCCGGCTCCTTGGTGCCCGACTTCGCCGGCCGCACGATCAGAGTCCGAGCTGACCCTTCTTGGCGAGCTTCGCGAGCTTGCGCCGTCGGCGGTGCTCCGCCTTGCGGATCTTCGCACGACGCTGCTCCGACTTGCTCACGTAATGCCGCTTAGCCCGGTAGTCACGGAGTACACCGGCCTTCTGCAGTTCCTTCGTGAACCGCTTGAGGAGCGCATCGAAGCTTTCGTTCTCGCGCAGCTCGACATGAACCGACTTCGCCACCTGGCCTCACACCCCTTCGGTACCGAGATTGGCACGCGCCACCGTGCCGGCACACTCGCAAATGATACCACACGGTGATTGCGTTGTGCAGATCGTCCCCAATCCGCGACAGTCTCGTTAGCAACTGAAGGAGTCGAGGCCACGCAACCGAGTATATGCTCACGTCATCACCCATGCCGAACGAAGCACTGTGTTCGTGCACAGCGCCGATGGCTTCATGCTCAGCGACGATGGACGATACTCGATTCTACCGGGTATACTGCACAGCTGCGGGATCGAGACGGGAGCGAGCGATGATCGAAATCGACGGTGTCGAATATCTCACGGCTCAAGAAGCGGCTGCCCTGCTCGGTGTGAAGCGAGAAACGCTCTATGCCTATGCCAGTCGTGGCCGTATTCGGAGTTACCGTCGGGGCATCGGCCGCGAACGCTTGTATCGCCGCGTCGATATCGAGGCACTGCTCCGCTTACAACCAGCTTCCACGGACGACCACCGTCTCCCGGCCGCGGATACGTGGATACCCTTCACCTCATGACGGTGAACGACCAGTCGCCCATTTCTTCCAGGAAGAAAGCCGTGTCGCAGCGCAGGTTGTACATTTGGCTCGATCGCGATCCCTTCAGCGGACCGCCTGATCTCTGGATCGAGGACGTACCTGGCCGGGCCGACCTCGATCTCCTCGCCGAAGCCATCCGTTCCGGTCGGCTCGGACGGTACTTGCCGACTCGGCTCGCGCTGTCGCCGCATGAATTTCCTCGGCTACCCAGTGCCTACCGGAGCGTCAACGTTTCGAACCTGCTTCGCCAGTACCGCATTCCCTATCGCACCCGCCTGGAGATTCCTTCCCCAGAGGCGGCAGAGCAAGAGGCAGCTGTCCGGACGTCGGCCCGTTCGCCGGAAGCAGAGCACGACGGATGTATCTGACGCCGAAAGAACTGGACCGTCTGACCGTTTTCAACCTCGCCGAGTTGGCCCGGCGCTATCGCGCTCGTGGTGTCAAACTCAATTACGCCGAAGCTGCTGCACTGATTTGCGATGAAGTCTTTCTGGAGGCACGAGCGGGCCGCTCGTACGAGGAAGTCGTCGCACATGCCACGTCGCTCTTGACACGCGACGACGTGCTGCCAGGAGTCGCCGAGATGCTGACTGTCCTCTACATCGATGCGTTGTTCCCGGATGGCACCCGCCTGGTGACCGTGAGGAACCCGATCCGATGAGACCAGAGGAACTTCCGCCAGGAGCCGTCCTCCCGGGCGACGGTGAAATCGAACTCAATGCGGGGCTGCCCGCTCGCACGATCCGGATCACCAACCGCGGCTCCGTCCCGGTCCATCTCACTGCCCATTTCCACGTTTTCGAAGCGAACCCTGCCCTCTGCTTCGACCGGCGCAAAGCGTACGGGATGCGGCCCGATCTCCCGGTCGGCTGGGCGATCCGGATCGGACCTGGTGAAACAGTCCAGGTACCCGTGGTACCGATCGGGGGACGCCGCGTCGTGCGCGGCTTTCACGGTATCGTCGACGGGCCGCTCGATGCGACCGACCCTTCGGGCGCCCTCCAGGAACTGCTCACGCGTGGCTTCTGCCACGAGCCCGAGGAGTGAGGAACGGAGATGCCGATCCGTATCTCCCGCCAGGATTACGCTTCTTGGTACGGACCAACGAGTGGTGACCGGGTTCGGCTGGCTGACACGAACCTCTATGCCCGCATCGAACGCGATGACACGCTGCCCGGCTTCGAACCGCTCGTCGGGTTCGGACGCCCAGTCCGAGACGGGATGCTGGCCGGCCGTGACCATGGTCCGAGCAAGCTCGACCTGGTGATCACGAACGTGATCGTGATGGATCCGGTCCTCGGCATCTTCAAGAGCAACATCGGCATCAAGGACGGACGAATCGTCGCCATTGGCCGCGCTGGGAATCCGGATGTGATGGACGATATCGACGTCCTGATCAGCAACGCCACCGGCATCATTCCCGCCGAAGGACTGATCGCTACACCGGGAGCGGTCGATGCGCACGTCCATCTCTCCTCCACCAGCGTCGTTGCGGCAGCATTGAGTGCGGGGATCACGACACTGGTCGCGCAGGGTTCCGGTGGTGTCTGGGACCTCGGCGTCAATCCGGTGACGAACCTGCGCCACCTGTTCGAAGCGTTCGAGGCGATTCCGCTCAATCTCGCTGTGCTCGGCCGTGGATCCTCCGACACCGCGCAACTCGTCGAGCATCTCGAAGCGGGCTGCGCCGGATTCAAGGTGCACGAAGACGTCGGCGCGTTTCCGGCAGTCATCGATGCCTGCCTCACGGTCGCTGATCGAGCTGGTGTCCAAGTCGCGCTCCATACCGACGGCCTCAACGAAGCAGGCTCGCTACGCGAGACGATCGCTGCGATCGCTGGTCGCTCGATCCACGCCTACCACGTCGAGGGATCCGGCGGCGGACACGCCCCGAACGTCCTCGAGATCGTGTCGGAACCGAACATCATCGGCTCCTCGACCAGTCCGACCATTCCCTACGCTCGAAACAGTACGGCCGAGCTCTTCGACATGATCGTCGCGGTCCACCGTCTCTCGCTCAGCATTCCGACGGATGTCGCCGCGGCCCGTGACCGCGTCCGCGCCTCGACGATCGCTGCCGAGGACGTGCTGCATGACCTCGGAGCGATCGCGATCATGTCTTCGGACTCGCAGGGAATGGGACGGATCGGAGAAGTGATCACGCGCACTTGGCAGCTCGCGCACCGCATGAAGGAAGTTCGTGGTGGGGGCTTCGACCCGGTAACGGGCGAAGGAGACGACAACCCGCGTATCCTCCAATACCTCGCCAAATACACGATCAACCCCGCGATCGCGCACGGGCTCGACCATGAAGTCGGCAGCCTCGAACCAGGCAAACTGGCCGATATCGTGCTCTGGCATCCCGCCTTTTTCGGCGCGAAGCCGACTGCCGTCATCAAGGGCGGTTTCGTCGCCTGGGCACCGGTCGGAGACGGGATGGGCTCGACCCGCTGGAGCCAACCGCTGATCTACCGTCCCATGTTCGGTGGGCTCGGCCGCGCGCCAGCGGCACTGTCTCTCGCCTTCGTGGCTCCGGTGGCGGCCGCAGCGCAGCGCTTCGAGCGGTTCGGACTCCAGCGACGCGCGGTTCCCGTACGCGACACCCGTCGCACCTTCAAGGCAGCCATGCGGTATAACACCGCATCACCGCGCGTTGTCGTCGATCCGAAAACGCTCGAGGTCAGTGTCGAAGGCGCGGTGATCGACATTCCGCCGGCCGAGGAACTACCACTCACCTTTCGCTCCTTCATCGCCTGAGGAGCGCCACCCGGAACCGAGCTCAGTCGTACACGCGCACCAGGATATCGGTCGGGTTGAACGCATTGCAGGCATTCTGATCTTGCGGGCAGGCCGAGACTGCCACGATCAAGTCGGTCAACGCGCGGAGCAGCACGTAGTCGTTCCGCTCGGAAAGCGGCTCACGAATCTCGAAACGGCCTTTCGCGACGATACCGACGTGCATGAACCAGTGGACGGGATCAGGAAGATCGTCCTCACCGATTCCATATTCAGCCAGCACATTCACGAAATTATCCTTGCAGTTCGGATGATCGGGAATCCCGTAATCCTCGAGGTAGCCGCGCCGGTCACACGCTGGAAAGAGCACATCATGCCGCCCCACCGTATCCTCGAGCAGGACGAGCATCGGATTGCGTCGATTGCTGTAGAGGGTCATTCCCTGCACGATAACGAGCGAGTTGTTGATGGCACGGGTATGGGACGGAGAGAGGTACTCCCGAACATCATGCATGTTGAACGCGACCATATCGGCCACTTGCTTACCCTGCACATCGGTGATCTGGAGGAGTTGTCCCTCCTTCAGCGGAAACGCGATCGGCACCGTGGGGCGAACCTGAGCAGCTCGCTTCGGTACGCGACCGAAGAGGAGATGTTCACTCGGCGCGATCGGCTGCGCCATGGCGTTGCTCCTTCCTGGTGGCTGCGATGACCGCGATCAGATCGAAGACGAGATTCGCCGCGATGAGTGCAGTCACACCGGTCGGATCGCGGTCCGGCAGGACCTCGACGAGATCGGCAGCGACGATCGGAAGGCCCACCAGTCCCCAGAGAAATTCCTGTGCCTCCCACGTCGTGAACCCGCCGACTTCGGGCGTCCCCGTTCCCGGTGCGAAGACCGGATCGAGAAAGTCGATATCGAAGCTCAGGAAAACCGGAGAGGTCCCGACTCGCCGCCAGATGGCGGCCAGAACTTGACTCGTACCAGCCTGACGAACCTGGCGCGCGGTCCAGACTTCGAAGCCGAGCTCACGCGACTGGTCAAGCTCGGCTCGCTCACCCAGCGGTCCCCGGATACCGATCTGGATCGATCGCTCCGGATCGATCAGCCCCTCCTCGACCGCTCGCCGGAACGGTGTACCGTGGTTGTACCGCGTTCCCCAGATCGTATCCCAGGTATCGACGTGGGCATCGAAATGCACCAGCGCCACCGGTCCGTACCGACCAGCGACCGCCCGCAGTTCCGGTAACGACACGGAGTGGTCACCACCCAGACCGATCGGCACGATACCGCACCTGACAAGTGGCTCCAAGGTCGTCGTGATATAGTGGTAGGTTGTCTCCGTCTCCATCGGGACGACCGGTGCATCGCCATAGTCGATCACGGAGACATAGTCGGTGACATCGATGTCGAGCACCGGATGGAAATACTCGATCCGCGACGAGTGCTCGCGGATCGCCGCTGGTCCGAAGCGTGCACCTGGACGATAGGTGACCCCGCTGTCGAACGGAAGCCCCACCAGCGCGATATCGACACCTTCCAGTGCGGTGGTGTGCGGGAAGCGAGCGAACGTCCGCAGCCCACTGAACCGCGGCCGCCAGGGGATACCCTGTGATCCCTCCGACACAGCGACTTACCCCATTTCTGCATCGAGCGCACGGCGCCGACCGGCGCGGAAGAGGTCCAGACGATCGTCTCAGTCTACTCCAGCACTCCGCCGGTTGAAGGCGAGCACAGCGAGGAGCTCGAACAGGAGATTCGCTGCAGCCAGTGCAGTCACGCCGCTCACGTCGTGCGCCGGGAGGACTTCAACGAGATCGACTGCGACGATGTCGACGCCGACCAAGCCCCGCAGCAACTCCTGTGCCTCTCGCGTCGTAAAGCCGCCGACTTCGGGCGTTCCCGTCCCCGGTGCGTAGACGGGGTCAAGAAAGTCGATGTCGAAACTGACGAAGACCGGACCACGTCCCACTCGACGACGCACGGCCTCGATAACCGCACCGAGCCCAGTGCGCCGCATATCGTCAGCCGTCCACACCTCGAAGCCGAGTTCCCGGGACTGGTCGAGATCCGCCGGACCATAGAGCGATCCGCGCATCCCGATCTGGATCGCCCGGCGCGTATCGATGAGTCCCTCCTCGACCGCTCGCCGGAACGGTGTCCCGTGCGTGTATTTCTTTCCCCAGTACTCGTCCCAGGTATCGGTGTGCGAATCGAACTGCACGAACCCGACCGGGCCATACCGGGCTGCCACCGCCCGCAGTTCCGCCAGCGTAATGGAATGATCGCCGCCGATCACGAACGGCACGACATTCCGCTCCAGGATCGGTTGCAGCCCCCGTTCGATCGCCGCATAGCTGTCCTCGATGTAGCCAGGTACGACCGGTAGATCGCCATAATCGACGACCGAAAGCACCTCGTACACATCGACGTCCAGGGCTGGATGATACGACCGGAGCATCGCGGACATCTCTCGGACCGCAGCCGGACCGAACCGTGCTCCGACTCGATAGGTGACACCCGTATCGAACGGCACGCCGACGACGGCGACATCGACTCCATCGAGTTCGCGGACGTACGGCAACCGGGCGAACGTACGGATGCCAGCGAAACGTGGCAATTCGAGCCCACTCACCGGCGCGTAGTGCTTCGGCATGCATCGCCCTCCCTAATCGCGCGAGCCCTCCTCGCGCTCCTCCCATGCCGCGAAGACGAGACAGCAATTCTGCCCACCGAGCCCGAACGAATTCTTCAATGCGACCCGAATCCGGTGGTATCGTGCCCCTTCGGGAACATAGTCCAAATCGCATTCCGGATCCCGGAACGTGTAGTTCCGGGTCGGATGGATGACCCCATCCCGGATACTCAAGATCGTCACGATCGACTCCACTGCTCCAGCCGCACCCATGAGATGGCCGATCATCGACTTCGTCGAACTGATCGGAATCCGGTACGCATGCTCGCCGAACACCGCCTTGATCGCGACCGTTTCTGCTCGGTCACCCAGCGGCGTTGATGCGGCATGCGCATTGATGTAATCGACGTCCTCCGGACGTACCCCGGCATCAGCCAGCGCTGCCCGGATCGCCCGGGCTGCACCGCTCCCTTCCGGATCCGGTGCGATGGGGTGGTACCCATCATTACTCGAGGCATAGCCGAGCAATTCAGCGTAAATGCGCGCACCACGAGCCTGGGCATGCTCGAGACTCTCGAGGACGACGATACCAGCGCCTTCCCCCACGACGAAGCCGTGCCGCTCGGCATCGAACGGTCGGCTCGCCTCCTCCGGACGATCGTTCCAGGTCGAGGCCGCCCGCTGTACCGCGAAGCTCGCGATGAAGAGCGGGAAGACGCAGTACTCCGTTCCGCCAGCCAGTGCGAGATCAGCAGCACCGGAACGAATCATCTCCGCCGCTTCCCCGATCGCCTGTCCACCGGTGGCGCAGGCGGTCGAGACCGTGAGACTCGGTCCGATGCACCGAAACGCTTGCGCGAGATGGTAGGCTGGCATGTTGTGCGGGAAGGTCGTCATGAAGTGCGGGGAAATCCGCATTAGGCCCCGCCGCTGTGCGATCTCCTGCGTTTCCAGGATCGTCGCCATGCCGCCGGCCCCCGTACCGATGACGACCGCCGCACGGGCCGGATCGAAGGCGTCCGGAGTCAGTCCTGCATCGCGGACAGCTTGCCCGCCAGCCTCGAGTGCGTACTGACTGAACATCGCCATTTGCCGAGCCGTCTTCGGGTCCACCCAGTCACCGAGCCGGAAATCTCGCACCTCGGCAGCGATCTGCACCGGAAGGTCGCTCGCATCGAAGCGCTCGATCCGTCGCACACCGGACTCGCCGCGGAGGATACGCTGCCAGGTTTCCTCCGCCGTCAGGCCCAGCGGCGTCACCGCACCGACGCCGGTGACCACCACTCGGCGCCGAGCTGGCCGTACCCCGCTTCCTGTCGGCGTTCCGCACCAGGGGCAGAACCGCGCACCGCCGGGAACCTGTCCTCCGCAGTGGTGACAGCGCTGCATACCCTCCCCTTCCTGCGCGCATGGTAGCAGACGAGTCGACGCCCGTCCCTTCTCGGACGAGTCAGCGATTCGGCCGGAGGAGAAGTGTGGGCTTCCGCGGTTTCTTCGCTGCCTCGACCGACAGCCGAGCAGCCGCCTGACGAGCGGCCTCCCGGAAGGCGAGCGCCGTCGGCGAACCCGGGTGACTCACCACGATTGGGCGACCGGTGTCGCCTCCCTCGCGTACAGCCGGATCGATCGGGATCTGGCCCAGCAGCGGAACACCGTAGGTGTTGGCCACCCGTTCGCCACCTCCCGAACCGAAGATGTCGACCCGGTGACCGCAGTGCGGACAGACGAAGTAACTCATATTCTCGACGATCCCCAGCACGGGCGTCTTGACCTCGCGGAACATCTGGAGCCCTTTGATCGCATCCGCCAGCGCGACGTCCTGCGGTGTCGTGACGATGATCGCGCCCGAAAGCGGAATCGTTTGCACCAGCGTCAGCTGGACGTCCCCCGTCCCGGGCGGAAGGTCGATGACGAGATAGTCGAGTTCACCCCATTGCACGTCGCTGAGGAACTGGCGGATCAGCTGCGAGACCAGCGGCCCGCGCCAGATCAGCGCCTTCTCCGGATCGAGGATGTACCCCACCGACATCACCGCGAGACCGTAGGCACGACCCGGAATGATCTTGTTGTCCGCCAGACCAGGCTGCTCATCAGCCCCCAGCATCAACGGGATGCTCGGTCCGTATACATCCGCATCGAGGAGACCAACCTTCGCCCCTTCCTGGGCCAGGGCAACGGCGAGGTTGACCGCAACTGTCGACTTTCCGACCCCACCCTTACCGCTCGCCACAGCGATCGTGTTCATGACACCAGGGATCGGTTGTCGATCGGGAAGGCCAGTTCCGGCAGCACGGACCCGCGCGGAGAACGCGACTTCGACTTGCTCGACTCCGGGCAACGCCCGCAACGCCTGTTCTACGTCACCCCGGATCCGCTCGCGGAGCGGACAAGCTGGAGTCGTGAGCTCGACTTGCACGCGCACCGTCGAGCCATCGATCGCCACGTCCTTGATCATGCCGAGCTCGACGAGGCTGCGACGGAGCTCGGGATCCTGTACTGGGCGAAGCGCCTCGATGATCTGCTCGTAAGTTAACTGGCTCATCGTCCTCGGCCCCTCTACTCGCGGTGAGCCCGCCAGCATTTCGCAACGCATTCGTATCGTAACACGTCGGTCCCCTACTTCGTCAGCTGACGCAGGCTACTCAAGCCCGCATTCCATGCGAAGACCACCATCGCTGCCAGACCGAGTACCCCGGCTGCTGCACCGCTCACCGCAACACTGCTGCCACGAGCGAGAACGGCCCAAAGGCGCAGCACGAGCGCTCCCGTCAACGATATCAGCACGACCCAACTCGCGTACTGCGATCGTGGTCGCTGCCGGGCGAATCCCGGAAGGAGATGTGCGCCGACCCCAGCGATCAAGCAGGTTACGTAGCCGACACCCAGGAGATGCCACTCGAGCGACTGGGGCGGCATCCAGCCTGGCCAGACTGCTCGCAGGAGCGCCAGTGCACACAACGCGAGGCTTAGATAGGCGATGTGCACCAGCCAGGCAGTCGGGTCACGCCACAAGACGCGTGCTGAAGCGGCGCGCTTCTCGCGCGGTTCGAGCATCCGTAGTGCCACGATCGCTCCCAGAATACCCGTAGCCTGCAACGCGCAACCCAATCGTACGCCACCGTTCCATGCGAATGCGACGCCGCCGAGCCGAACATAGAGCCCCACAACCTCAAGCGCGATCCAAAGGGCAAGACTTCGCCGGGCGGGAAGCCGCGTGCGAAAGTAGAGCGGAAACAACCGACCAGACATGGCGAGGGCTACGGGAACCAGCACCCCGTAGAACGCCAGTACATAGGAGGCCTGCACACCGGCTGGCGAAAGCTGCCAGGTTGGCAACAGCGAAACCGAGTAGGCGAGCGGCAGCGCGAGGGCCGCGGACCCGAGCGCAGTGATGAGCGCCGGATCGTTGCCTTTTCGCGACTCTCCACGCCGGTACAGCAGGCTCGCGAACTCGCCTACGACGAAGACAGCACCTGTCACCTCCGCAACCGAACCGAACGCCAGGAGCGAGCGCACCGCAGTGATAACGCCCACGAGGACGATCAGGAGCCCGCCGAACAAGAGCGCGAACGCTGTCCAAGCACGCCAGGCTGGTGGAACCGGGCATCCCCACAAGCGAGGCAGGAACGAGTAGAGTACCCCGATCGTCATCAACACAGCGAAGGCAAACACTTGCACGTGTCCATGTAACGCTGGCAAAAATGTTGGGGTTCGTACCCCAGGCAGGAACCGGACAGCGAAGAGGAGCGTTCCGATCGAAAACCCTGCAGCGATGCTCGATCCGACCGCTGCACTCGCGAACAATCGCCATATCGGCATGTTGCAAAACTGTGGTCGCGCCATCGCTCGCGTTAGAATCACCCACGCTACCATCGATGGTAGTGTAGCGGACAACACAAAAAGGACTCGATGAGCAATGTGCGAGCAGTCATACCTCGATCCGCGGTACCGCTGGGCAGTGGCCTACCTCCGCGCTCTCATTCAGGCTCCGCCCGGTCCCCCACCTGGAACGCCGCCTGAGGTCGTGCGGGAACGTGCTCAGCAGCGACTCGAGCGCTTGCGCGCGTTCCTGCATTTTCTCGGGGATCCGCATCGAGCCTACCCGGTGATTCACGTGACCGGAACGTCCGGGAAGGGCTCGACTAGCGCCTTCATCGCCAGTATCCTGCATGCGGCGGGCCTGCGGGTCGGCTTGCACATCTCTCCGTACCTCCAGGTCGAAACCGAGAAGCTCCAGATCGGTGGTGCGCTCATTGCGCCCGATCGCTTCGCGGACTCTGTCGCGGAACTCGATGAAGCCGTTCGTGCGTGGACCGCACGGGGCGAGCAACCCCTGACCTACGGCGAGTTCTGGACTGCGCTCGTCTTCCACGCGTTCCGTCAAGAAGCTGTCGACTTCGCTGTCGTCGAAGTCGGCGTCGGTGGGCGATTCGACCTGACAAACGTCGTGCTTCCGGAAGTCGCCGTCATCACGACCGTTGGACTCGACCATATCCGCACGCTCGGTCCGACGATTCGCGATATCGCCTGGCACAAGGCGGGCATCATCAAACCTGGTCGCCCGGTCGTCACCGGCGTCAACGATCCCGAACTCCTCGCGATCATCGTCGAAGAAGCGAGGAAGCTCGGTGCCCCGCTCCGAACCGTGCGGGAGGGCCACGATTTCACTGTACGCGTCGAAAGGGACTCGACGCTTCTGATCGACTCCCGTATCGGGGCCCGCTACCGCCTCGGGCTGAGCGGGCGATTTCAGGCGCAGAACGCGGCGCTCGCCATCGCCGCGATCCACGCCCTCGGCTGGCCACAAGACCGCGCCGGTCCGGCGATCGCAGACGGGCTCGCTGCCACGCGTTTCCCGGGTCGTTTCGAGATCGTGCAAGAGCAGCCAATGGTCATCCTCGACGGGGCGCACAACCCACAAAAGCTCGGTGCGCTGCTCGCTGCCCTAAACGATCTTCCAAAACCAGTCCGTCGCATCGTCGTCTTCGGTGTCCTGGATGGCCACGATGCTAGCGAAATGGCAGCCCTGCTCGCCGAGTACGCAGATGTGGTGCTGACGACGGCTCCCGAAGCGACGCTCCGGACGGCTGCTGATCCGCTCGAGCTCGCGCGGCTGTTCGAGCAACACGGCGTTACCGCTGTACCCATCCGGCGCGTCGAGGATGCCCTCGACATTGCCCTTCGCGTGGCTCAACCGGACGATCAGATACTCGTCACCGGTTCGCTGTATCTGGTCGGTCAAGCGCGCGAGCGATGGTACCCGAGCGCCGAGATCGTTCGGCAACGAACGTGCTGGCCGGAGCCGAGAACCGACTCAGGGGCGGACGCACGGCCGATTTGCCGCGAGCAGCACGCTACGATGTAGAATACGCTGCGGCCAGTTCTCTGATCGGCCAGGACGAAACGGATCACGATCGGCATGGGAGGGTTCGGACAATTGGAGCGCCCCATCGACGTCGAGTTGGTCGACGTGACGAAAGTGTTCGACAACGGCGTGGTCGCAGTCGATCGGGTTTCGCTCCAGATCTACCAGGGAGAGTTTTTTTCGCTCCTCGGTCCGTCTGGCTGCGGTAAGACGACCACGCTGCGCATGATCGCTGGATTCGAGCATCCGACCGCGGGGGAAGTCCGCATCGAAGGCCGCCCCATGGGCCACACCCCGCCGTTCCGTCGCAACGTGAACACCGTGTTCCAGAACTACGCGCTCTTTCCGCATATGACGGTGTTCGAGAACGTGGCTTTCGGCTTGCTCATGAAGCGTGTTCCACGCGACGAGATCGCCCGGCGGGTGCGCGAGGCGCTGCAACTCGTTCGGTTGAGCGGGTTCGAGGAACGGTATCCGCGCCAGCTTTCTGGTGGGCAACAGCAACGGGTCGCATTGGCCCGCGCTCTCGTCAACCGTCCCCGGGTTCTCCTGCTGGACGAGCCTCTCGGTGCCCTCGACCTCAAGCTCCGTAAGGAGATGCAGCTCGAACTCAAGCATTTGCAGATGACGGTCGGCATCACGTTCATTTACGTGACGCACGACCAGGAAGAAGCGCTGACGATGTCGGACCGGATCGCGGTCATGAACGCCGGTCGCGTCCTGCAGGTCGGCACACCGGTCGAGATTTACGAACGCCCCACTTCGCGGTTCGTCGCCGACTTCATCGGCGAGTCAAACTTCCTCCCCGGTCGGATCGTCGATGCCGACCGCGATGTGGCAACCGTTCTCGTCGCCGGCCATCAGCCAGTCCGGATCCGCCTGGACTCGCCACTACCGACCGGAGAACAAGTGACGGTTGCGGTTCGACCAGAAAAGATCCGGATCGTACCAGTCGAGGCGCCGGAGGCGAACGGCTTCTTGAGCGGTCGTGTGGAGGAAGTCATCTACATCGGCACCGACACCTTCTATGTCGTGCGGATCGACGAGCAAACAGCGCTCCGCGTCCGTAGCCAAAACGACCGGAACCGGCTCGACGGTGGGCAACTCATACCGGTCGGCGCACGGGTGACGCTCAGCTGGGCCGAGGATGCAGCGCGCGTGCTCGTTGATTGAACGAGGGCACACTGATGGCGATCGTCGAGCAGATCCAAGCGGGGGAACGGACGGCAAGCTGGCGAGAGCGCCTTGGGGATGCGATCCGGCAACGCGAGGGACTGCGCGCCCTGCTACTCGCTGGCCCCGGCGGCTTGTGGTTACTCCTCTTCTTTTTGCTTCCGACCGCTATCGTCTTCGCCTATAGCTTCGCGCGTCGTGGTCCGTACGGGACGGTCGCCTGGACGTTCACGCTCGAGAACTATGTCCGATTCTTCGACTGGCTCTACATCCGTGTCTTTCTCGTCTCCGTCTGGCTCGCTCTTCTGACCACGCTGATCTGTCTCCTCATCGGTTATCCCTTCGCGTTCGTGATCGCGCGCAGTCCGCGCCGCTGGCGCAATGCACTCCTCGTCCTCGTCTTGATTCCCTTCTGGACGAACTTCCTGGTGCGGACGTACGCGATCATGTTGCTCCTGCGCTCGGACGGACTCATCAACAATCTGCTGCAGAGGCTCGGTCTCATCGATCAACCGTTGACGATGCTCTTTACCCCCTTTGCGGTCGTGCTCGGCCTGGTTTACGGATATCTCCCGTTCATGATTCTCCCTATCTACGCCTCGATCGAAAAGTTCGATTTCACGCTCATCGAGGCCGCGCAAGATTTGGGTGCGAATGCCTGGCACGCCTTCTGGCGGGTCTTGCTTCCGCTGACATTGCCCGGCGTCCTCGCTGGGTCGATCCTGGTCTTCATCCCGTCGGTGGGTGCCTTCGTCACGCCTGACCTATTGGGCGGCGGGAAAGTCGTGATGATCGCCAACCTGATCAACCAACAGTTCCTCACTGTCCGCCACTGGCCCTTCGGTTCGGCCGTGTCGTTCGTGCTGATGGCCATCGTTCTCGCTGCGACCATGCTGTACTTCCGGATCGGGGAGACTCGGCGCATATGACGGTTGGCCAAACGACAGCGCCACGACCGGCAATACGACCGACCCGGCGACGGTTATCGGCCGGTTGGGCAGCGCTCTGGCTCAACGTTCTGGTGACGTTCGTCTTTCTCTACGCACCGATCGTGGTGATGTCGGTCTTCAGTTTCAACGCGTCGCGGCAGATGCAGGTCTGGATGGGATTCACGCTCGACTGGTACGTCCGCATGTTTCATGACGAGCGGGTTCGCGTGGCAGCCGAGAACTCACTCATCATCGCTTTGGTCTCTACGCTCGTCTCGACAGTGATCGGTACGCTTACTGCATTGGCGCTCGAACGTACCCGCTTCCGTGTCAAAAGCCTCTATGAGGGTGCGATGTACTTGCCGATCATCGTGCCGGAGATCGTGATGGCTATTGCTCTCCTCGTCTTTTTCAATCTCACCTTTCAATGGCTAGGCCAGCTGTTCGGCCTGCGCTTGAACTTCGGCCTCGGCACGATCACCATTGCGCACATCGCATTCTCGTTCCCCTTCGTCGCCGTCGTCGTGCGTGCCCGACTCGCCGACTTCGACCGCACGCTCGAGCAGGCTGCCCAGGATCTGGGTGCGAACGATTGGCAGACGTTCCGCTACGTCACGCTTCCTTTGCTCATGCCCGGCATTATCGCCGGTGCGCTCCTCGCCTTTACGCTCTCGATCGACGACTTCGTCATTACGTTCTTCAACGCTGGTGTCGGTTCGACGACGTTGCCGCTGGAGATTTATGGACGCGTCCGTCGCGGCATCACACCAGACGTCAACGCGCTGTCGACAGTACTCTTGCTTGCCTCCATGCTTCTGGTCTTGGGTTCGCTCGCGCTGCAACGCCGACGGTCGACATGACGTGAGGAGGGTATCGATGCAACGCGACCGATTGATCCGACGGTGGCTCACCGACTGGCAGCGTGGCCGTCTGTCGCGACGTGAGCTCCTGCGCCGACTCGCACTGCTCGGCCTCAGTTCCTTCGCGATCGCGAACCTGCTCGCCGCCTGTGGTCAGGCAGAATCGACCCCCACACCGGCGAGTGGTGCGACGACACCGAGCGAGAGCACCGGTACGCCAGCCTCCGGCACTGCCGGCATTCCCGACTACATCGATCCGAGCAAGCTCGAAAAAGAGCTCAACTTCTACAACTGGTCGGAGTATATCGACCCTGACATTCTCACCGAATTCGAGCAGACGTATGGCGTGAAGGTGACGATGGATACCTACGCCTCGAACGAGGATCTCCTCGCCAAGCTGCAAGGAGGGGCGACCGGCTACGATGTCATCGTTCCCTCCGACTACATGGTCAGCATCATGATCAACCTCGGGATGCTCGAACCGCTCGACTACTCCATCATCAAGACGATCGAGAACATCGACCCCGAAAACCTCCACGCGTATTACGACCCTCAAAACACGTACAGCGTCCCGTACATGTGGGGGACGTCCGGTTACAGCTACGATACCGCTACCCTCGGCGACGACCTCGCGAGCTGGAAGGAAGTGTTCGAGCCACGCCCTGAGGTGAGGGGTAAAGTCGTGATGCTCGACGACCAGCGTGAGGTGATCGGCGCTGCACTGATGTACCTGGGGTACGAGATCAACGAGACGAGTGACGAGGCCTTAGCGCGGGCGAAAGAACTGTTGCTCGCCCAGAAGCCCTATGTCCTGGCCTATTCGAGCCAGAACAACGACGACTTGCTGGTTGCTGGAGAGGCACTCATCTCGCATATCTGGACCGGTGACGCGCTGATGAGCCAGCAGGAAAAGCCCAGCCTCCGCTACGTCATTCCCATCGAAGGCTGCACTGTCTGGCAGGACAACCTGTGCGTTCCCAAGACAGCACCGCATAAGTACGCAGCCATGGCGTTCATCGATTTCCTCAACCGAGCTGACGTTGCGGGACGGAATGCCAACTACATCATGTACGGCTCTCCGAACAAGGCAGCGCGCGAACAGGGGTATATCGACGAAGAAGTGCTCAAGAATCCCGGCGTCTACCCACCACCAGAGGTCTGGAAGCGCCTCCAATGGATCAAAGACGTGGGAGAAGAAGGCGCTCTGAAGTTCGACCGTCTCTGGACGGAAATCAAGACCGGTTGAGCGACGCATGTCAACAAGCGAGCCGGAACCTGCTACCGCGGCAGGTTCGGCTCGCTGCGCTCATGCTGTGCTCGCCGCTATCCAGCTTCGACCGGCTTCCGTTCCAGCCCGAGTTCCTCTGCGATCTCCTTCATCGCCTCGAGGACGATACGGATATGCTCGTCGAGCGGCACGCCGAGTTCCGCGGCTGCCTTTTCGATCTCCTGCCGGTTGACCGCTGCGGCGAACTCCTTGGCCTTCCACTTCTTCTTGACGCTCGAAACCTCGACGTCGAGAATGCTCCTCGTCGGACGCACGAGCGCTACAGCCACAAGGAAGCCGGTCAGCTCATCGACCGCGACGAGGGTCTTCTCCAGGAGTGACTCAGGCTCCACGCCCGTCACGTCGCTCGCGTGCGCGAGGATCGCGCGGATCACCTCCTCGGGATACCCGCGTTCCCGCAGGATGCGCGATCCCACGACCGGGTGTCCCTCGGAACTGATCGTCGGATACCGCTCGTAATCGAAATCATGCAAGAGCCCGACGAGCCCCCACAGTTCCTCGTCCTCTCCGAAGCGGCGCGCATACGCCCGCATCGCCGCTTCGACGGCGCGCATGTGGCGCAGCAGATGCGGCTGCGTCGTGTACTGCCGCACGAGTTCCCAGGCCTCCTCGCGTGTCGGCAAACGCCGCTCGACCGTCACTGTACCCCTCCCGCTTCACTCACTTGCGCTGGCTTCGTGTTCCGGCAACAAATGCGCGGAAAGCGCGTATCCACGGATTCTTGCGGCGCAGTTCGGGCACGAAGACGCTGGCTGCCGCGCGACCGAGCATCCGCCCAGTGGCGGTCAAAAAATCGTCCGAACCCGTTGGCCCGCGTTCTAGTGCGTTCGCCCTACCTGCGCCACGGTTCCCACCTGCACTCGCTCGCCCGAGCGCTCCAGCGATCTCGCGCATGACGTCCCGTCGTGGCGTCAAATGCCCACCGCGGCGCTTCCAGCGCCAGCGGCTGATCAGCATGCCGGCGAAACCACCGAGTACGGCGATCAGCGCACCCGGTCCATTCGGTCGCGTATCGATCAGATCCATACCACCGAAATCGGCCAGCCACAGAATGCCAGCCGTTCCGAAATAGCCAACGACCCAGGCGACCGTCTCGTTGAACGCTTGACCGAAACGCCGGGTCGTCCGCCAGGAGAGCACGAAAATGAGCGGAACGATCAGCCACATCCTCCGAGCTTCCCTCCCCGGATCAGCCGCTAGCACAAGCCTACCGGTTCGCCCCCTCCCCGGCCAAGTACACTCAGCTGGCAGAAGGCAGGACGGAACCGCTATGGCGCACGACGAGTTACTCACTCTCGCTCGGCATTATGACACACTCGCGCAGCACTACGACCGGATGCTCGATCGCTTCGAGCGCCGGCTCCTCGGCGATTGGCGCGCGCGAGCGGCTCACCAGGCCTACGGCTGGACTTTGGAAATCGCGATCGGTACGGGACGAACCATCCCACTCTACGCTGAACGAGCGACCGTGATCGGACTCGAGCTCAGCTCCGGCATGCTCGCGCACGCGAAGCGACGCCTCGCCACCGCCCGTGTGCCTGTCTTTCTGATCCGGGGCGATGCCCAACGTCTCCCGATCCGGAACGACAGCATCGATGTGGTCATCTCGATCCTCAGTCTTTGCACCATCCCCGACGATCGGCGAGCGCTGGCCGAAGCGTACCGCGTCCTGCGCCCCGGCGGGAAACTCCTCCTGGTCGAGCACGTGCGGAGTCCCAATGGTCTGGTCCGGGCAGTGCAGCACCTGCTCGATCCGCTGAGCGTTCGCTTCGCACACGACCACCTGCTTCGCGACCCGCTCGATCACCTCCAGGAGATCGGCTTTCGCGTACTCGACGTCGAGCGCCGTGCCCTGGGCATCGTCGAACGCGTGCTCGCCGAAAAGCCAGCGACCTGAGCGCTAGGGGGTACCGAGCGCGATCGGGAGGTCGTCTCGATTTCCCCACTCGGCCCAGCTGCCTACGTACACACGCACGTCCCGGAAGCCAGCCAGTCGCAATGCGAGGGCCGCATGAGCAGCACGGACACCACCGTGGCAGTACGTGATGACGGGCGTGTCCGGGTCGACACCGACCGCCCGCAGACTCTCCACAACCTGCTCCCGAGGCACGAACCGCCGGTCGCTGTCCCAATCGAGGCTCTGCTGCCAGAACCAGTGCTGTGCGCCCGGGATGTGCCCACCCCGGCGTGCCCGTACCTCCTCACCGGTGAACTCGCTGAGCCGACGGACATCGAGCACGACCGCTGACCGTTCGGCGATCGCGCGGAGCACTGTCTCGGCCTCGACGACGAGTTGTGGATCCGGCTGCATGCCAGGAAGAGTGAAGTGAGCAGCTGGCCACGTCGGCTCCTCGGTACTGACCGGCCGTCCTTCCAGCCCCCAGCGCGTCCAACCGCCGTCGAGGATCCGAAGGCGGTCCGCCCGGCCGTAGCGAGCCAGAGCCAACCACAGCCGGGCCACGAAGTGCCCACCCTCGTCGTCATAGCCGACGATCGTATGCGCGTCTCCGATACCGAGTTCGCCGAGTTGCGCAGCGATGTACTCCGGGGACGCCAGCCGGTAGGCGATCGGATCGTCCGGATCGACCGTCACGCGGGTCCAATCGAAATAACGAGCGCCCGGAATATGGCCTGCGCGATACTCGGCGTACCCGTCCCGCCCATCGAAGTAATAGCGGCAGTCGAGGACACGAACGGTGTCATCGTCCAGATGTTCGGCGAGCCAGTCCGTACTGACGAGCATCGCCTCACGGTGGAGCATCCCCATCGTCGGTCACCCTCTCTCGCTTATCCCATCACTGTGTGCTCGCTTCCAGCGCAAGTACGCACGGTACCGCTCCAGCTCGGCGCGTTCCTCGTCATCGAGATCAGCGCACGCGCTGCATCCATGTGCAGCCGACGACTGACCGTCCAGTCGTGCAGCCAGCGAGCGGAGGAAGTCGGCGAGCGAGACTTGGTAGGCCTGGGCCAGCTGGGCGAGCGCTTCCAGCGTCGGCAACTTGCGACCGTGTTCCAGTTCGCTGACGTACGCGATCGAAAGCCCGCTCCGTTCGGCCAGCTCGCGGAGCGTCCACTGTCGCTGCGCCCGAAGATCAGCCAGGAACCGGGCGATCGCTTCACGAAGTCGGTCACTCACCCAGCACCTGCACCCAAACCGTCCGTGTGCGTGCGTGCGTATCGAAGTCGATGAGCACGATCCGCTGCCAGGTGCCGAGCGTCAACGCACCACTGACCAATGGGACCGTTACCGAGGGCCCGACGACGAGCGCACGGAGGTGACTGTGCGCGTTGTCGTCAGCGTTCAGTCGGTTGTGCGCATAGTTCCCCCGTTCGGGGGCGATCCGCTCGGCAGCGACACGGATATCCTCCACGAGCCCCGGTTCGTATTCCGAGACCGAGACAGCAGCTGTCGAATGAGCGACGAACACACAGACGAGCCCGTCGCGGATCCCGCTCGCCTCGATCACGTCGCGTACCTGCGGCGTGATGTCGAGCAGCTGGTCGTGACCGACTGTCGCGACCTGAAAGCGGCGCGCGAATGTCCGGCTCACCGCCTCTCGCCTCCGGCCCCAGCACAGGATTCGGCCCAGAGTTCGAGAAATCGCAGCAGCGTCCGCACCCCGTGCCCAGTCGCCCCCGGCGGCCCGAACGGCCCCGGCTGCTCGGACCAGGCGGGCCCAGCGATGTCCAGATGCAGCCACGGCCGCCCATCAGTGAACTCGCGCAGGAAGAGTGCAGCGTTGATCGCAGCGCCCCACCGGCCAGCCGTGTTCTTCAAGTCGGCGTGCTCGCTGCGCAGAAGGTCGCGGTACTCGTCCCAGAGTGGCAGTGGCCACATCCGTTCGCCCACTTCGCTGGCTGCTCGCAACATGAGATCCCGCGCACGCTCATCAGTCGCGAACAGGCCGCTACCTCCCCGCCCGAGCGCGACCGCACACGCGCCGGTCAACGTCGCGACATCGATCAATAAGTGCGCGTCCTGCTGAACAGCGTACGTCAGCGCATCGGCGAGGAGCAAACGCCCCTCCGCATCGGTACTGATGACTTCGACTGTCTTGCCGTTCAGTGTTCGCACGATATCGCCGGGCCGGAATGCGTCGCCATCAGGCAGATTCTCCGCAGCGGCGACGATACCGTGAACCTCGACCGGCAAGCCGAGTGCCGGAAGTGCTCGCAGCACGCTCAGGACGACAGCCCCACCGGCCATATCTCCCTTCATCCGTTCCATACCTTCGGCCGGCTTGAGGCTCAGCCCACCCGAATCGAAGGTCACCGCCTTGCCCACGAGCGCCAGGCGCGTCGCAGCGCCGTTACCCGGCTTGTAGACGAGATGCACCAGGCGTGGTTCCCGACGGCTTCCCTGACCGACCGCGAGGATGGCACCGGCGCCGAGTTCCTCGAGCAGTGCCCGGTCATAGATCGAGCACTGCAGACCCACTTCCTGCGCCACCTCCCAGGCGATCCCGCTCAATCGCTCGGGATCGAGCACATTTCCTGGCTCGTTCGTCAGATCTCGTGCGAAGTTGACCGTCTCGTACACGATCTGGCCCCGACGGCTAGCGGTCTCGACCCCCTGACCGGTACCAGCGACGACCAGCCGTTCGATCCCGGAAAGCGTGTCGCTACTGCGATAGCGGTGGAACCGGTAGCTCGCCAGGCCGACGCCTTCCACGATCGCCTGGACGACCGACTCGATCGGATGGCGCAGCAGTCCTACCACCGGCCAGACGAGGATGCGGCCACCAGCGTCGGTTGTCACCTTCGCGGTCAGAGCCGCTACCCGCCTGATATCGGAGAGTGTCCGCTGCTCTGGCGTGCCGAGGCCCACCAACACGATACGCTCTGCGTGCCACTCGGCTGGCGGTGGCACGGCTGCGACCTGACCGACTCGTCCAATGACCCCGGCCGCACGGGCAGCTCGCATCACCCACTCGGCGAGTGCACGCTCGCCCTCGCTGATCGACTCATCGAGCCGAAACTCCGGAACGACCGGCAGCACGATGCTGCCCGCGAGTGCGTCGAGCGGCTCGCTCCTCGTGACGACCTCCAGCGCCACGTCACCCCCCGATCAATGGAGCTGGCCCGCGTGGCTTCTCCTGCTCGGTCACCGAAACGTAATCCGGATAGGCCATCTCACCAGCCCGGATCGGCACATCGACGATATTTTCCCGCGGCGGAATCGGACAAGTCCAGCGATCGTTGTAGGCACAGTACGGGTTGTAGGCCATGTTGAAATCGAGGATGAGCTTCCCGTCCGGCGTTTCCTGGGGATCCAGGTAACGCCCGACCGAGTAGGTCTCGGTTCCAGCGGTCGCATCGCGGAAGGGTAGGAAGTAGCGACCACGGCCGACTTCTCGGTAGACTGTGAACGTCACCGGTTTCCCTTCGATTATGACCGTTGCCCGCCCCGCGACGATGAACTCCTTCGGCTCGCCGGTCGTCGTACCGAGGACGACACGCTCCTGACTGATCCCTTCCCGGTCGAGCTCGACGACGAACCGGTACTCCGGCTTCACCGGATAGTAGCGGAGCCCTTGGAACCGTTCACGCTGCTCCGGGAGAAGCGGTGAATTGGGATTCGTTCGAAAGAACTCGTCTCGTCGCTTCCTGTAGTCCTCGATGCGCTTGATATAGGCCTCAACATTCTCCATCGCCGTCGCTCCCTCCTCGTTCGAGACGTCTCGCGACTGACACACGCGCAAGGATACCGGAAAAACACCGAACCGGCCTGATGAGGCCGGTTCGGTGGTTCGCGTGGGCGCCCCCGTGCGGGGGTCGGCTAACCGACCACCTCCACGGTGACGCCCGGAAGTTCGTGACTACTCATTCCGGGCATCACCCCCTTTCCCCTGCACGGTCTCGACTCGAGAACCGCACACGCGCTGAGGCTAACACGCGCGCGAGCGCTCGTCAAACCGAAGACCTAGAGGCTGGTGCAGCGGGCTCGCACCGCCGGCCGTGATGGAGCAACCGAGTCCGGCATGCTTTCTCCACTTCCGGCAACTCACCATGTCCTGCTCTCTACGGTATCCTTGGACGAACCCGCTCTGCCGGGTGTCGTATCCGCCGATCCAGCGACTCCGAAAGCGAGGACTGCCATGCCGAACCGTCTCGCCAACGAGAAGAGCCTCTACCTTCGCCAACACGCCGACAATCCGGTCGACTGGTACCCATGGGGCGAAGAAGCGTTCCGCGTCGCGCGCGAGCAGGACAAGCCGATTCTCCTGAGCATCGGCTATTCGTCTTGCCACTGGTGCCACGTCATGGAGCACGAGTGCTTCGAGAACCCCGCAATCGCCAAAATCCAGAACGAACTCTTCGTCAATATCAAGGTCGATCGGGAAGAACGCCCGGATCTCGACGAGCTGTACATGAATGCCTTGCAAGCGATGACCGGCTCGGGCGGCTGGCCGCTCAACATCTTCCTTACCCCGGACGGTAAACCGTTCTATGGCGGCACGTACTTCCCACCGGAAGACCGTGGCCAGCTCCCCGCCTGGCCGCGCGTGCTCGTCGCTGTCGCCCAGGCCTTTCGCGAGCGGCGCGAGGAAGTCGAGCGCGCTGCCGACGATCTGGTGCAGTACCTCCGTCAGCAGACCCGGCCACCGCTCGCACCCAACAGCTTGCGCGAGCAGTTCCTCGACGAAGCAGCGCGCAATCTCGTCCCGCACTACGACCGGGTGCACGGTGGCTTCGGTGATGCACCGAAGTTCCCCTCGCCGCTGCAACTCGAATTCCTCCTGCGCACCTATCGCCGTGCCGGAGCACCGCGGGCGCTGGAGATGGTCTTGCAGAGTCTTACGGCCATGGCGCGCAGCGGTATCCACGACCAGATCGGCGGGGGGTTCCACCGCTACGCGGTCGACAACGCCTGGTTGATCCCCCACTTCGAGAAGATGCTGTACGACAATGCGTTGCTGGCTCGTCTGTACACCCATACTGCGCTCGCGTCCGGCTCCTCCTGGTGCCGTGAGGTCGCCGAGGACACGCTGACCTATCTCCTCCGCGAGATGCGGGGGCCTCACGGCGCGTTCTTTTCCGCCCAGGATGCCGACAGCGAAGGTGGTGAAGGTGCCTACTACCTCTGGACGCCTGAAGAAATCGAAGCAGTACTGGGGAACGAGGAAGCACGGCTCGTTTGCCGCTACTATGGCGTGACCCCGCAGGGCAACTTCGAGGGCAAGTCGATCCTCCATGTTCCCGATGACCCAGAGGTCGTCGCAACCGAGTTCGGGCTTTCCCTCGACGAACTGCACGCGCGCATCCGCGATGCCCGCGCACGGTTGTTCGAAGCACGCAGTCAGCGCCCAGCCCCGGCCCACGACGAAAAGGTGATCGTCGCCTGGAACGGGCTAGCCATCCGAGCCTTCGCGGAGGCCGCAACGGCATTCGATCGACCGGACTATGCGGCCGTCGCCGCGGAAGCTGCCGATTTCATCCGCACGCACCTCTGGGATGGCACCACCCTCCGTCACGTCTGGGAAGAAGGTGAAGCCCGCTTCCCCGGATTCCTCGACGACTACGCTGATCTCGTCAACGGACTCGTCTCGCTCTACGAGACCACGTTCGATCCATCCTGGATCGACTGGGCACGCAGCCTGGCCGAGGGCATACTCGAGCGGTTCCTCGACCCGGAGACAGGAGATTTCTACGACACCCCGGCGGACGGCGAGCAGCTGATCGTTCGCCCCAAGACGTTCGTCGATCAGGGCACCCCGAGCGGGAACGGTGCTGCAGCCGAGGCATTGCTCCGCCTCGGCACTGTCCTCGGTGAGCAACGCTATCTCGATCGCGCGACGCATATCCTCGAACGATACGCCCAGATCGCCGTCGAGCATCCGATCGCCTGTGGGCAACTCCTGGTTGCCATGGACTTCGCGCTCGGTCAACCGTACGAGATCGCCATCGTGGGCGCTCCGGAAGACGCCCGTACCCGGGCGTTGCTGCGCGTCGTCTTCGGCAATTACCTGCCGAACCGTGTCGTCGCGCTGCGCCGCCCAGACGACGAGATCGCACCCGGGATCATCCCGCTTCTCGCCGATCGCGCCACACTCGACGGGCAGCCGACTGCCTATGTCTGTCGCCAGTTCGTCTGCCGGCAACCCGTCACCAGCCCGGCCGAGCTGGCGGCTCAACTCGGTGTGGCGGTACCGGACAGCTGATCGAGCACGGCGAGCGGCAAGGAAGCGAGTACCACTGGCCCAGCGGGGCCACCGAACCGGTAGGAAAGGCAGCTGCAGGCGAGCCCGTAGGCCTCCGGTGGGGTGAGTCCATACTCGTCGCGCAGGGCTTCCAGTGCTTGTTCGAGAGCATGCCGTTGGGCTGCCGCGATCGTCTCACCGATGCCGACGAAAATCAAGTCGTGCTCCGTACGGATGCGTGGTGCTCGGCAGCGGATACCTGCAGCCCGATCGACCCGTACCCGAACACGCGCGGCTGCCTCGATACCCACGTGTGCTGGTTCTCCCCAACCGACTGCTGCATGCACGTCACCGACGAAGAGGTATGCCTCCGGTCGTTGGACGGGTAACCAGACCGTACTGCCGGGGCAGAGCTCAGGGAGATCGAGGTTACCGCCCCACGGCCAGACAGGACGAAAGGTGGAACTTCGCCCCTGCTTCGGTGCGAGCCCGAGACAGCCGATACTCGGCTGGAAAGGAATGCGCAGACGGGGGGAGACCACCAACGTCTGCCCCTCGAGAGGCAACGCACGACACACGGTCTCCGGCAGGAGAGAACCGAGCGGGCCGAACGAACGGAAGAAGGCGAGCCAGGCCCGCTCGATCACGATCTCGAGGATATCGACACGTAGGGCCTGCCCAGGAACGGCACCCTCGATCGCGAGTGGACCCGTCACAA
Organism: Thermomicrobium sp. 4228-Ro; assembly: GCF_026241205.1. Taxonomy (NCBI): domain Bacteria; kingdom Pseudomonadati; phylum Thermomicrobiota; class Thermomicrobia; order Thermomicrobiales; family Thermomicrobiaceae; genus Thermomicrobium; species Thermomicrobium sp. 4228-Ro. The sequence continues at coordinate 477,830 of NZ_JAPFQM010000001.1, forward strand.
GATTGAAACGCTCGAGTGCGAGATCGTCGAGCGGGACACCGCGAGCCAGCTGCTCGTACGGCTCGTCGCTCGTCTCGAACTCGACCACGCTCCCCGGCGGCCCGCGCGCAGCCGGCTCGGCATGGCCATCGAGCGTCGCGCTCCGCCACTGGCGAGGAATCGTGACGAACGCCATCAGGGCCCCCTTCTCCACCGGTCGCGTATCCGAACGGTTACACTACACTGCGGAAACTCGGCAGTGGAGGAGTCCTTCCACCTATGAGCCGCCAGACCTACGTCATCGGTACCGCCGGGCACGTCGACCACGGCAAGTCGACGCTGGTGAAGGCACTCACCGGCATCGACCCTGATCGCCTGCGCGAGGAAAAAGAGCGCGAGATGACCATCGACCTGGGCTTCGCTTGGATGACTCTGCCGAGCGGCCGGCGGCTGAGTATCGTCGACGTGCCTGGCCACGAGCGGTTCATCAAGAACATGCTCGCCGGGGTGGGCGGCTTCGACGCTGCCCTCTTGATCGTGGCTGCCGACGAGGGGCCCATGCCGCAAACGCGCGAGCACCTGGCTATCCTCGACCTGTTGGAGATCCGCCACGGCATCGTCGTCCTCACGAAACGCGACCTCGTCGACGCCGACTGGCTCGATCTCGTCACGGTCGAGGTCGAAGAACTCTTGCGCGGCACCTCGCTCGAGGGTGCTCCTATTCTTCCCGTCTCGGCCATCACGGGAGAAGGGTTGACGGAGCTCATTGCCGCGATCGATGCGCTGCTCGACTCCGTACCGCCGCATGCGTCGAGTGGACGACCGCGCCTGGCGATCGATCGCGTCTTCACGTTACCCGGTTTCGGAACGATCGTGACCGGCACGCTGCGGGACGGTTCTCTGGAAGTCGGTCAGGAGGTGGAAATCCTCCCGCGTCGTTTGCGCGCTCGCATCCGCGGTCTCCAGAGCCATCGGACGAAAGTCGAGCGTGCCCTGCCGGGATCCCGGACGGCTGTCAACTTGAGCGGTGTCGAGGTCGACGACCTCGAGCGCGGTGATGTCCTGACTGTCCCCGGTTGGCTCGAACCGACGACGTTGCTCGATGCCAGGCTCCGCATGCTCGCCGATGCCCCAACGGCGCTGGAACAGAACGACGAAATCGATGTCTTCATCGGCACCAGCGAGACACTCGCGCGCGTGACGGTGCTGGATGCCGAGCGGCTGGAACCCGGCCAGAGCGGTTGGGTCCAGCTCCGTCTCCAGGACCCCATCGTCGCCGTCCGTGGTGATCACTTCATCGTGCGTCGCCCCTCGCCTAGCGCGACGCTCGCCGGCGGTATCGTCGTCGAGACCCATCCGCGCCGGCACCGGCGGTTCCGGCCAGAAGTCATCCGCGCACTCGAGGCGCTCGCTTCCGGCGACCCATTAGCGATCTTGCTGCAGACTCTCGGCGGCCAGGCGCTCGAGTGGCGGGAACTCGTCCAGCGGTCGAACTTGGACGCGGAGAGTGCCACCCAGGCCCTGTCGCAACTCATCGCGAGCCAGGAGGCCATCGCACTCGATGCGACCGGCGAGGCAATCGGACCGCAGACGATCATCCTCAGCGTCCGGACTGCCGAGCGGCTCGAAGCGCAGTTGCTCGCTGCGATTTCCGAGTACCACACCCGCTACCCACTGCGCCGCGGTCTCCCGCGCGAAATGGCACGCAGCCGTCTCGGTCTGTCCCAACGCCCCTTCGACCTCTTCGTCCGGCGTTTGGCCAGGCTCGGCAGGCTGGTCGAAGATGGGGAAGTGCTACGGGCCCCCGACCATCGCATCCGCTTGACCCCCGACCAGGAAGAGCGTGCCCGCGCGTACGAGGCAGCGCTGCAGCGTGAGCCGTTCACGCCACCTGCCCCGTCCGAGTTCGGGCTCGATCCTGAACTCGTCCAAGCGCTCGCCGATCTCGGCCGCGTCGTGCGCATCACCGATGATGTCGTCTTCGCGCCGGAGGCGTGGCAGACGATCCAGGAGCGCGTGCTGGCCCTCCTCGACGCACACGGCAGCGTGACGCTGGCCCAGGTGCGTGATGCGCTCGGCACGAGCCGCAAGTACGCGCAAGCGCTACTCGAGTATCTCGACCAGTTGCGCATCACGCGGCGGGTAGGAGATGCCCGTGTCCGCTACGCATGAGCCCATCGCCACTGCGCTCTTCGTTGCGCCGCACTTCGACGATGTGGCGCTCTCCTGTGGCGGTACCGTTGCACTCTTCGCCCAGCAGGGTATCCGCACTCACATCCTCACGCTTTTCGGTGGCGCACCACCTGGCCCGCTTTCGTCCTTCGCGCGCCAGCAGCACCGCTGGCGCGGTCTCGACGACGAGGCCGTCCTCACGATCCGACGCACCGAGGAGCGTGCCGCTGCCGGTCTGCTCGGAGCGCAAGCGAGCTGGTTCGAGGTACCGGATGCCATCTACCGCGATGCTCGCTACAACTCGGACGACGAACTCTTCGGCACTGTGCACCCGGACGACTGGGACTTGCTCGATGTCCTCCTCGCCGACACGGAACAGCTTCTCGCGACGCTGGCGGCTCCCGTCGTGATCTTCGTTCCGCTCGCCATCGGCAACCATGTCGACCACCAGATCGCCCGCGCTCTCGGCCAGCGACTTGCGGAGCGTCGGTTCGTCGTCTGGGGCTACGAAGATATCCCCTATGCCGTGACCGAGCGAGGTCAGCGAGCGGTCGAAGCCATTCGGCGACAGGCGCCACCCCCCTGGCTCGTCTTCCTCACGGAGGAACTGTTTCAGCGACGCCTTCGCGCGATCGAGCAGTACGAAAGCCAGTTGGCCTTCGTCTTCCGGGATCTCGGCGACGTCGAACGGACGCTGCGGGCCTATGCGCTCGAAGCTGGTCAGGGCACGCTCGCTGAGCGGTTCTGGGCGATCGACCAGAGTGACCTGCTCGACCCGCGGTCCAGTCGGGCGTGAGCACAGGCTTGCGCGTGTCCACGGGCGTGGAGCGTGAGCTGCGGTCGTTCTGCCTCGTCTGCGCCCCGCAGGAAACCCGGCGCGACGTCATAGGCCGAGGGAGTGCCGAGAAGAGAGAGCAGCCCGAGAGCTGCCGCGACGCCCTGGACCGACGAGCGCTCCTCCTCTCCAGCCACTCCAGCCAGCGACGGGGTCTCTGCCACCAGCGCGCAGGCAATGCCAACAGCTGCGACCGATCCTCCAGCGAGGAGGATCGCGCCGTACCCGGGGAGACAATCGCCAACCAGAGCAGCCACTCCCTGCGCGCGTCCGAGGTGCAACGCAACTCCATCACGGAGGCGAACCGAACCAGTCAGTGTGCCAGTGGCGCCCAGCGATACCACGAGCCGCTCTCCGACATCGAGGAGAACGAGGTGCTGCGTCGACAGCGACGCAATAGCGCCGTAGGCGATACGGAGCACGGCGAACAGAACCAGCACCCAACATGCCGACGGCGAGAACCGCTTCACCACCGTGTCGTAGGTGCTCGCCCCGTGCCGGACTCGCTCGATCACCCCACGTGTCCGGCGACCAGTGCAGGTACGTCGAGCCTGCCGGCGACCCACATCCGGTAGTGCACCCCGATATTGCCCATTTCGACTTGCCACTCCGGTGCGTTCGCAGGCGTGAACGTCAGGCAGCGTCGCTCGAAGCACTGGACGAGGACGTCTCGCTGCACGCCACCCACCGGCACGCGAATCCAGTACGGCTCGGTCACCGGGTATCCGAGGAGAGCGACCCAGGGCGAGAACAGTGGTTCCTCCCGAAGTCGCTCGCCGACCCGCACCAGCCCGCGTTGTTCCACCCACTCAGCGAATATCGAAGCCATACCGTGCCCGGTCTCGGTGAAGGCCTGGCCGTATCGGACACCGAACTCGGCCAGCTCAGGCCGCTGCACGTGCGAGCCATCCGGGAGAAGCTGGATGGTGATCACTTCCCCCGCTGTACCAGGCGGCTGCTGGACCATGCGACCGAGGAGCGCATACGTGATCGGATTCCCCGGGTCACCGGCGACAGCGATCGCCGCCGGAGCACGCGGGACGACGGCCGCATCGCCGATCTGCTGCCGCCCGGTCAGGAGTTCCCATGCCAGCCGACCACCGGTCACGCGCCAACGTGCATCGACCGGCAGAGCTGGATCGGTCAACTCCATCCGCCCCTTCTCGAAATACTGGACGTACCGCTGTCCACCGGGCGCGTCCCGGTACGGCTCCCGCTCGACCGACCCGAGTGGTCGACCCCACAGCCAGCTCCGCTCGACGAGACCACGCGCGACCGGGTCGTCTGTCCGCTGCCACCACCACTGGAACAGCCGTGCTGCGTCCTCCGGATCCTCGATCGGATCGATCAGTGTCCAGCCGTAATCGAAGAGCCGCGCTGCATCCTCGTACCACGCGTCGAAGGTCGACCCAGTCAGGACCACGATCAGTCGATGTCCAGCTCGCTCAGCGACCTCGATGAGGCACAACCCTGCATCGTCTGTCCAGCCGGTCTTCCCGCCGATCACGCCCGGATAGCGATCCGGCAATCGGTTCGTGTGCCGCCAGCGGAAGCCCTCTCCCTCGTACGCGTTCGCACCGAAGATCGCGACGAAGCGTGGGTCATCGAGGGCAAACCGAGTCAGGCGAGCTAGGTCGAGCGCGCTACTCGTATGCCCTGGTTCGTCGAGACCATGCGGATTGCGGAAGTGCGTCTGGTCGAGGCCGAGCGCCCGCGCCTTCGCGTTCATCCAGTCGACGAAACGGGCTCGCGCAACCGGATCCTCCTGGTCCGGACTCCCACCGACAGCTCGGGCGATCGCCATAGCCGCATCGTTCCCACTCCGCAGGAGCAGACCGTAGAGCAGGGTACGCAGCGTGACCGTCTGCCCGGCCCGCAGACCAGCCGACGATTCTCCGACCAGATCCTCTGGTACGATCGTGACCGTCCGATCGAGTTGCCCACGCTCCAGGGCGACCACTGCCGTCATCACTTTAGTCAAACTGGCGATCGCGACCGGCTGACGAGCCGCCTGTTCAGCGACGACGCGGCCGTTCATCGCGTCGAGGATGACCCAGTGCCGAGCCACGACGGCCGGTTCCGCGTGGAGCGACGCGCGACAGAAGGGAGAAACCACCAGAAGCGCGACGAGCGCGCAAAGACCAAACGCTCGGACAGCCATCGGCAGCACCGTTCACGCTCTCAATCACCGCCCCACGCGCACCGTGCTCAGCTTGCCGGCTGGCGAGATACAGCGCAAGAGGGACTGCGCCGCATCGCCCGGAAGAAGATTGCCGGATGGCTGTTCGCGCTGCTGAGCAACGGGAAGCGGGTAGCTTCCGCTCGCACCGCTCCCGGTTTCCCATAGCGGGGCAGGTAAACGTCGCTCGGTGCAGCGACGCGCGGTAGGTTCGGAACCTCACGCTTCCATCGCTGCCGCAGTCAGTCGTTCCAACTCGGCGAACAGATTCGCCATCTCCAGGGCGATCAAGGCCGCATCGAATCCCTTGTTCCCCAGCTTCGTACCCGCGCGCTCGACCGCCTGCTCGATCGTATCGGTGGTCAGAACACCGAAAACGATGGGGATACCTGTCTCCAGGGCAGCATTGGCGATCCCTTTGGCCACCTCCCCCGCGACGTAGTCGAAGTGCGGTGTCGCACCACGAATCACCGCACCGAGGCAGATGACCGCGTCGTACCGGTTGGTCTGGGCCAGTCGCTTCGCCGTCAAGGGAATCTCGAACGAACCGGGAACCCAGACCACGTCGATCGCCCTCGGGTCGACATCATGGCGGAGCAAGCCATCGAGCGCGCCGCGCAGGAGCTGGCTGGAAATGAGTTCGTTGAAACGACTGACGACGATCGCGAAACGCCGCCCACGTCCGTTCAATGAGGCTGTCACCGTCCGTATTGGTTGGCCGTCAGCGACGATCATTCCCCACCTCCTCGCTCCGCTTCACCGCTGATCGCCGTGAGTTCCTGCAACAAGATCAAATGCCCGAGCTTGTCGCGCTTCGTGCGCAGGTATCGCCGGTTGTGCTCGCTCGGCGGAAGCTCGATCGGCACGCGCTCGACGACCGCGAACCCCAGCTCCTCGAGCGCCGCGACCTTCCGCGGGTTGTTCGTCATCAAGCGAATCTTCTCGACACCGAGGTCACGCAGGATGATCGCCGCCTCGCGGTAGTTCCGTAAATCGGCTGGAAAGCCCAGCTGCAGGTTCGCCTCGACGGTGTCGAATCCCTGATCCTGCAAGTGATAGGCCCGCAGCTTGTTCAAGAGACCGATCCCGCGCCCTTCCTGCCGCAGGTACACGATCACGCCACGCCCCTCGGCAGCGATGCGCGCCATCGCCGTCTCCAGCTGTGGGCCACAGTCGCACCGTTGGGAGCCGAACACGTCCCCGGTGAGACACTCGGAATGGAGCCGAACGAGCACCGGCTCGTCTCCGTCGAGCGTACCCATCACCAGGGCCAGATCGATCTCCTCGCCACCGAGGCGCTGGTAGGCACGGAGCTGGAAGGTTCCGACGGTCGTGGGGAGCGTCGTTTCGGCGACACACTGGGCGACGCGCTCTCGAGCCAGCCGGTAGGCGATGATGTCCGCGACGTGCACCAGCGCAATATCGTGGACTGCCGCGAACCGTTCGAGTTCCGGCAACCGGGCCATCGTGCCGTCAGCGCTCATGATCTCGCACACCACTGCGACCGGATACAGTCCGGCCAGTCGCGCGAGGTCGACCGAGGCTTCGGTCTGCCCGTCCCGTTCTAACACCCCACCGGGACGCGCTCGCAACGGGAACACGTGGCCCGGCATGACGAAGTCGTCCAGGGTCGCGGTCGGATCGGCGAGCTTCTGGATCGTTACCGAGCGGTCGAACGCCGAAATACCCGTCGTCACCCCCTCGCGCGCCTCGACCGAGACCGTGAACGCTGTGCGAAACCGCGAGGCATTGGACGTCGGCGGCACCATCGGCGGCAGACCGAGCCGGTCAGCCCACTCGGCCGCCATGGGAACGCAAATCAGTCCACGCGCCTCGCGCGCCATGAAGTTGACCGCTTGCGGCGTACAAAACTGGGCCGCGATCGCGAGGTCTCCCTCGTTCTCACGGTCCGCGTCATCGACGATGATGACGAAACGACCAGCCCGGAACGCCTCGATCGCCCGCTCGACCCGCTCGAATCGTGTCACAGTGAACCTCCGACCTCGTCAGTGGTGATCCCAGCACGTTCCAGGATCTCCGTGCTGAGACCGCTCGCCGTACCGGCGCGCAAGAACTGCTCGACGTACTTGGCAACGATATCGACTTCCAGATTGACCGGGGCACCGGGTTTCTTCCGCGGTAACGTGATGTGCGCTTGCGTGTACGAAACGAGCGACACCTCGAACTCGCCTGGCCACCGGCGCTGGACGGTCAAGCTCGCTCCGTCCACCGCGATGAAACCGCGCTCGACGACGTACCGCATGACCTCTGGGGGCGCCGCGACACGCACGACCAGAGCGGGACCATCTCGGTACAGTGTCACCACGCGCCCAACCGCATCCACATGTCCCTGAACGTAGTGGCCGCCGAAGCGCCCACCGACGGCCAATGCCCGTTCGAGGTTCACCCCATCACCAGGTCGCAGCGTGCCCAGCGCCGATCGCCGCAACGTGACCGGTTGAAGCTCGACAGTGAAGCTCTCGGGCGCGAGGTCGGTCACCGTGAGGCAGACACCGTCGACTGCAATACTGTCACCCACCTTCGTGCCCTCCAGCACGATGTGGCAGCCGATGCGGAGTCGTGCACCGCCCCCGCGTGTCGGTTGCAGCGAGAGGACTTCTCCGATCTCTTCGATGATTCCCGTAAACATCGCCTTCACTCCGGTATCTCGACTGGGCGGACACGCCCTTCGATCACGACGTCCGTCCCGAGTTCACGGACGCGTACATCGCGGAGACGCACGGCCTGATCCATCGTCTCGACGCCGCGTCCCGCGAAGGGAACCGGGGCTTCGGAGCCACCGACCAGAACCGGTGCGACGAACGCCACGATTCGATCGACGAGTCCCGCGTCGAAGAGCGAGCCGAGAACTCGACCGCCCCCTTCGACCAGGACGCCGTTGATGCCACGCGCACCGAGCGCGAACAGCGCACTGCGGATATCCACTTTGCCGCATCGGGCTGGTACCGTGACGATCTCCGCACCAGCCTCGCGCAGCGCGGCGACGCGATCCGGTGGTGCAGCGTCCGTCGTTACGATCAGCGTCTGCCCCGGTACCGCTGGCGAGAGCATCCGCGCCGTGGGTGGCGTCCGCGCCTGACTGTCCAGGATCACGCGCAGCGGATGGTGCGGTCCTCCGTCACCACATTCGGAGGGATCGAGTCGGGTCGTCAGTTCGGGGTCATCCTGCAGCACCGTTCCCACGCCGACGAGGATGGCGTCATGCCGGTCACGCAGTCGGTGGGCATAGCGACGTGCTTCCGGGCCGGTGATCCACCGCGAGTGACCCGTTCGCGTGGCCAAGCGGCCGTCCAGTGTCATCGCGTACTTCAGCGTCACTTCGGGAAACCCTGTCCGGAGGCGCTTCAGATAGCCAGCGACGGCTTCTGCTGCCGCTTCAGCTTCCAACCCGACCTCGACCTCAAGGCCAGCCGCGCGCAACGCGGCGATCCCACGACCGTCGACTTCAGGGTAGGGATCGCGGATGGCGATCACGACGCGGCGGATTCCAGTCCGGAGGATCGCATGCACACAGGGAGGGGTACGCCCGTAGTGCGCACACGGCTCGAGCGTGACGTAGAGCGTGGCTCCGCGCGCTCGTTCTCCCGCCTCCTCGAGTGCGACCACCTCGGCATGCGGCCCACCGGGCGGTTTCGTGCATCCCTCGCCGACGACGGTACCGTCGCGCACGACGACCGCCCCCACGGCTGGATTCGGCGCGACCCGCCCGGCAGCTCGCCAGGCCAGGGCGATCGCGCGCTGCATCCAGAGGCGGTCTCGTTCGCACTGGGTACGTTCTCGCGTCGCTTCCATCAGCAACTCACAACGAAAAACCCGGGTGGCAGAGCCCCCGGGTTCAGGTTCGGTCGAAGTCGCTCATGCGCCGGTACGATCGACCGGAGCAACGACCTTCTCCCATCCGGACTGTACCGTCGGCCCCGGAATTGGCGCTTCGTGCGCCTCACCGGATCCTGCGGCCGGAGGCCGCTCGCGGGCTTTACCGCCGGTCGGGAATTGGCGCCTTCGCGCCTCACCCTGCCCCGAAGGTCTTGCACATGCAGTCTACGGCGCCAGCGTCGTCACGTCAACTCGTCCTCGCTGACGCCGGCGAGGACCAGCAACCTGCTCCTCCCCCGCTAACCGGTCACGACCGGGCGAGGCAAGGCTCGCTTGCGATGACGGTCCGAACTGTCGCAACCAGCGCTCGACTGATCGGCTCGCCCAATATCCGCACATACCGTGCACTCCACCGCCTGGCGGCGTTGCTGCGCTCGCCAGGAAGATAGCCGGATCCGGGGTCCGATAGGGTGGCCAGGGCCACACCGCCGGCCGCGTGAAGAGTTGCGTCAGTGTCGGCCATCCGCCGGTCAGGTCGCCACCGAGCAGATTGGGGTTGGCGCGTTCCAGGTCGAGCGGTCGCCAGCAGCGTCGTGCTACGATGCGTTCGCGAAATCCTGGCGCGAACCGCTCGATCTGTGCCTCGATCGCCGTCGTCGCGTCGCCTATCCAACCTGCTGGCACATGGCAGTAGCCCCACACCGGCTCGATACCGTCGCGTGCTCGTGAGGCATCGAAGCGGCTCGCCTGCACGAGAATGACGAACGGTCGGTCCGGCATCGTCCCCTGCGCGACCGTTCGCTCGGCAGCCGCAATTTCTTCCCACGATCCCCCGATGTGGACGGTCGCTGCGAGCTGGCAGCGCTCGTCTCGCCAGGGCACCCCGTCTCGCACCAGCCAATCGACCTTGAAGACACCCGGCCCTGGACGATACCGCTCGAGCTGGCTGCGATACCAGCCAGGCCAGCGGCTGCGCGCCAACGCCAATGCAGCATGCGGTACCAGATCGAGCACGATCGCTCGTGCTGGCGGTAGATCATCCAGCCGTTCGACCGGACAGGAGCATCGGATAGTCCCTCCGGCTGCTTCGAGCTGCTCGACCAGCCAGCGTGCGAGTTCGACGGCACCACCCTGCACCATCGGCCAACCAGTCAGATGCGCACAGAGTGCAAGCACCAGCGCGAAGGCAGCCGACGGCGCCCGCTCGAGCGGCAGCGTACTATGCGCAGCCAGGCCCGCGACGAGTGCACGTGCTCGTTCTGTCCGGAACGAACGGCACAAGCTCGTGACCGGACCAGTACCGACGTGCGCGAACCGCAACGAGGCGGTCACTGGAAGCCGGTATCCTGGATACCGGAAGATGCCAGGCAGTGGCCCCAGCAGGGTCGCCAGGAGCGCTGGTCCCTCGGCGAGCAACGGCCCGAGCAATTCCGCATAGCGGCGACCATCCGGGCCGAGTTCCACCGCTGTCTGCTGCAGGTCGCGCCACAGGAGCGCGACATCACCACTGTCGAGCGGGTGCGCGAGGACCGCTGGCGACTCGACCCAGGGCAAGGCCGAATGGATCCCGAGTTCGTTGAAGAACGGCGAGGCCGCTGCGAGCGCGAAGACGGTCGCGCAGTGGTCGTGGCGCAGGCCCGGGAAGACACTCGCCTGCGAACGCAGCCCTCCACCCGGTACCGGTTCGCGTTCGAGCACGAGCACACGGCGCCCGGCGCGCGCCAGTGCCAGCGCGGCGGCGAGCCCGTTCGGCCCCGCTCCAACGATGACCGCATCCCAGGTCGCCGACGCCCCGGAAGCGCGTCTCATCGATCCGGCGATGATCCGCCCTCCGGCTCGCTCTCCGCTGGCGGGACGGTCCCGGCGACCGATTCGACCATCGCGACGAAGGCGGCCTCCGGTCGCGCGCCCTCGAACTCCAGCGACTCGTTGATGACCACCTTGGGTACGGCGAAGACGCGATACCGCTGCGCGATATGTGGGAACTCGCTCACCTCGACGACGTCAGCGGTTACCTTCTCGCTTTCGATCGCCATCATGTGCGCCAACCTGGCAACACTGGGACAGTAGGGTCAGGTAGGTGTGACAAACACCTTGATATGGACCGGCTGGACCAGCTTGGCCAATGTCTCGCGACTCAGGGGAGTGAGTTCGGTCGTCCCACGCGACACGTCGATGATGTCTTCGATCAAGGTCGCGAACTCGTAGCCAGCGGGCACGCCGATGAAGCGCACGGTCCCCTTGTTGTGACCCTTCAAGATGATGGCCGGTATCTCCTCGACGCCAGCCTGTTTGGCTCGCTCGGCCTCCTGGAGAAGGTCGAACATCTGCAGGGTGATCTTGTCGGAGAGTCCGGCAACCTCCTCCATAAGCTGATTGGTTTCCCGGCAGGTCGCGCACTCGTAGCCAGGGATGCTGATCTGCGTCACCCGCTGGGTGAACAGTTCGATCGTGACCGGATCGCGCAGGCGCTCGGCAAAGACGTGCCGGAGATAGTCCTGATCGCTCGCTGAAAGGATCGGCATGTGGCCCCCTTCCCTGTACCGTGTTGCTCAACCGAAGCAAGCGTAACGCAAGACGCGGCGCTCGACCATCACCAGACATGCTACGCTCCACGAGGAGACCGGAGGGTGCCATGGGACGTCTCTTGATCGGAACATCGTCCTGGACCGATCACGAAGGCTTCTATCCGCCGGGGATCGAGTCGCGGGAACGGCTGCAGTTCTATGCACGCTATTTTCCGATCGTCGAGGTCAACTCGACCTACTACGCGATCCCTTCCCGGCGAGTCGTCCAGGGATGGGTGGAGCGCACACCGCCCGATTTTGTCTTCGACGTCAAACCACCTCGGCAGCTCACGGCGACCCCCGAACAGCCGGGTGGCGAAGCACCGGCACCCGACGCCGATGTCGCGAAACGCTTCCTCGATGCGATCGAGCCGCTCATCGCGAGCGGCAAGCTCGGTGCCATCACGTTTCAGTTCCCGCCGTCCTATCGGAATACCGAGGAGCACCGCGAGTACTTGCGGCTTCTGCCGGAACTCTTCCCCGGTCTGTTGATCTCGGTCGAATTCCGCCGGCGCGACTGGTTGGACGTGCGCCACCGCGAGGAAACGCTGGCGCTGCTCCGCGAGGCGGGCCTCGCCTATACGATGGTCGACGAACCGCAGGTCGGTGTGGGATGCGTCCCGCCCATCTACGCGATTACCAATCCGCGTCTTGCCGTCGTCCGCTTCCACGGCCGCAATGCCGAGACCTGGTACCGCTTTACCGGCAAGACAGGGGAACGCTTCAACTGGGAGTATCGCCCGGAAGAGCTCCGAGAATGGACTCCCAAGCTGCAGCGCGCCCGTAAGGAGGCGCAGGACGTCCACGTCTTCTTCAATACCAATTACGGGAACCAGGGGCCGCGGAACGCCATGCTCCTGATGGATCTCCTGGGCCTCGAGCACCCACCGCTTCCGGGGCTGGAACCCGGTCAGTGAGGCTGGAGCCGATATTGCAGGAGGAAGTGCCAGAGGGCATCAGCAGCTGGCGACACCGGTCGGCTAGCGCGACGCACCAGTGACCACCAGCGGCGAACCGGAAAACCCTGCACGTCAAGAACGACGAGACGTCCGGTCTCCAGTTCCAGACCGATCGCGTCGCGCGGCATGATGGCGACACCGAGGTCAGCCGCTACCGCCTGCTTGATCGCGCCATTGCTCCGGAGCTCCATGGCGACGCGCAGCGGGAGGCCCGCTTCGGCGAAGATTCGTTCCGTATCAGAGCGCGTGCCGGATCCGATCTCACGGACGAGGAACGGTTCGCGGGCGATCTCGTCGAGCGGAATCTGATGCCGCCGGGCGAGCGGATGGCGCGGCGAAGCGATCACCACCAGCTCGTTGGGAAGAAACTCGGCGATCTCCAGATCCTGAGGGTCCTCGATGAGTCCCATGATCGCGAGATCGGCATCGCCAGCGAGCAACCGCTGGTGGACTGCATACCGGTTGAGAACGTCGAGCGATAGCTCGACACCAGGGTAAGCGCGGTGGAACGCGCCGAGTGCTTTCGGCACGACGTAGATGCCGGCGGTCGTACTCGCAGCCACGCGGACGCGACCGCGCTGCGCTGCCCGCAGTTCGTGCACTGCGGTGATCGCTTCTTCCAGGAGATCCAGCATGCGTTCCGCATACGGAAGCAGCTGCCGGCCAGCCTCGGTGAGTTCCACGCCGCGGCTGGTTCGCTGGAAGAGCGGGACGTGCAACACCTGCTCCAACGCCTTGATCTGTGCTGAGACCGCAGGCTGGCTGATGACCAGCTCCTCAGCCGCCCGCGAAAAGCTCCGATGGCGGGCCACTGCCCGAAACACCTGGAGCTGACGCAGACTCACATCCATATAGGTTCCTCCTATATAGTCTATCACGAAGTACTATTGGTCATTATATCCCGATATCGATAAGCTGTGAAGCGGAAGGCAGGCGCCAGCCTTCGGGTGACCGACCGGGAGGAACCGAGATGGACAGGCGAACACTGAAGCGGATGCGTCGACATCTCCTCTCCTCGAAAAACCTCCTGAGCGGCCCGCTCGTAGGCCGCTGACCCTTTCGTCCTCAATACAAATTTCCCGAAGAACTCGCTACCTACTCATAACGGTGTCTTTCAATCCCCTAGCGCTGTCCGGGTTCGAGTCCGAAGGAAGGGAGGAGTCTCATGTGGTCGCTGCCTCAGCCACCGGTCGCTCCTGACGAGCTTCGCGAAACGCCCCTCTTGCCGCCCGGATTCAAGGTTCCCGCATCGCGTTGGACCCATCCCAGCACGCGCCTGCGCCAGTTGCTCGACACGCTCCCGTATGTCTTCGCCCCCGGCGTCTTCGATCCGCATGCTGCCGAACTCGTGATGTACTACGGCTTCCCAGCGGTCTACTTCAGCGGCTACTCCTTCGCGATCGGCCACCTGGGAACGACCGACATGGATCTCTATTCCAGCGTCGAAATCGCTGACGGTGCCCGACGGATCGTGTCCGCACTCCGCAAGTTCCAGCTGACCATGGCCGTCGGCGATCCCGAGAAGGGAATTCCTCCCAGGCACCTACATATTCCACCGGTCGTCGCCGACATGGACACTGGCTACGGCAATATCTTCAACGTCCAACGGACCACCGAACTGTACGTCACCGCCGGAGTGGCCGGAGCGCACATCGAGGATCAGGTGATGCCCAAGCGGTGCGGCCATATCGCGGGCAAAGCCCTCATTCCTGCCCAGGAAATGGTCGGCAAGCTCAAGATGATGCGCGCGGTGGCCAGCGATCTCGGTAATCCCGATTTCGTGATCATCGCCCGCACGGACGGTGTTTCGGCTGTCGATGCGCCGGAATCGAAGCGTGGCCTCCCGCTCGCCATCGAACGGGCGCTCCGCTATCTCGACAGCGGCATTCCCGATCTCGTCTGGTGCGAGTTCCCCACCTCGGAGCGCGGGCCGCTCGAAACCTTCGTCGAGGAGGTGCGCAAGCGCTTCCCGGATGCCCGTTTCGCCTTCAACTGGTCGTCGTCGTTCAAGTGGTTCACCGATCCCGACCCGATCAGCTTCCGCGAGCTGGGCGAAATGGGCGTGCGCTTCGTCTTCATCACGCTCGCCGCACAGCACGCGATGGGCCTCGGTTTCAGCGAGCTGCTCCAGGACCTCGCGCAGCGGCAGGAGCAAGCGTACATCGACCTCCAGAAGCGCGAGTGGGCACCCGGCACCGACTTCCCGACCCGCAGCCATCACTTCTTCTCCGGCGTTCCCTACCATCATTTGCTCGGGCAGGTGTACGACGCACCACGGCTGGGAACGCAGTTCGAGGGGGACTTGCCCGAGGAAGCGGTCGTGTAACGAGCTCAGGCCGGAGTCGGGGTCACTCCCACTCCGGCCTTTTTCCGCTACACTAGCCCCAGCGGATCGCGTCGTCACCAGGTGAGGGAGGATCAGGTATGGGTCAGGAAGTGCGCGTCGTCGGCCCGGTCACCGAGGAGTTCGCCGAAATCCTCACCGAACCGGCGCTCGACTTCGTCGCTGCCCTCCACCGCGAGTTCAACCCCCGTCGACTCGAGCTCCTCGAGCGGCGTGCCGAACGACAACGCGCCATCGATGCCGGGAAGTTTCCCGACTTCCTGCCCGAAACCGCCCACATCCGCGAGAGCGAGTGGCGGGCCGCTCCCGCACCGCCTGACCTCGAAGACCGCCGCGTCGAGATCACGGGTCCAGTCGACCGCAAGATGATGATCAACGCCCTCAATTCCGGTGCACGGGTTTTTATGGCCGATTTCGAGGACGCCCTCTCTCCGACCTGGGCCAACGTCGTGCAGGGCCAGATCAATCTGCGCGACGCTGTCCGCCGGACGATCAGCTTCGAGAGTCCCGACGGACGGATCTACCGTCTGGCCGAGAAGACGGCGACCCTCGTCGTCCGCCCGCGCGGCTGGCATCTGGTCGAGCGCCATGTGCTCGTCGACGGGGAGCCGATCTCGGCGAGTCTGTTTGATTTCGGCCTCTACTTCTTCCACAACGCACACGAACTCCTCGCTCGTGGCTCGGGCCCGTACTTCTACCTTCCCAAGCTCGAGAGTCACCTCGAGGCGCGCCTCTGGAACGACGTCTTCAACTTCGCCCAGGATCGGCTCGGGATCCCACGCGGCACGATCCGCGCGACCGTCCTCATCGAAACGATCCTGGCAGCCTTCGAGATGGACGAGATTCTCTGGGAACTGCGCGACCATGCTGCTGGACTCAATGCCGGTCGCTGGGATTACATCTTCAGCGTCATCAAGAAGTTCCGTCGCCACCGGGAGTTTCTCTTGCCCGACCGCGCGCAAGTCACGATGACGGTTCCCTTCATGCGCGCCTATACCGAACTCCTGGTGCGCACCTGTCATCGTCGCGGCGCCCATGCGATCGGCGGCATGGCCGCGTTCATCCCCAGTCGCCGCGATCCGCAGGTCAACGAAGTCGCGCTCACCAAGGTTCGCGAGGACAAGGAGCGCGAGGCGAACGACGGCTTCGACGGAACCTGGGTCGCTCACCCTGATCTTGTCCCGGTTGCCATGGAAGTCTTCGATCGTATCCTCGGCGAGAAACCCCACCAGAAGGAACGGCTACGTGAAGACGTGCGCGTGACCGCTCGCGACCTGCTCGACGTGCGCGTACCGGGTGGGCGGATCACTGAGGCAGGTTTGCGGAACAACGTCAGCGTCGCGCTGCAATACCTGGATAACTGGTTGCGTGGCCAGGGGGCCGCGGCGATTTTCAACCTGATGGAAGATACCGCGACCGCCGAGATCTCGCGGGCACAGCTCTGGCAGTGGCGCTACCATCGCGCCGAGCTGGACGACGGCCGTCCGGTGACCGCGGAACTCTACCACCAGATCCGGGACGAGGAACTCGCCAAGCTGGGCGGAGAGCAGGCTGGCCGACTCCGCGAGGCCCGCGAGATCCTCGACCAGCTGGTGCTCGCGGACGACTTCGTCGACTTTCTGACCTATCTGGCCTACGACTACATCGACTGAGCACCAGCACAGGGTTGCCCCGCTCGGACGAGCTGGTGGAGCAAGTCGGCGAGTTCAACCAGCTCGCGCCGGGCACGACGGACACGCGCGCAGCGAGACGGATCGGCCCAACAGCGGTTCGTGCGCCGTCAGGGCCCGGGGGAGGGCGTGATGCGGTGCGGGTATCGCCGCCACGGTTCACGGCGGTACTGACCGTTTCCAGAAGGCCTCTCACGCGCGCAGGATCAGCGGCTCGGTTTTCTCGCCTCGTAACCAGCGTTCGAGCGTCGTCAGCATGGCCAGCCAGTAGCCTCGCCGTCCTGGGATGAGATCGTCCCGCCGGAGACGCGCGTGCGAGCGTGCGGAACGGTCGAGTTCCCCGCCCGCCTGCCACAGTACCGACCCGTTCGCTTCGTCCTGCGCCTCCGTGAGCAGGAGACGGAGATCGTGGCTCGATACCGCATACACAGTCGAGACCTCCCGGTGATCCGCCAGGATCCGCGCTGGTAAACACGCCATCGAGCACGCATAGAGCTCCTGGATCTCACGGTCGATGACACCGGGTCCCGTCCCGACCGACCAGCGCCGGCCCAGCCAGTGCACCGCCTCGGGTTCCACGTCGAGACCGAGTTCCTCCCGAAGCTCGCGGAGGACAGCGCGCCGCGGCCTTTCAGCATGCGGAGCAGCCGGAAGATATTCGCCCGCGCGGAAATGCCCACCGACACTCACGTCGACCTTGCCGGGCATCGTATCTTTCGTCCAGCTCCGGCGCTGGAGCAGCACACGGAACTGGTCGCCTTCCCATGACACGATCCAGAGATGGAAAGCCGGATGCCACAGGCCGAGGCGGTGGACCTCCCCGCGAGGCATGACCAGTCCCACCAGCGATCCGTCTTCCGCCAGGACATCGAACGGCTCGTCTTGGGGGTCGGTCGTCGGTTCTGGGTGCTCCACGAACTGCACGTCGCAGCTCCTCCCCGTAGGTGGACAGGCTGCACCAATGGTAGGCTATGGGAGGGCTGCAGGAGGCGGTACGTATGGAGCAGAAGCCGTTCATCGATATCGACCTGTTTCAACGCGTCGACATGCGAGTGGGGCGCATCGTCGCGGCCGAACCCTTTCTCGAGGCTCGAAAGCCATCGTACAAGTTGACGATCGACTTCGGGCCGCTCGGCCTCAAGCGATCCTCGGCAGCGATCCGCCCCTGGTACGATCCGGAAGACCTGGTCGGCCGGCTGGTCGTTGCAGTGGTCAATCTCCCAGTGCGGCGTGTCGCCGGGTTTCCTTCCGAGGTGCTCGTCCTCGGTGCCATCCAGCCAGACGGCCGGGTCATCCTGCTCCAACCCGACAGCGAGGCCGCCCTCGGCAGCCCGATCGCGTAAACCGCACACACGCCGCTGAGCGTGGAGCGGCGCGCCAGAAAGCCGCTCCGCACGGGGCGCGCCCCTCTCGTCGCGTCACACCGTTCACTCTCTTCGCGTTGGATCGGCTCACCACCTTGTGGTATACTAGGTGACGGGAGGTAATGAATATTTGTTCATAACTGGTAGGATTGGAGAAGTTCAATGAACGATCGGTCATCTCGACGCTGGCTCGGGCTCGCCTCGCTTGCGCTCGGTCTGGCGATGATCATCGTTGACGCCACCATCGTCAACGTCGCCATCCCCAGCATCATCGCCGACCTGCGTCTCCAGCTCACCGATGCCGAGTGGGTGAACACCGTCTACTCGCTGGTCTTCGCTGCGCTTCTCGTCACAGTCGGACGACTGGGCGACCTGTACGGACGCAAGCGGATCTATCTCCTGGGTCTCGCCCTCTTCGTCGCTGCCAGTTTGCTTGCGGCGAGTGCTCCCACCGGCTCTCTGCTCATCGCAGCGCGTGCTCTCCAGGGCGTCGGCGCCGCGATGATCCTCCCCTCGACCCTCTCCAGCGTCAACGCGATGTTCCGTGGTCGGGAACGCGCCATCGCCTTCGGTATCTGGGGCTCGGTAATCGGTGGTATGGCGGCACTCGGTCCACTCCTCGGGGGCTGGTTAACCACTGATTTCTCTTGGCGATGGGCCTTCTACATCAATCTCCCGATCGGCCTCGTGGCCGGAACCGTCGCCTTGTTGACCGTACCAGAGACGCGTGACACCCGAGCAGCGCGCGGCCTGGACCCGATCGGCATCGGGACCAGCGCGCTGGGCTTTGCAGCGCTGGTGTTCGGCCTCATCGAAGGTGAACGCTACGGCTGGTGGCGTCCGACCGAGACGTTTCGCATCGGTTCCTGGGAATGGCCTTTGCAGGCGGTATCACCCGTACCCGTGGCGCTGGCGCTCGCTGCACTCCTGCTTCCGGTCTTCGTGCTCCTCGAGCTGCGGCGCGTCCGGAACGGCCAACCGGTCCTGCTCGATCTCCGCCTCTTTCGCTATCGGAGCTTCCGCTGGGGGAACCTCGCAGCGCTCATCGTCAGCCTCGGCGAGTTCGGCATCGTCTTCGTGCTGCCGTTGTATCTCCAGGCCGTACTCGGCTACACGGCGTTTCAGACCGGACAGATCCTGCTCGCAGTCGCACTCGGCGCCTTCCTGGGTGGTCCCACAGCAGCCAACTTGGCGCAGCGGTTCGGCGCACGCCAGGTGGTCCGGGCTGGCATGCTGCTGGAGGCCGCTGGCCTGCTCCTGCTGGTCCCCTTCCTTGCCCCGGATACCCATGGATGGCGGCTCGCACCAGCCCTCTTCGTCTACGGACTCGGCGTCGGTCTCGCTACCGCGCAGTTGACCTCGGTGATTCTCGCCGAAGTCCCGACCGCACAATCCGGTCAGGCATCGGGGACTCAGAGCACCACCCGCCAGGTCGGCGCGGCACTGGGCATCGCTATCCTCGGTACCATCCTCGCCGCCACGCTCGCCAGCGGTACCGAAATGCGTCTCATCGAGCGTCTCGGTCTTCCCGCCGAGCAAGCGGCCACCTTGGCTCGTGCCACCAAGCAGTCTGCCGGACAGATCCTCGTCCAGTTCCGCACACAGCCGGGCAGCGAGGCGATCGTCCGCGCGATCGAGGACGCGTTCACCGAGGCCGCCCGCCGGACCGCCATCGTTGCGGCGGCCTTCATCGCTGTCGGTTTCGTCGCGAGCTGGTTGATTCCGGACATCCGACCGGGTGAGGAGCCAGCGACCGGCACCGCACCGAAGGAGGCGGCCGCGGAGGCACGACACTAGCGCACAGCGATCAGCCACACCAGGATGCATGCACCGAGCAGGAATCGGTACAGGACGAACACCCCAGTACTATGTCGTTGCAGGAAGCGGAGCAAGAAAGCGATGGCGAGAAAGCCGGTCACGGCTGACCCGACCATGCCGACGAGAAAGAGCGTCCGCTCGCTCGCTGGAAGGCCAGTGCGCAGCAAGTGCATCGTCTCGAGCATCCCCGCACCGCCGATCGCCGGGATGCCCAGCAGAAAGGAAAACCGGGCTGCAGAGGCACGCTGGAAATCGAGGAACAGACTCGCCGTGATCGTACTCCCGGACCGCGACACGCCAGGTAAGAGGGCCAGCGCTTGCGCCAGACCGACGAGAAAACCGTCCCGGAGCCGGAGGTCGGCGAGGGATCGCGACTGTCTCCCAGCTCGCTCGCCCAACCAGAGCGCGGTACCGAGGCCGATGAGGAGCACGGCAGTGAGGGCGATCGCGGACGCCCCACCGCCCCCGGAATGGAAGTACTGGTCGATCACGTCATTGAGGAGAACCCCCGCCACGCCGGCCGGTACCGAGCCGATCAGGATCGCCCAGCCGAGCCGTGCCTCCTGACTGCCGAACGGCTGACGCTGGGCGAGGCCGACCAACCATGCCCGGGCGATCCTCACGAGATCGCGCCCAAAATACGCGAGGACTGCAGTGAGCGTCCCGAGGTGCAGCGCCACATTGAACGCCAGCCCCGGTTCCGGCCAGCCCAAAAGCCACGGCACGAGGATGAGATGCGCGGAACTACTGATGGGCAAGAATTCGGTCAGTCCTTGAACGATGCCCAGAACGAGCGCTTGCCAGACATTCACGAAGGGACGACCTCCTCCGTACGGGCACGACGCAGAACGGCCCAGTCGAGCTGCAACTTCGACCAGAAAGCGAGCCCGACCAGCGTGATCGGCAGGTAGAGCGCCGCGTGCAGGACGATCGCGTAGGAGAACGCGAGCGGTCGAGGAACCCCAGCAACTCCAGCCAGAACGAGCAGCACACCAGCCTCGAAGGGCCCGATATAGCCGGGAGAAGACGGAATCAACGTCGCCAGATTCGCTACCGCTGTCGTCAACAGGATGAGCACGAGCGAGAGATCCAGTGCGAACGCGCGGGCGACCAGTGCGTACATCGCAGCTTCGGCAAGCCACGCTGCGACCGAAAGACCGATGGCCTGCACGAGCGCCGAGCTGTTCCGAAAGACAGCGACGCCGCTGAACCCGGACCGCACCATGCGCTCCACTCGGGCACGCAGAGCTGCTGGCATGTAGCGCAGGAGCCAAAGCACGAGTGACAGAAGACGGCTCGAACGAGCGGCGACGATCAACAGTCCGAATGCCGGAAGAAAGAGCACTGTAGCGACGAGCGCAACGCGCTGCAACGCGCTGTCCAGTGCGACGGCAGTCGCCGCGACGACGATGAACCCGAGCATCGTCAGTCCGTCGAGCAAGCGCTCGAGCACGATCGTGGCGAGGGTCGCGGTCTTGCTCACACCGAATTGCCGACCGACAGCGTAGGCTCGGACGATTTCTCCAGTGCGGAAAGGTAAGACGTTGTTCGCCATGTAGCCGACACTCACAGCAGGCAAGAGCTGCCGCCAGCTGAGGGATCGCACGGGAGAAAGCAGTATCGACCAACGTATCGCCCGCAGAACGACACCGACAAAGTACACGGCGACGGCTGGCAGGAGCCAACCGTAGGAGGCGCTCCGCAACGCCGCGACCAGCGCGGCATAATCCTGGCCGCGCAGTGCGAGAACGAGAAAGACGATACTGAGCACGATCCCGAGACCGATGCGTCGCACGCACCCCATCGCTTTCCGAGTCGAGCACGCACACCGGCGTTGGAGTATAGCGGAGTCCGAGACCTGACAATGACTCGGATGCGGGCGCCCCGGCCGGGTACGGCAATCTGGGGAAGAGACTGGAAGCAGCCCGATCCCACTCTCCTCGGATCGGGGTCTCCCCTGTTGTGCTCTCGGCCGCCCCAGGCCTCTGTCGCTCCTGGGTGCCGCCGCATCCCCCTCGCCCCTTGACGAGGAGCTCGATTCAGCCTAGGCTAGACCCTACCTCGATGCGGCACCTTCGAGGCGCAGGACAGGAGGAAGGTTCGTTCGGGCAGGGAATCCCTTCGGGCGTGCAACGTACCGTTCTCGAGAGATTGACTGCATCGCCAGTGCACGGTGTCTCGACAGGGCTTCGTCACGCTTTCCGGTCGTCCGGTTGGCCCGTCGGTACGAGGGTGCATTCACCGCATGCGACCGGACTTCACTCTTGCGAATTACCTGCGTCTGCTCACGTCTCCTGTCTACCGAGGAGTCCTCATCCGTTCTCTCGAGATCGCCTCGGTGAGCACGGTCATCGGCCTGCTCCTCGCGTACCCAGTCGGGTACACGATCGGCTTCGTGGTGCCGCGTCAGCGACAGGCTCTGCTCCTCCTCCTCGTGATCTTGCCGTTCTGGACCAGTTACATCGTCCGCACCTATGGTTGGATCGGTTTTCTGCAGAAGGACGGATTCCTCGACAGCGTCCTCTCGCTTCTGCTTCCCGGACGCGTTGAACTCGGCTTGCTCTACACGCGAGTCGCCGTGATCATCGGCTTCGTGCATGTCTATCTTCCGCTGCTCATTCTGCCCATCTATGCCTCCACCCAAACGCTCGATCCTCGGTTGCTCGAAGCGTCGGCCGATCTCGGCGCACCACCGTGGCGTACTTTCCTCCGCGTCACGCTGCCGCTCACGCTTCCCGGCATCGTCGCCGGTACGACGCTGTTTTTCATTGCCGTCTTCGGTTCCTTCGTGACACCACAACTACTCGGCGGTGCCAGCGACCTGATGATCGGTAATTTGATCGCCGACCAATTCGGTGAGGCCTTCAACTGGCCGTTCGGGGCAGCGATGGCGATCGTCATTACCCTCGTGGTCTCGATCGGACTCTTCGTCTTCTTCCGATTCGCCCGAGTGGAGCAACTCTATGGCTGACGCACTGACTCGAGTCGAGCCACGCCCGGCGCCACAGCATGGTCGAGTGCACTGGGCCAACGTCGTTCTCCTCTCCCTGACGAGTCTCGTCTACGCATATCTTTTCGCACCGATCGTCGTCGTCATCATTCCCTCCTTCAACGCGAGCGGACTGACCTCGTTCCCCCCGACGGGATTCACGCTCGCCTGGTATCGGGAACTGTTGCGAGACGGCGACATCGTCCGCTCCCTGCGCATATCGGTGTCGATCGCGCTCGTTGCTGCCCTCATGACGGTGGTGCTCGCCACAGCTGCTGCCCTCGGGTTCCGTCGTCTACCAGCGCACTGGCGGCGAGTGCTGCAGGCAACGTTCTATCTTCCGGTCGTCGTGCCAGGAATCGTGACTGGTATCGCGCTCGTCTTCTGGTTCAAGCGTGTCGGGATTCCGCTCGGCTATCCGAGCATCCTCATCGCACACGTCGTTCACGCCTTTCCCTATGCGCTGGCTGTCATCCTCAGCTCGTTCGCCAGTCTCGACCCGCGCCTCGAGGAAGTATCGCAGGACCTCGGTGCCACGCCATGGCGGACGTTTTGGCGCGTCACGTTTCAGCTGGTCCGACCCGGCCTTCTCGGTGGCGCGTTACTCGCCTTCACACTGTCCTTCGACAAGTTCGTTCTCACGTTCTTCGTCGCGGGTGGCGGTGTGATTACGCTCCCACTGGAGATCCACAGCCTGGTTCGCTTCCTCATTTCGCCAGTCGTCAACGCGATCGCCGCGGATCTACATCCCGAAGTCCCAAGAACGCGGGCGGCGTGGCGGCGGTCATAACAGTCCCACCCGCACACGCTTGAACCCGGTCGAGCTGGCAGGCGGCTACGCACAGTTCACCTACGCCATGAACTACTGGGGCCCGATCGGTGTGACGACGCGCGACACCTTCGTGGTGGTGCGCAAGTTGGAGAAGCTCGAATGGTAGTCGAGGCGGGCAAAATCGTCGCGATCTACTACGTCCTCAAAGTGCACGGGGTGGTGCGCTACATGCGCTCGCCGATGCTCGGTGACCCACCGCTCGAATACCTGCATGGGGCGGGACACCTCGTTCCAGTCCTGGAACGAGCACTCGAGGGTCGCCGCGTCGGCGAGCGCTTCACCGTCGTGGTACCACCGGAACTCGGCTATGGTGAGCGGAAGCGTTCGCTCCAACAGCGCGTGCCGCTGGACGCGTTGCACCCGCTCGGGCCGCTCGAAGCTGGCATGGTGCTGCAAGCCGAGACGGAGGACGGTCGGCGCGAGGCACTCGTCATCGCCGAGATCGACGAGGAGAACGGCTTCGTCATTCTCGACGCGAACCATCCGCTGGCCGGCCAGACGCTCGAGTTCGACGTCCATGTCGTCGATACTCGCGATCCGACCCCCGAGGAAGTCGAACGGTTCCGCGCGCTGCCACCGATTCGCCGTCGTCCTGCACCGCCCGACCGTGAAGCTGAGCTGGCACAGCTCGTTCGCGAAATGACCGCTCCCCAGCCCGTCCAGCCTGTCGTGCCATCGCCTCGGCCGAAGGAGAGCAGCAACAAGCGCACGCTGCTCCCCGTCTTCCGAGCCGCGGAAGCGGCCAGTCCACCCGTCCTGAGCACGCCGCATCGGTCAGCCCGGAAGAGCGACAAGAAAGGCATCCGACTCCCCGTCTTCCAGCCCGGTCAGGCACCGACTGAGGTCCTCCGGAACGGAAGTCGGGCACCGGGTGCCCCCGCTGAACGCGACGACTGAGACCGGAAAGGAGGCAACGATGGACGTCCGCGCGCAAGTCTCGATGGTCTTCCACCTGGACAAGTGCATCGGCTGTCACACCTGTTCGATCGCCTGTAAGAACATTTGGACCGACCGGAAAGGGACCGAGTATCACTGGTGGAACAATGTGGAAACGAAGCCAGGTACTGGATTCCCGACACTCTGGGAAGACCAAGAGAAATATCGTGGTGGTTGGGAACGCGACCCACGAACTGGCAAGGTCCGACTGAAGTTGCAAGGCAAGCTCGGAACGTTGACGAATATCTTTTACAATCCCTATTTACCGCGCATCGACGACTATTACGAGCCGTGGACGCACGAATTACGAGAATCTTTTCACCGCACCGCTCGGTGATGACCAGCCGACCGCGCGCCCCATTTCGATGATCACCGGCGAGTACATCGACACGGTCGAGGCCGGGCCGAACTGGGACGACGATCTCGGTGGCTCTCCGGTCTACGCCGACAACGACCCGAATCTCAAGAACCTCTCTCCCGAAGAACGCGAGTCGATGAAGAAACTCGGCAACCTCGTTGCCCGGCCGGCGCGATCTACAAGCGCGGCGAAGACGGCATCGTCCTCATCAGCCAGGAGAAGTGCCGGGCGTGGCGCATGTGTATATCCGGTTGTCCGTACAAGAAGGTGTACTTCAACTGGTTTACCGGCAAGTCCGAGAAGTGCATCCTCTGCTACCCCCGACTCGAAACCGGACAGCCGCCAGCCTGCTTCCACGCCTGCGTCGGCCGCATCCGCTATCTCGGCCTCATCCTCTACGACGCCGACCGGATCACCTGGGCGATCTCGCAGCCTGACGACAAGCTCGTCGAAGCACAGCGCGAAGTCGTGCTCGATCCCTTCGATCCGCAGGTCATTCGAGCTGCTCGGGCAAACGGGGTCACCGATCTCATGATCGAGTATGCACAGCGTTCTCCCGTCTACAAGTTCTTCAAGCTCTGGAAAGTGGCACTGCCGCTGCACCCGGAGTTCCGTACGCTCCCGATGTTGTTCTATGTCCCGCCGATGCAGCCAGTTCAGGCTGTCCAGCGGAACAGTCTGTACGAGACAGTGGACGCCGGCGCTGAGGGTCTCGCACCGATGCTGGCGGCTCTCGAGAAGAATCGGACGCCGATCACGTACCTGGCGAGCCTCTTCTCGGCCGGCAATACGGCGATCATCCGCGACGTGTATCACAAGCTGATCGCGGTCCGCAGCTACATGCGGTACAAGAAAGTCGGTGACGTTCCGCTCGGTGAGGTGCAGCGGGCGCTCGAGCTCGGCCAGACGACACCCGAAGAGTGCGAAGCGATCTGGCGCTTGACCTCGCTTCCGACATTCGAGGAGCGCTTCGTGGTACCACCGCTCGCACGTGAAATGGCGGTGGAGAATCAGTTCCCGGAGCTCGATCCCGAACGGCGAAACTACCCGACGTACAGAGCCGAAGTCGGCTTCGGGTTCCGCAAGGGACCTTCGCGAAGGTGGTGAACCGTGGCGCCGATCAGCGGTCGTCTCCTGCGTCACGAGCTCCTCTCGTTGCTCGCTGACTTCCTGGACTATCCGCACCCGGGGCTCGCGTCCACGGTGGCACGGCTGGTGGAGCTGGCACGCGAGCTAGCTCCTCCGGCTCTGCCCTACCTGCGCACGTTCCGCGGTTACGTGGAACGGACTCCTGTCGGCCTACTCGAAGAAGTCTATACGGCCCTCTTCGATCTCAACCCTGTCTTCTACCCGTATGTTGGATATCAGCTCTTCGGTGAGACATACCGCCGAAGCCACTTCCTTATCGCCCTCAAGGAGCGTTACGCGACGGTCGGATTGCCGACCGATATGACGGTAGTTCCCGATCGCCTCTCGCTCATGCTCCGGTTCGCGGCACGGGCTGATCCGCTCGAAAGCTCGACAGTCGTTCAGGAAGCGCTTCTTCCCGCCTTGCGTCGCATGCTGGGCGAGCGCGTACCCGAGTTCGAGTCGATCCTGGAGGAAGAAGCGGGACTGGCAGACGAGAGCCATCAACTCGAGGGACACAGTTTGGGCGAAGTCTTGACGGGCGGCTTCCTTCTCGCGCTCACCGAGGGACAATCGAGCGTCAAGACGAACCCCAGCCGCACCGCGTATCGCTGTGCGCTCGTCGCCACACGCTTGCTCCTCGAAGCGCTCTGGCAACGGAGACATGAGCTGGACTGGGACGGTGGAGCAGAAGGGAACGGGCACCGATGAGGACGCTGGACATTCTCCTGTTCGTGGTCTTCCCCTATCTGGCCGTCGCCCTGGCTGTACTCGTCGGTCTCTACCGGTACTTTTTCGACCGCTTTTCCTTCTCGAGTTTCTCGTCGCAATTCCTGGAGAATCGGGCGCTCTTCTTCGGTTCAGCACCGTGGCATTACGCGCTCCTCATCATTCTCGCCGCGCACTTGGCCGGCATGTTCACCGGCATCTGGTCACGCTTCGTCGCCCCGCCGAGCCGACTCTATCCGCTCGAGGCGCTCGGGGCAGCGCTCGGTCTCTCGACGGTGGTGACACTGGCTGTGCTTACGTTGCGGCGGCTCGTGAACCCGCGTATCCGCAAGGTCACCACCTTGCCTGACTGGCTCCTCGTCATCGTGCTCATGGCCCAGCTGTCAGTCGGTGTCTATATCGCGCTCTTCTATCGCTGGGGATCGCTCTGGTACATGTACACCGCCGTGCCGTGGATGATCTCGCTCCTCAAGTTGCAGCCGCAGATCCAGTTCGTGACCTCACTACCGTGGATCATCAAGCTCCACTATCTCGGTGGCTTCTTGCTCGTGGCCATTTTCCCGTTCACGCGACTCGTGCACGTCGTCGTGTTTCCGATCACCTACTTGTGGCGGCCGTATCAGGTGGTGGTCTGGAACATCCGTCGTCGCATCGCACCCGCACGGTAGGTGCCGTCATGCCAGCTCTGAGCGAACTCCTCCAAGCGAGTGCCCGGTTGCACGAGGGGCGACCGTGTCCCCGCCAAGTCCCCGGCGTACGGATGAGTCTCCTGGCGGGAACGTTGCTCGGCCTGGAAGTCCCACAACGAGACAAACGGTTCCTCGTCATCGTCGAAACCTACGGTTGCGCTGCTGACGGTATCGCAGTCGGAGCCAACTGTTGGGTCGGTCGCCGCACCATGCGGATCGTCGATCTCGGTAAGGTGGCTGCGACCTACGTGGACACACACAGCGGTACGGCGGTTCGACTGCACCCGCATCCGGTCGCCCGAGAGCGAGCAGCAGCCTGCGCACCGGAAGCACCCAGCCGGTGGCATGCACAGCTCCTCGGCTATCAGCGGATGCCGGACGAAGAACTCCTCGCCTGGACGTGGGTCGAACTCGCAATTCCACTGCCGGTGTTGCTCGCCCGCGCTGGTGGGCGGGTACACTGCTGGCGCTGCGGCGAAGAAGTCCTCGATCAGCGCGAAGTGTGGATCGAAGGGAAACCGGTCTGCCGGAGTTGCGCAGGTGAGGCGTACTATTGGATCAGAGAACCGGGTGCGAGAGCGGATCGACCAGCGGCTCTCACGCAACGAGCATGACAGGCGCCGGACGCGCCGAGAACGACGGCGCTCCGCACGGGCGACGCTCGTCGAGGCGGTCGCTCACCTCCATCCGGCGTACTTCGCCCTCGCCATGGCTACGGGTATCGTCTCGATCGCGGTCGATCTCACTGGTCAGCGGTCGATCGCCCTCGCGCTCTTCGGAGTGAATCTTCTCGCGTACCTTATCCTCTGGTTTCTTCTCGCCTGGCGTATCCTCCGCTTCCCGACACTTCTCGCCAGAGACCTCGCTGATCACAATCGCGGTCCGGGCTTTTTCACCACAGTCGCCGCAACAGCCGTCCTCGGACGCCAATTCCTCACCCTCACCGATCGCCCGGGCATCGCCCTCCCTCTCTGGATCCTCGCGCTGCTCCTCTGGATCCTCACGACCTACGGCTTCTTCACCGCGATCACGATTCGCGAGGACAAACCCTCGCTCGATCACGGCCTCCACGGCGGCTGGCTGCTCACCACAGTCGCGACGCAGTCGCTTACGGTTCTGGGTGTCCCACTCGCGAGTCTGCTCTCCAAGAGAGCCAACGTCCTGCTCTTTGTTTCGATAACGTTTCATCTGGCAGGTCTCACGCTCTACTTCATCGTCATCACCCTGATCATGTACCGTTTTACGTTCTATCCTGTGCAGCCCGACGCCTTGATCCCCCCGTACTGGATCAATATGGGTGCAGTTGCCATCACGACGCTCGCTGGAGCGACCCTCGTCAGTCAAGAGGCAGCATCCCCGCTCGTCGCGACACTCAGTCCCGTGCTCCGTGGCAGCACCTGGCTCGCCTGGTCGACCGGAACATGGTGGATTCCCCTGTTGCTTCTCCTCGGAGTGTGGCGGCATGGCTATAAACGCTTCGCCTTCCGGTACGACCCGCAGTACTGGGGCATGGTCTTCCCGCTCGGCATGTACGCAGCGTGTACCGATGCCTTCGCCCGGACGATGCACATCCCGTTTCTCGTGCCGGTGTCGCACGCCTTCGCGTACATCGCGCTGGTAGCCTGGTTCGCTGTGTTCGCTGGGCTGCTCCGGTGCTTGTTCGATCTCTTGCGCCCGCGGTGATTACCCCCGGAGCAGGGAACAGCGTCGACCGCTCACTCACCGATGTCGAAAAATTTGAACGATTCCGCGAGGAGCATCTGCTCGGCACCCGGCCAGCCCAGCCGTCGGGCTTCCGCGGCGGTATCCTGCGCCCACAACCGCAACATCGGCTCGGGGTCCCAGTCGCCGAGCTGGCTCCGATGCGCCCGCAGCGCCGCGATCTTGCGGTCGAACCACGCCGTAATGTCCACGAAGACGTCTGGATGCTGCGATCCAGTGAGATACACGTGCGGGACGATATGCGGTTCCAAACCCTCCTCCAGCAGTTCCGGGAACGTCAAGCGATCGCGAGCACTCGGAAAGACCGCAGCCAGCGTCGCCTCCCCCACCGCGATGTGATCGGGATGCTGGATATATTGCTGGCCGAAATAGCGGCTCGTCGGATCCTGACAGACCACCGCATCGGGTTTGAAGCGACGGATGACTCGCACGAGATCCCGGCGCAAATGGAGATCGGGCATCACCTCAGCATCCCGATAGCGGAGAAACTCGACGTGCCTGACACCGAGGATCCGCGCTGCCTCGAGCTGTTCGGCCTCTCGGATCGCCACGAGTCGCTCCGGCGTCATGGTCGGATCGTTGCTCCCTTTGTCGCCGCTCGTCACGAGCACGTACACGATCTCGCTCCCCTCGCTCGCCCAGCGAGCGACCGTTCCCGCGCAGATGAACTCCGCATCGTCCGGGTGGGCCATGACGACCAGCACCCGCTGCGGGCGATCCGGTACCCGCACGCTTCACGCTCCTTTCGTGACTTTCAGCGTCGCTCACTCGCACTCCTGTACCGACCGAACCCAGCACCACCGCGGGGGCTCCGGTCGGGGCCCGGTTGCCCCCGCCTCGATCCAGTGGAGATACGACCTCGCTCCCTGACAGAGCTGCACGAGATCGATGCCGACGCATGGGCTCGGGTACCGCTCGACGCGCGCCAGCCCTCGCGCCAGCACGTGCCGGCCGCCCACGAGGTTACCGCGCTGGACATGGTAGAGGCCGACGACAATCTGGATCAGACCACGGTAGAGCTCGCGGAGCGGTCCTTCCGTCCCCCGCCAAAGCGCTTCCAGCACCTCGTGACAGGTGAAATACTCACCTGCCTCGTAGAGCGTCGCTGCCTCGACGAGCAACGATGGCGGTTCCACCTGGCACGCTCGTGCGACCGTATCCATCACGGACACGCGACGCATTCCCACTCAGTGGTCACGAAGCCGGAATCGTCCGGCGTCAGCGTGCGCCAAGCACGCTCGAGCTGCGGGTCGGACTCGAGTTCGCTCGACGTCACGACCTGCCCACTGTACGGTACGAGCGGTGCCGTCTCCGCACCGAGCGAGACGACGATGTCCGGCTCGATACCGTTGCGCCAAATGACGCGTCCATTCGGCGTGACCCAGACTTGTGTTCCGATCAGCAAGGCCGAGCCGTCCTGTAACCGAAACTCCGTGAGGACCGTCCCCGTCCCGAAGGTCCGCTCGCCGACGAGCACCGCACGCCGGTAGTCCTGGAGCGCTCCAGCAACGATTTCCGCTGCCGATGCCGTGCCATGGTCGACGACCACAACCAGCGGCAGCGTTACCGGTTGGCTATCTGGCTCGGTACGATACTCGGTCACGTTGCCAGCACGATCGCGAGACGTGAACACGAGCGTTCCAGGAGGGAGAAACAGGCCAGCAGCGTCGACAGCCTCGTTGACGAGCCCGCCCGGGTTCCCGCGCAGGTCCAGGACCACCCCGCGGACTTCGCGAGCAACGAGACGATCCAGTGCTCGCCGGAGATCGGTGCTCGCACCGCTCGCGAAGGAACTCAAGCGAACGTATCCGATGTTCGATGGCAGGATAGCCCAGCGGACGACGCTCACACGCACCTTCGCACGTACGAGGGTGACTTCGATCGGCTGGCCCGTTCCTGGACGAGCGAGCCGGAGCGTCACCGTGGTTCCTTCCGGACCCCGCACGTGCTGAACGACTCCGTCGAGTCCCAGTTCGTCGACCGGAATACCGTCGACAGCCACGAGCATATCGCCGACCCGTATCCCGGCCCGCTGCGCGGGTGATTCCTCGAAGACATCGCGGACGATAATCTTCCCCTCACGGTCCTCGATTTCGACACCGATACCGGTGTACTCCCCGGACAGCTGCTCGGAATGTTGGGACAGCTCTTCAGCAGTCAGGTAGCGGGTGTGTCCGCTATCGCCAACAGCGTCAGCCAGGCCGCGGAGAGCGCCAGCGAGCAACTGCTTGTCATCCAGCGCAGTCGGTTCGACGTAGTGCTCGTGCAACAAGGTCCAGGCTTCGCCGAACACCGCCACTGCGGTCGGCATTTCCGCCGCTGTCGTCGACGAAGCGAGCGGTTCTCGCCACGTTTGGCCGAGCAGGAGTCCAGTGAGGAACAGCGCCAGAGCGACCAAGATCCACGGTCCTTGTGGAGCCGGTGGGCAGTTGCCCACCTGTTTCCGACCAATGTTCACCGCACGCCTCCACCGCGCCTCGACCGCGTATCGACCGGTTAAGCATAGCCCGCGCCGGTGGTCCGAACCCTATTCCTCGCTTCACTCGGACGAGCGCCCCGGCTGTTCCGCCCGGAGCAGGTCGAGCGTTTCCACCGCATGACGGAGATGCGGAATGACGATGCTCCCACCGACGATGAGCGCGACCTGCATCGCATCGTACAATTCGGCATCCGACCAGCCCAACTCGACGCAGCGATCGAGATGGTAGTCCACGCAGTCGTTGCAACGCAAAACCAGCGAGGCAACCAGGCCCAGTAGCTCCTTCGTGCGAGCATCCAGTGCCCCGTCTCGATACGTCGCACTGTCCAAGGCGAAGAAGCGGTTGATGTCACGGTGACCGATCGCACTGATCCGCTGGTTCATGCGAGCACGGTAGGCACGGAATCGCTCGAGGCGATGTTCGTCCGTCATGGTGTTCCCAACTCCTTTCACGTCGAGGCGCACCGGTCGCGACTCCGTTCCAGTCGAACGTCAGAACGAAGCACTACCAGCGTAGCGGTCACCCCGTCGAAAACGATACAGCGGCCCGGGCAGGAACCCGGGCCGCGCCTTTGGAGCGAGCAGCGTCACACCGCTTTCACCGCCTCGACGAGTCGCTTGAGCGTCTCCTTGGCATCACCGAAGAGCATGCGCGTCTGCGGCATGTGGAACAGCTCGTTTTCGACACCAGCGAAACCGGGACGCATGCTCCGCTTGAGCACGATCACGTTCTTGGCCTGGTCAGCGTTCAGGATCGGCATCCCGTACAGCGGACTCGAGGGATCGGTGCGGGCAGCCGGGTTGACGACGTCGTTCGCCCCCACGATCAGCGCCACGTCCGCGCGCTGGAACTCCTCGTTGATCTGCTCCATTTCGTACAGCTTGTCGTACGGGATATTCGCCTCAGCCAGCAGCACATTCATATGACCCGGCATGCGGCCAGCGACCGGGTGGATCGCGAACTTGACTTCGACGCCGCGCTTCTCGAGCTCGTTCGCCAGTTCCGCCAGCTCATGCTGCGCTTGCGCGACGGCGAGACCGTACCCCGGTACGATGATGACCAAGTTCGCATAAGCGAGCAGCACCGCGGTGTCCTCGACGGTGGTCTCGCGGATCGGCTTGGCCTCGCCGACTGCCGCGCCAGCGGCCCGCAGCCGATACGCCCCGAACAACACATTGGCGAGCGACCGGTTCATCGCCCGGCTCATCAAGATGGTCAGAAGCGAACCGGATGCACCGACCAACGCGCCAGCGACCACCAGAATCTGGTTTTCCAGCACGAATCCAGCTGCAGCCGCCGCGAGACCGGTCATCGAGTTCAACACCGAGATCACGACCGGCATGTCAGCGCCACCGACCGGCAAGACCAAGAGAATCCCGAAAAGGAGAGCCAGCCCGAACAAGATCCAGACCGACGCCGATGCGCCGCCGAGTCCCAGAAGCCAGACCCACATCGCGACGATGCCAGCGGCAACCGCGACATTGAGCGGGATCTGGAGCGGGAACCGGACAGGCCGTCCCGTCATCAGTTCCTGAAGCTTCAGGAACGCAATCACGCTACCGGTAAAGGCGATCGAACCGACCGTCGTCCCGAAGGCGACCGAGGCTCGCTCGCCTCCGCTCACCGCCCCACTCGCGACGAAACGCTGGAACTCGGCGACCGCAACGAGCGCAGCCGTCGCGCCCCCCATGCCGTTGAACAGCGCGACCATCTGGGGCATCGCCGTCATCGGCACGACACGGGCAAGGTAGATCGACCCCGCCGCACCGATCGCGGTACCGATCACGATCACGGCCACGTTCGCGAAGCGCCACTGCATATGCGGATCCAGCAGTGTGACCGCGACAGCCACCAGCAAGCCGAGCGCGATGAGCTGGTTACCCGAGCGCGCCGTCCGTGGCGTACTCAGGCGCTTGAGACCGAGAATGATGACGATGGCGCAGGCCAGATAGACGAGATCGATGACAGCATCGCGCACGTTCTCGATCATCGCTGCCCCACCACTTCCTTTTCACGCACGGCTGCAGGAGCCGCGCCGGGAACCTTCTCCGCCCCTCGCTCTTTCGTCTTGAACATCTCGAGCATGCGATCGGTCACGACGATGCCACCGAACAAGTTTCCAGCACCGAAGAGACAGCCGAGCAGGCCCAGCAGCAAGGTGAGCGGATCGTCAGCCGTTCCGGCCACGAGAATGCCGCCGAGAAGGACGATTCCGTGAATCGCATTGGTTCCCGACATGAGCGGCGTGTGCAGCAGGGTGGGGACACGCGAGATTACCTCGAAGCCGAGGAAAATCGTCAGCATGAGTACGTACAGACCGAGAAGCAATTCCTGATTCACCGCACTTCCTCCTTGAGGCGCTCCAACGTCGGTTCATGCAGGATCTGCTTGTCCTTGGTAAGGACGACACCACGCGTGATCTCGTCCTCGAAGTTCCAGACAAACTCCCCTTTGGGAGCGAGGTGCTCGAGCAGCGCGGCGACATTGCGCGCGTACATCTGGCTCGCCGTGTAGGCCATCTCGCTCGGCAAGTTGAGCGGCCCCATGATGGTGACACCGTGCCGAACCACCGTCTCGCCTGGCACGGTCAGCTCACAGTTTCCGCCCATCTCAGCGGCGAGGTCGACGATCACCGCGCGCGGTCGCATCTGCCGCACGGTCTCCTCACGGATCAAGAGGGGTGCCCGGCGGCCTGGAACCAGTGCTGTCGTGATGACCACATCGGCTTCGACGCAATGGTTGTGGATGAGTTCCTGCTCACGCCGGAGATGCTCTTCGGCGAGCTCTTTCGCGTACCCTCCGACTTCCTCCGTCGTCACACCGAGTTCGAGGAATTTGGCGCCGAGGCTCTCGACCTGCTCCTTGACCACTGGCCGCGTGTCGAACGCCTCGACGATCGCACCCAGTCGACGCGCCGTCGCGATCGCCTGCAGGCCGGCGACCCCGGCACCGAGCACCAGAACTTTCGCCGGGCGAATCGTCCCGGCTGCGGTCATCATCAGCGGGAAGAACTTGGGCAATTCGTTGGCTGCCAGCAAGACCGCCTTGTAGCCAGCCACCGTACTCATCGAGGAGAGCGCATCCATCGGCTGGGCACGCGTGATCCGCGGGATCGTATCCATGCTGACTGCGATCACCCCACGTGCAGCCAGCGCCGCGACCAACTCCGGCGCGATGAGGGGCTGGAGGAAACCGATCAGCACCTGTCCCTCGTGGAGCAACTCGAGTTCCTCAGGTAGCGGGCGTTGCACCTTGATGATCACGTCGGAACGACCGTACAGTTCCGCCACGTCGTCGAGGAGTGCTGCACCAGCTGCCTCGTACTCCTCGTCCGGGAACCCAGCCGCCAGCCCGGCCTCCCGCTCGACGACGACGCGGAAACCGAGACGACCGTACCGGCGTACCGTCTCTGGCGTCGCCGCCACCCGCCGCTCACGTGGCGCCCGTTCCCGCGGTACACCGAGCGTCCGCACCGGTGCTTCGCTACCTTGGTGCTGCACCGTCGCCGCCCCTTTCGTTTGGTTGTACGACTCCCTGCCGAACTGCTCTTCTGTTCCGCTGACTGACGGTATCTCCGCGGTAACTCTAGTCGCCGGCTACTCCCTCGGTCAAGCACCTTTCGGTCGAAACCGAAGAACCCTGAAGCTGGTCGCCGGATTCTGGCCCAGTCCGAACCAGCTGCTGTCAACGACCGCACGCCGGACGATCGAAGATCGAACAGCGCAACCCGAGTTTCGTCGCATGCCTTGCGGGCACTCTCCCGCCCAGCTAGCATAACGCACGAGTCGCATGCCGACATACCGTCTCGTCGGCTTGACTGTTCGCATGAATCGAGCGAGAGGAAGGCGAACGGAATGAGCGAGTGGCTCTGGGCGACGATCCGCTGGTTGCATCTCGTCGCGCTCAGTTTCTGGCTCGGTGGTCAGCTGTTCCTGGTCCTCGTCGTCCAGCCGGTTTTGCGCCTGACCGTTCCCGATCGCGCCCAGCGTCTTGCGTTGACGGCAACGCTCGGTCGCCGGTACTCGCCACTCGCGTGGGTCAGTTTGGGCATCATGATCGTGACGGGTCTCTTGCTCGGTACCCACCGCGGCGTGCAATGGACTGCGCTACTCAGCTGGAATCCAGGCTACGGGCGGACGCTCGCGATCAAAATGCTCTTGGTCGGGATCGTGCTCGTCTTGACGGTTCTGCATGGCCGTCTGATCGGCCCACGCCTGGCCGTGGCAGCTCGTGCACCGCACAACCCGCACGATCGCGGCTATCGACAGCTCGCTCGGTGGTCGCGGGTTGTCTCCAGCCTCAATCTCATGCTGACCCTCGTGATCGTCCTGCTCGCCGCTCGTCTGGTTCCCTAACCCCAGGGAGCCGGCTGAATGCGCAGCATCATGCCATCGAAATAGCCCCAGGAGCGCAGAAAATCGCTCCAGGCGAACGACCGGTATTGCCCGTCACCCGGATCGGCAACGTAGACGCGTTCAGCGTCATACCCATAGACAACCACGGCATGTTCCTGAGGTACGAGCACGAACCGCTCGCCATTCGCCTCTCCCACGAACCGTGGTTGGACCGAGGCCATGTTCGTCATCCAGACGACCACCGGGCGGCCAGCCTGGAGCTCCCGCTTGAGGACATCCGCATCGCCATGTGCGTACACGGCCTCGGCCCGGAAACCGTACCGTTCCAGCAGCGGTACGAGCGGCTCGGCATAGACGCCATAATCGTCGGTACTGCCGAACGCACCGTTCATGTCGCCGCGGAAGCCACGATGCGGATTCGGGTCGTACGGCATATTCTCGATGAACACCCACTCCGAAACCGGCCGTCCCCAGTATGCCGTCACCACACTCAGCGCTGCCGCCTCGCAGCTCAACGGGAGAGACTGCCGAGAGGCCGGTACTCCCTCCAAGCGGATCGCCGCGACAGGGGCGCTTGGCGGAATCACCAGAACTTGCCCGACGAGAAGCCGATCGGGATCCGTGAGGTTGTTCGCTTCGGCGAGCGCGCTGACTGCGACACCGAAACGGTTGGCGATCGCTGTCAGCGTATCACCCGGTTGGACGACGTAGCGCTGGGGTCCGAGTGCTTCCCACGACGCGAGTGCTCCGCGCGGGACGACGAGCGCTTGGCCCACGTAGATTCGGTGTGGATCGGTCAGCCGGTTGGCTGCCACGAGCGCCTCGACTGTGACACCGTAGTGTCGAGCGATGGCAGTCAGCGTCTCCCCCGGCTGGACATGATGCACGACCGCGTCCTGCGCACGCTCCGGAATGACGAGCCGCATACCGGCGAAAATCACGTCAGGGTCCGCGAGTCCATTCGCCCGCACCAGTGCCTCGACTGGAACACCGTAGCGTGCCGCGATACCGCTCATCGTTTCTCCTGCATGCACCACGTGCATCGTCTCGGCCGCGGCGCGTTGGGCAGTCATGACGGTTGCCGCTGCAGCCAGAACACCGATCGCGAGCGTACGCCGAACACGTCGCTCATGACCTGGCAAGCCACGGCCGAACCGACGCGGTGGCCCCGGGTCGGGCACTACGACGAGCTCCAGTTGCTGCCGCCGTCGTAGTCGCTCACGCGCGGCATACCGTTCCACCAGGCTCCCCATGCCTCAGCCCCTCCAGCGAGCACGCCCCTCGTGTGTACGTACACTATACCCGATCCTGGACGGGGAGCCAAGGGGGTGTACGGACACGCTCCCGGTGCAGCGTCGCAGTGCGGTTCTCTTCCTGCGCGCCACGCTCGACGCGAGGCGCCCTATTTGGAGGCAGCGGAGAGCAATCGTACTGCGCTCGGTGAACCGACGACGACGAGATCTGCGAGATCCAGGAACAACCCATGGTCGACGACACCGGGCAGTCGCTTCACCGCCTCGGCGAGCTGCTGCGGTTCAGCGATCGGCCCGAACCACGCGTCGAGAATCACGTTCCCGTTGTCCGACCGAAATGGTCGGCCGTCTTCGCGACGACGCAATACGACGTGCCCACCCATCTCCTCCAACCAGCGCGCGCACCAGCTCCAGCCGAACGGGACAACTTCGACTGGGACCGGATGCCGGGTACCGAGCTGCGGGACGAGTTTCGTCTCGTCGACGACGATCACGACAC
Organism: Thermomicrobium sp. 4228-Ro; assembly: GCF_026241205.1. Lineage (NCBI taxonomy): Bacteria > Pseudomonadati > Thermomicrobiota > Thermomicrobia > Thermomicrobiales > Thermomicrobiaceae > Thermomicrobium > Thermomicrobium sp. 4228-Ro. Next base: position 515,524 of record NZ_JAPFQM010000001.1, read on the forward strand.
GGGCCGCGAGCCGTGCCACCAGTTTCTCGCGCACCAACGCGCCACCGCGCCCTTTGAGGAGGGCCAGCGACCGCTCTTCGACCTCATCGGCCCCGTCGATCGCGAGGTCGATCCGTTCGACCTCCTCTGGCTCACGGAGCTCGAGCCCGACGCGCCGAGCCAGCCGTGCCGTACGCCGCGAAGTCGCCACGGTAACGATACGGAGCCCCGACCGTACTCGCTCCGCGAGCGCTCGAACGGCCAGTTCCGCGGTCGATCCGGATCCCAGCCCGACGGTCATCCCGGGCTCGACGAGCGATGCGGCATACCGTGCTGCCTGCTCTTTGCTCCGCTGCGCCCGCATGTCATTGCCGCTCCAGGAGAGCGAGCGCAGCCGCGACGATCCGCTGGCTGGTCAACCCATACTTTTCCAGGAGATCCTCCGGTGCACCCGACTCCGCATAGGTATCGTCGAGATCCACGAACGCCATGGGACACGGCTGCCGCTCGGCTACAGTCATCGCGACCACGCTTCCCAGACCGCCGAAATGCAGGTGCTCCTCGGCCACGACGATGCCGCGTGTTTCACGGGCAGCAGCGACGACGGCCTCCACGTCGAGCGGTCGCACCGTCGCCATGTCGATCACCCGCGCGCTGATTCCCCGCGCTGCCAGTTCCTCCGCTGCGTCGAGCGTCGCGGCGACCATCAAGCCGTTCGCCATGAGCGTGACATCGCTCCCGTCGCGTAGCCGGAAAGCTCGACCGATCACGAACTCGACATCGGGTTCGTAGATCACTGGTACCGGAGGCCTGCCGAGTCGCAGATAGGTCGGTCCCTCCCATTCCAACATCGCCCGTGTCGCTGCTCGCGTCGCGTGCTCGTCGGCTGGAACGAGTACCGCTACTCCCGGCAAGGCGAGCGCGAGAGCGACATCCTCGATACCCATCTGAGACGGCCCGTCTTCGCCGATGCTAATGCCAGCGTGGCTACCGACCAGCTTCACATTGAGATGGGGGAAAGCGACGCTCATCCGGATTTGGTCGAACGCGTTGCAGAGCAGAAAGCACGCGAAACTCGCTGCGACGACCCGCTTGCCGCTCGCTGCCAGCCCCGAGGCCACCCCGACGAGATTCGACTCAGCGATTCCGACATTGAAGAACCGTTCGGGAAACGCGTGTGCGAAGTACTCGGTCCGCGTCGAATTGCTCACGTCACCGTCGACGACAACGAGGTCGGGGTAGACATGCCCAAGATCGCGCAGCGCTTCCCCGAACGCATCGCGTGTCGCTTTCCCCATGCGTAAACCTGCTCGCGTGCCCAGATTCATGCCAGCTCCTCCAGTGCTGCTTGGAGACGATCACGGGGTACGGCTCGGCCGTGCCAGGTGAAATCGCGTTCGAGAAACGACACCCCCTTGCCCTTCACCGTATGGGCGATGATGCAGGCGGGCCCATCACGGTAGGCTTTCGCGAAACGGAGCACCTCATGCACAGCGGCGAGGTCATGGCCGTTCACCTCGCTCACGTGCCAACCGAACGCTCGCCATTTCTCGACATAGGCCCGCGGATCGGTTACGGCCGAGACCGGACTGGTTTGCTGATAGCCGTTGTGATCGACGATGGCGACGAGGTTGTGCACACGCCACTGCGCAGCAGCCATCGCCGCTTCCCACACTTGCCCTTCCTCGATCTCACCGTCACCCAGCAGGACGAAGACATGGTAGTCTCGACCGTCCAACCGGGCTGCGAGCGCATGACCGAGACCGATCGAGAGCCCCTGCCCCAGGCTTCCTGTCGAGGCCTCCACCCCCGGCAGCCGCCGCATGTTCGGGTGTCCCTCCAGCGGGCTGCCGATCCGACGCAAGGTCCGCAAGAGATCTTTCGGGAAGTATCCTGCCTCGGCGAGTACGGCATAGAGAATCGGTGCAGCATGCCCCTTCGAGAGAATGAAGCGGTCGCGGTCCGGCCATGAGGGTTGCGCCGGATCGTAGCGGAGAATACCCCCGAAGTACAGCGCGACCATGATCTCGACGGCAGACATGGAGCTGGTCGGGTGCCCGGATCCAGCCTCGCTCGTCATCATCAACACTTCTCGGCGGAGTTCTTGCGCGAGCGCTTCGAGGCGTTCCAATTCAGCTGGTGCGAGTCCTCGTTCCCGTCCCGTCACAGGTCCCTCCTGCTCGCTCGGCTCCACACACGGACGATTGTAGCCGCACGCGCATCGCAGAGGATCGCCCATCGCTCCGGAATCGCGCTCACTGTTCGAGCACCTGCTGCGCTCTCGCAGCACCTGAAACCGAGTAGCCATGCATGGGACGAATCGACCCTGGCTGTTCGTCATTTCACAACGATACAGTTGTGCGATGCTACTGAGACGGTCACGGACGCAGAGGAGCCGCATGAGTTCATCATCGCGAGATCCAAGAGGGCGAAGAGATTCCGAGATCCGAGCGTGACGTACCGGGCTTGCTCTCTGCGAACTGTTCTGCTAGATTGGGAACGACCATCGGAGGGCGCGTTCGAACGCGGAATCGAAAGGAGTACGCGAACGAATGCGAGTTTTCGTCCGAGGCTGTGCGATCCTCGCTCTCCTGCTCGCGCTCCTCTCACCGACAGCGGTGCAGGCGGAGACGGCGGTTCCCGTCGGAGGAGCGGCTGTGGTCGCGGGGACCAACGGTGACGGCCTCAACCTCAGGTCGGGGCCAGGATACGATCACTCCGTCCTGACCGTGATCCCAGAAGGCTCCTCCGTGCAAGTCGTCGGCGGCCCCGAGCAGGATCGCGACGGCAACCACTGGTGGAACGTTCAGTGGGCTGGTCTGACCGGCTGGGCCTTGGCCGACTACCTGCGACCAGCCGGTGGGGAGACCGGTTCCTCGGCGAGTTTGCAGATGCGTGCGACCTTCCGGATCTACGCCCACCGGCTCGGTCTGGTGGGCCAACGCACTGCGAACGGTCACGTGATCCAGCCCAACGATTCCTTCGTCACCCTGCCCTGCTCGTGTGCACTCTCGAGTAACGGCGGTACCGAGTTTCAGGTCCTCGTCGAGTACCGCGGCCGCAGTCTGGTTCTCCCGGTCTGGGACGTCGGCCCGTGGAACGTGGACGACGACTACTGGAATCCACCTGAGGTCCGAAAGTGGAAAGGGCTCCCCCAGGGCGTACCAGCTGCCCAAGCTGCCTACTTCGACGGGTACAACGACGGCAAGGACGGCTGGGGCCGGAAGGTCCGCAGTCCGGCCGGTATGGACATTGCCGACGGTGCGTTCGCCGCGTTGGGGATGACGCAATCGGACTGGGTCACGGTGACCTTCCTGTGGCTCGTGAAGGACCCGCCCGCTACCCTCCCCACTGCACCGGGGGGATACGAGGGCATTCCGACTGTGCGACCCGGCGAGCGGCCTCCGCTGGATCCGACCCAGCCGCGCGATCCGGCACGCTACGCCTACTTTCCCGAAACCGGGCATAACATGCCGCTCTTTCTGCTGTCGGCCTGGCAGCGTGGTGGTTGGGAACGCTACGGTCTTCCGGTCAGCGAGTTCTTCCGCGAGATTCAGGTCGACGGCTCGGTTCGTTTCGTGCAGTATTTCGAGCGCGCCGTTCTCGTCTATGACCCCAACACCGGTGACGTCGATCGCGTTCGGATCGGCTATTACGCTGCTGCCCCAGCATCGGCCTGGCGACCGATCGACCCGTTTCCTGATTCGGACGAACGTTGGTTCTTCGAAGAAACCGGGCACTCCTTGAGCCACGGCTTCAAAGCCTACTGGCAAGCCAATGGCGGGCGCGACACCTTCGGTCTGCCCATCACGGAGGAATTTCGTGTCGATTTGCCGGACGGACGCTGGTACGTCGCCCAGCTGTTCGAGTATGCTCGGCTGGAGTGGTGGCCCGGTCGCATCGGTCAACCGGACGAAATCACCCGTGGTCGTATCGTCGCCGACCTGATCGCTGCGAGCGGCTGGTGAGACGCGAATCGTACTCCCGCCACTGTCGGGATTGCCGGACGCGACCGATTCTTGTAGACTGAGGGCGTAGTCCTTCGCCTCGGGCTCACGATACCGTCTTCACTGTTCCGGACTCGGCTGCAACTCCTCGGGATGCCCAGGCGGACGACGCCGCGCGGAGAGCGTCGCCCCAGCGGGGGTGTACTGGCTTCGTGGAGCTTTCGATGCGACGTGTCGTGATCGTCACCATTGTCGCGCTCGGTTGCGGGATCGCGTTCTGGAGCTTCGCTGATCCGAGTCTGATCACTGCGACGCTCGATGGTCTTTCGGTCGAGATCGTCCTCGCCCTCCTCGCACTCTTGGGTGTCAACGAACTCGTCAAAGGTCTGCGCTGGGCCTGGTATCTGCGGGCAGCTCAGCTCCCGATCCGTGTCGTGGATGGTCTCACGAGCTACCTGGCATCGCAGGCGGCCTGTTCCCTCCCTGGCGGAGCCTTGCTCTCCGCTCGCCTCGCCGAGGAACACGGTGGCGGGAGGATTCGCCTGCGCCACACCACACCCCCGCTGCTGGTGCAGGGGTTCGGTGATCTCTTTGCCGTCTCGCTTCTCGCGCTCGGGGGCATTGTCCTCACCGGACAAGCCTCGTACCAGCTCGCCGCTCCTGCCGCCGGAGGAGCGATCGTGCTCCTGTTCGTCACTGGTGCACGGAGCGATCGTTTCGGTACAGCCCTGACCGGTCTGCTCGAGCGTTCTCGTTACACTCGTCGCCTCGTTCCCGCCGAGCGAGATGCCCGGATGACGCTCGCGACCCTCTGTACCCCGCGGGCGCTCGCTCCTGGAGTGCTCGCCAGCCTCGTCTCCTCGCTCGTTATCGCGGCCATCCTCGTCGTGCTGGCTGAAGCACTGACACTGCGTGGTCTGCACCTGCACGAAGCAATCTATGTCCATGGCATGACGATGCTCGCGCACTTTTTGGTGCCGATCCCGAACGGGTTCGGTACCAACGAACTGAGCGTTATCGGCCTTCTGAACATCGTCGGCATTGGATTCGGGCGAGCCACCGCCATCGCGGTCACGTACCGTGCCTTCGGTCTGGCCTTCCGTACGGTCATCGGTCTCGCAGTCCTCCTCATCCGGTACCACCGTATCCTTTTCGCGCTGCGGCGCCCGATGCTCCCACAGACTCCGCCAGCACTCCAGCTCGAACTCGCAGCCGAGCGGCGGGAATGAGGCCGGTTCGATTCGTAGCGCTCGTGCACGTCGTGCTACGCTCGTTCCACGACGTGCGAGGTGCGGTCGACCATGCGTCCCTTGATCGTCGTGTTGCACGAGCGGTCGGAACGGGTACTCGCGGGCGCCGCGCGGTTCTGGGACCTTCCCAACGCAGGAGATGCAGCCGAACTCGTCGGGATTCTCTATCCGATCCTGACCGATGCCTGGCAACTCGCGCTCGGTATCGAGCGTATCGGACCCCTCGCCCACCCCATCCTGACGACGCTGGCACATCACCGAACGCCCCTCGATCCGGATACGCTCGCTGGGGTACTCGGCGCGGATGAGTCGTCTGTTCTCGCCACAGCCCGCCAACTGTACATCGCTGGCATTCTGGCGTCGGAATCCTCGGAGCATGGCATACGACTGTTCCTCGCGAACGAACTGATTCGCCTGGTGCTTCGCCTCGAGCATGAGCGAAGCGAGCCACTGCCGTCCGATACACCGCTCTCGACGCTGCTCGAGCGCCTGACCGACCATGAGCTTCTGGAGCTGGCCGAACGGTACGGCATGCCGGTCGTCCCGACAGTGACCACGCGGCAGGAAGCCCTCACCTTCTTGCTGACCCGCATGAGTCGCCCGGACGTTCTGAGCGGAGTGCGAGGACAACTCTCCCCGTCTGCTCAGGTTCTCCTCCACACGCTCCTCCAGGAACGACACCCCGTTCCTCTTCAAGAACTCGTGGAACGGTCACGCGGATCATTCGCCGAACTCCGGTCGACCGTGAGCGAACTCGCTCGGTGGGGATGGATCTGGCGCACTGCATTCCGGGACAAGCTCGCTATCCTCCTGCCGAGCATGCTCACGACACCACAAGACACACGAGATCTTCGACCTGCACCCGTCTCCGACGCGGTCGAGCCGCTTCCGGCAACAGCACCGCCAGCGACGCTGGCTGATCTCCTGCTCCTGCTCGCCCGCTCGCTCGCGTACCGGTCGGGGCCGATGCAGGCGGAAACGAGCGTGACACCGTCGCCCAGCCGGGCCACTTCGTGGTACTGGATCGATCCGCTTGACCGAGAAGCGTATATCGCGTATCTCGAGCGCGCCGCGCGCTCCCTCAGCTTGCTGCGTGCCGACGGAACCGTCGATCTGCCACGCTTGCGTAGTTGGCTGCAGCTGGGTTTCGCCGAGCAAGCTCGCCGCCTGCTCCGAATCTGGCGATCGGTGCCAGATCCCCGGGAGCGCGCGAGGAGACATCGTGTACTCGAACGACTCCAAGCGCTCGAGAAGAATACCTGGTACGAGTGGTCGAGCCTGGACAGCGAGCACCCTCTCGTCACTGATCGTTCTCTCGATCGTCTGGCGCAGGAATTGGCCTGGCTCGGACTGATCTCTCTCGGCTGGACACGTGCGCGAAGCCTTGTCATCCGGACGACACCCTGGATCACCTGGATCCTCGGCCAGGGCGACGAGACACCACCACTACGGTTCCCGCTGCACCTGCGGCTTACCGGCTATCCCGAGGTGACTTTGGAACGTCCGTCTCCGTTTGCGGTCTGGTTGGCAGCACGGCTCGGTGAGCCGTTGCCGCTCGGATCGGGTATCGCCTGGCACCTGACTCCCGAGCGTATCGCGCACTATGTGCTGCAATCCGCGCAATTGGATGGTACCCCGCCTGAACCGGAGAAACTGGCCCGCGCTATTCTCCGACACTTCGAGCAGGCGACCGATCGCTCCCTCCCACCCGGCTGGCCCGAGAGCTTCGTCGCGCTCTTCACCCAGAGTCACCCTGCAGTCGTACATCACGCGGTCGTCATCGCGTTCAGCAGCCAAACGGACCGCGATCGAGCTCGGGATGTGCTGGAGCGTGCACACTGGACAGTATTTCCGATCGGATCCCGCGAACTCGTCGTCACACGATGCGAACCCGAACGGCGATCGCAACTCGTCACGACCCTGCGCCGCGCTGGCTTCGTCGTCGATTGGTCCGGCTCGACACGGGCACGGGCCAAAAGGAAACGAACGAGCACGCAGCAGCGACCGCTCTAGTGTTTCTCTCCCTTTTCTTCCGTTGTCTGCGCAGCACGCTCGGCGCGAATGAACACCAGCGCCTGTGCCAGGGCCGCTGCCGGGTCGCCCGCGACGACGTTGGCGAGTGTTCGTCCCTGTTCGTCGAAGGCGACGCACGCGTACTCGCCCGAGCTGTAGTCGAGTACGAATGCCGCGCACTCCCGTGACAGATCCGTCAGCAAGCGCTCCAACCGTGGCACGACGACTTCTGCATTCCCGACAACGACCGGCTCCGTCACCACTCGAGCTGCCTGCGGCAACGCACCGCGTGCGACGACCCAGTCACCCGGTTCGGCACGACGATCGCTCGTGAGCCAGCGAGCGAAGCGCTGGCAGAGCGTGACATAGGCTTCACTCGGTCCCGACACCGCATCGCTCCCTTCACGTACCCGACTGTCCGACATCGTGCCCATTTCCCCTTGACACAGGATGCCGTGCCGAGCATCCTACGTGTGGTTGTGAAGGCGCTCACAGAAGGAGCGCCGCGCGCCACCCGCCCGTGACGGGAGAGCCAGGGGCGTCACGGTGCGACGGACGGGAAGGGATGGGCCGAGCTCCCCGCTCGGTGTCGTGGAGGAATGGAGATGACACCGGCAAATGTCACCCCCGCGCAGTGGGAACAGATCCACCAGGCACTGATCTGGTTCTGGGCATTCCTCGCCTGTGTCGTCGCCTTCGCGGCGAATATGCTCGTCGCGTACGCCATTATCCCGTCGCTCGTCTCGACGCGTGATCTTCCCGCGAAGGTCAGCGCGATTCGCCCGATCCTCTTCGTGCTCGCTGCCGTCTTCCTGCTCGCTGCCCTCTATGCCTTCGTTAATATCGTGAACGGCATCCAGGTGCTCTACGAGATCTGGCCGCGTCGCTGGATCTAAGCCCGGGAATACCGAGCGCTCGGCGTGCGGGAGCAGGGAAAGGGAACGGAGTTCGGGGATGCGTTACGCGCGGCTCCTAGTGTTCGTACTCGTCGTGCTCGTCATCATGGCGATTCCGCTCGCGCTCGTGTTGGCACGGAGTTACTTCCTGTCGCCGACCGCGCAACCGGTCAAGGCCCAGCCGATTCAGTTCCCGCACCAGGTGCATGTGCAGGCGATCGGGCTCGACTGCACCTACTGCCACCGCAACGCGACGACCTCGGCGCAGGCGACGCTTCCACCCATCGAGCTCTGCATGCAGTGTCACAAGATCATCCCCGCGCAGGGGCGCCCGGAACTCGAGAAGCTCGTCTCCGCCTTCGAGCAGAACCAGCCGATCCTCTGGAACAAAGTCCACCAGCTTCCCGATCACAGCCACTTTGTGCACTCCGTGCATCTGAGCTTCGGTTTCCAGTGCTCGACCTGCCATGGTAATGTCGGTGCGATGGGGAAGCCTGGCGTGCAGCAGGTTCGCGACTTGCGCATGGGTGACTGCATCACCTGTCATCAGCAGAACGGAGCCCGCGTCGACTGTTCTGTTTGCCACTACTAGTCCGAGGTGACCCGCGAAGAGATTGTGGGGAGGCGGACGTTGGAGAAGGGCATGCGACGACGTGAGTTCCTCAAGGTCGCGGCGACGTCGGCAACCGGTGCCGTGCTCTTCGCTGGGTGCGGCCGGATCGGTGACGGCGTTCCCGAGACCGAGTTCAAGATCGCGCAGCCGGTCCATACGCCGAACGATTGGGTTTACGGTCGGGATGCCTGGTTCGCGACAGCAGCCCCTCCCGACCAGGGAGGTTACGGCCTGATCGTCCGCGTGTTCGAGGGCCGAGCGAAGAAAGTGGACGGAAACCCCGATTTTCCAGGCATCGCCGGGAAGAGCGACGCGCGCGCCCAGGCACTGGTCCAAGAGCTGTACCATCCCGACCGGATCGCGGGACCACAGCGCGCGGCTTCCCGCGGCAGTGGGCAATTCCAGCAGATTTCGTGGGACAGCGCGCTCCAGGAAGTCGCACAGGTCCTCCGCGAGAACGGTGGGGATCGTGCCGTCCTCATAACCGGCCGTCCGTCCAGCTCTCAGGCAGCCATCATCAATGCGTTCCGGCAGGCGACCGGTATCCGTCATGCCATTCTCGAACCGGACGAGTTCGTCGTTCTGCGCACAGCGATGCAGCGCCTGTTCGGCACGAGCATGCTGCCGTATCCGGATCTCGGGAATGCGCCCTTCCTCCTGAACTTCAGTGCCGACTTCTTACACGGCTGGATCGCACCGGTCGCTTTGGCCCGGGCCTACGGCGAATTTCGTCAGGGTCGGCCGGGCAAGCGCGGCCTCTACTATCATGTTGGCCCCCGCCTTTCGGCGACGGCAGCCAACGCCGACCGCTGGTTCCCCATCACACCGGGGACCGAAGGGTTGGTCGCGCTCGCGATCGCCAACGTCTTGCTGACCGAGGGGAGTATCCCGGCTGACACGTTCCGTCCCTACCTCACGGCTCTCGGCATCGACGAGACACGCTTGACCAGCGAGTTCACTCCCGAGCGAGCAGCCGAGACGAGCGGCCTGAACGCTGAGCAGATCCGCGAAATCGCCCACGCGCTGGTCGAGCACCAACCGGCCGTCGTGATCGCGGGTACCAGTGCGGCAGCTGCCACGAACGGCTTCTTCAACCTGGTCGCCTGCTTCGGCTTGAACCTGCTCTTGAGTAACCTCAATCAACCGGGCGGGCTGCTGCTCAACCCGGATCCGCCGCTCGCCGAGTTGCGCGTTCCCCAGGACGCGGTCCTCAGTGAGCGCCAGTGGGCTGAGCTGTTCGAGCAGGTTCGTGCAGGCTCGATCTCGACGGTTCTCGTCTACCGTGCGAATCCGGTCTACAGCTTGCCACCCGCGGTCGGCGCAACCGATGCACTGCGCGCGGCGCAGCATGTCGTGAGCTTCTCACCGTTCTTCGACGAAACCACCCAGCTTGCAGATTTCGTCCTTCCCGACCTGGCCTGGCTGGAGCAGTGGGGCCTCCAGGTTCCCGACCCAGGTCCGGGATATGCGACCGTTGCGATCCAGCAGCCGGTCGTCCAACCGTTCGTCGACGGGCGTGCCTTCGGCGACGTGCTCATCCAGCTCGCGCAGCAGCTGGGGCATGCACTCCCGTGGGGCTCGCAGGAGGAGGCAACCAAAGCTCTGGCGGTGCAGCTGCGCCGACTCAGCGGTGGCAGCGTGCCTGGAGCCAACGACAAGGAGTTTCTCGTTCATCTTCAGGCCCAGGGAGGGTGGTGGAGCGAACAGCTCCGTGGCTCAGCGACGACACCAGCAACCAGGATCACCAGTCCGCGCGGACCGGAATTCATTGGTGACACCAGCCAATACCCATCCGTTCTCCTGCCGTACCCATCGCACACCCTCGGATACGGTGAACTCGCTCACCTCCCGTGGCTGCAAGGGCTGCCCGAACCGATCAGCACCAATGTCTGGCAGACGTGGCTCGAAGTCGCACCGCGAACGGCTGACGAGCTCGGGCTGACGACCGAAGATGTCGTGCGCCTCACGACGCCGCAGGGAACCGTCGAGTTGCCCGTCTACGTCAATCCGGCTGCGCAACCAGGTGTGATCGCGATTCCCTTCGGACAGGGCCACACTGCTTACGGTCGGTACGCCGAAGGGCGCGGGGTCAATCCCTTGACGGTCGTCGCGCCGCAGACCGATCCCGATACGGGCACGTTGGCATGGAGTGCGACGCGCTGTCGGATCGAAAAGACCGGTCGCCGGATGCGTCTCGCCCGCTTCGAGGGGAACGTCCCGGCGTTCCAGCTGGAGGAGTTCCCGATCGTGCGCGTCATGGCGCCATCGGCGTGAGCGGGAAGAGGGGAAAAGGACGGACATCATGCCACGCTGGGGAATGGTGATCGATCTGGATCGCTGCATCGGTTGCGAGGCGTGCGTCGTCGCCTGCCAGGCGGAAAACAACGTGCCGATCAATACGGAGGATGTTTACCACCAGCGCCGCGCTATCGCCTGGATCCGCGTCGAGCGGTACTGGGAGGGCGAATATCCCAACATCAAGGCACGCTACATTCCCGTACCGTGTATGCAATGCACGAACGCGCCCTGCGAGCCGGTCTGCCCGGTTTACGCCACCTACCACACGACCGAGGGCATCAACATGCAGGTCTATAACCGCTGCATCGGCACCCGCTACTGCGCGGTGAACTGCCACTGGCACGTCCGGTTCTTCAACTTCTGGGAACCGAAGTGGCCTGACTCGTTGAAGAACCAGCTCAATCCTGATGTGACGGTGCGCAGTCGCGGAGTGATGGAGAAGTGCAATTTCTGCGTCCACCGTATCGTCAAAGCCGAGCAGAAAGCCAAGGTCGAGAAACGGGCACTCCGCACGGATGAAGTGACGACCGCCTGCGCGCAAGCCTGCCCGACGAACGCGATCGTCTTCGGCGATCTGGACGACCCGAACAGCGCTGTCAGCAAGTTGCTCGCGCAAGCCGAGCAGGAGGGGCGCGTCTATCGCCTGCTCGAGGATCTGGGCACCGACCCGAAGGTCTATTACTTGAAGAAGATCGACGTCGCGGCCGCAGCAGAGCCGGCCGCGACGCACTGATCGGTGGTCGAGAGAAACGGGGTGAGGGCACATGGCGACGCACGGTCACGCACACGGGCACGAACTCCAACGAACCTGGGAGCTCGCTCCGTCCGACGTCCTCAACGCTGCCCTTGGCTGGATCCGCTCGATCGGCGCTGGACGGCGTACGCTCTTCCTCGTCAGTGCGGCACTTTTCGTCCTGGGTATTCTGGCTCTGCTCGCATTCCCGCTGCGTCAGGGTTTCGCTGATCGCCAGGCCTGGACGTATGTCGCGGTCGCCTTTTTGTATCTCATGTCGACTGCAGCCGCAGCACCTGCACTCTCCACCGCACTCCGGGTCGCCCGGAGCCACTGGCGACGACCGGTCAACCGCGCGTCGGAGATCTGGGGCGTGACACTCATCATTCCGCTCATTCTCTACCTCTTGCTCCTCCCGACCTTTCCCGGAACCGAGGACCGTCTGTCCATCTGGTTCGGCTGGCCGCTCTCCCCATGGCTGTGGGGAGCCATCCTGATGCTGGCGCTGACGGGCGCTGGCTATCTCTTCGCCTGGTTCAGCAGTCTGCCGGACCTGGCGATCGTCCGCGACCACGGCTCACCGGCGCAGCGCGGGCTGGCAGCCTGGCTCAGCCGTGGCTGGATCGGGTCGCACCGCCAGTGGCGCATGTACGAGAAGGTCGTCAACAACATCGGCGTCCTCTACGTCCTCATCTACGTGCCGGTCATGACGGTCCTCGCCTCGGACTTCATCATCGCGCTGATACCCGGTTACTTCACCGCCGTGTTCCCGGCGTACTTCACCATCACCTCGTTCCAGGCTGGGATCGCCCTCACGATCGTTACCATGGCGGTACTCCGACGCTGGGGCGGCCAAGCAGACTACCTCGGTCGCGAGCAGTTCTGGGCACTCGGGAAACTCCTCCTGGCATTCTCGTTGCTCTGGTTCTACTTCTGGTGGTCGGAGTTCATCATCTTCTGGTACGGTCGAACGCCCCGTGAGATCAACGTCCTCAAGCTCATCATGGCCGAGACCTACCGCTGGCCCTTCATCCTGTCCTTCGCGATGAATTTCGCGCTTCCGCTCCTGACCCTCATGTGGAACCCCATTCGGCGCAGCATTACCGGCCCCACTGTCGTGGCCTGCATCGTCCTCGTCGGCAATCTGATCGATCGTATCCGGCTCACCTCCGCTGCCTTCTCGCAACCGGATAGTGCCCTCTTGGGACACGCACACGAGCTGCATGAGGTTCCAGCTGCGTACATCCCCGGCATCTCGGACATCGTCATTGTGGTCGGCATGGTCGCTGGCGCCCTCATGCTGGTGCTCTGGGCGACACGCTATCTGCCGTTCCCCTCGGTCGCGGAGGTCGTCGGCGGTCTCTGGTTGCGGGCGCACAAGCCGTTCAAGCACGCCCGCCTGATCGTCATCGGTAAACCGGAGTGAGACGGATCGACACGGAACTGTCGAGAAGAGCGAGGCTGGGGGACAGCGATGCAAGAGCGACACCGGCTCGGTGAAGAAGAAATCACGCGCGAACTCTTCCGGCCGCTGGTCACCACCACACCGATGATGTGGGTCGGCTTCATCGGTCTGGGGGCGGTACTGGCGATCTTCGTGTTCGCGGTCAGCTGGATGTTCTACTGGGGTCTGGGTGTCACCGGACTCAGTCGCCCCAATATGTGGGGCTTCATGATCGTCAACTTCGTCTTCTGGATCGGTATCAGTCACGCGGGCGTGATGATCTCGGCCATCCTGCGCCTCACCCAGGCTGAATGGCGACGCCCGGTCACGCGCGCGGCCGAGGTAATGACCATCTTCAGCCTCATGACCGCGATGCTCCACCCGGTCATCCACACCGGTCGCCCCTGGCGCACGCTCTACTGGGTCTTCCCGTACGACTTCTGGCGAAACCTGTGGCCGGACGTCCGCGGTCCGCTCGTCTGGGACCCGAGCGCGATCCTCACCTACCTCACCGGGAGTACGCTCTTTCTCTACACGACCATGATTCCGGATATGGCGCTCGCGCGCGACCGCACCACCGGCTGGCGGCGGGTCCTCTACACGATCCTCGCACTCGGCTGGCGCGGGAACGAGCGCCAGTGGAAGATGCAGACGATCGCTGGGTTCCTTCTCTCCGGTCTCATCTTGCCGGTCTTCGTCTCCGTCCACTCCATCGTCTCCTGGGACTTCGCGGTCTCGCTCGTGCCGACCTGGCATGCAACCGTCTTCGCGCCCTACTTCGTCATCGGAGCGATTCACTCCGGTGTCTCCGCCGTCGTGACGCTGATGGCACTGATGCGCTGGTTGTTCCGTTTCGACCACTACATCCGACTGGAACATTTCGATGCCATCGGCCGTCTGCTCATCGCGGTCGGTACTGGCTGGCTGTGGTTCTTCCTGCTCGACATCTTCTTCGCGATCTATCCGCAGGAAGCCCGTGAGCTCGAGATCATGCAGTTCCGCCTCTTCCAGTGGCCTTTCAACGTGCTGACGGCGTTGATCTTCATCTTCGGGTACTTCATTCCGGTTCCCATCTGGATCTTTCAGCGCTTCCGCCGCAACGTGAAGATCATGTTCTGGACGTCGATCCTGGTGAACGTCGGCATGTGGGCCGAGCGGTACTGGCTCATCAAGCCTGGTCTCATGCGGAAGTACGAATTTACCTTCGACTGGAACTGGTACCGACCGTCGATCGTCGAGCTCAGCATCGTCCTCGGTTCCTTCGCGCTCGTTGGATTCCTGTTGCTCGTCTTCTCCAAGATCTTCCCGCCCATCTCGGTCTGGGAAGAGAAGGAGGGTCAGCACTTCGCACAGCAGCTGCAGGTCGGTAAGCGTGTCGTCAACGCGATCGTGCGCGAGTTCTAGGCGGACGGGCAGGCAAGGGAAAGCGAGGCAACTATGGCGATCCGTGAAGTACTCGGTCTCTACCGCGATCTCGACTCTGCTGTCGCCGCGGCCGACGCGCTGCGCGAGGCGGGCTTCAGTCGGAGCGAGTTCGAAGTGCTCTCCAATGCCCCCTACCCGGAGGGAACGTTCGGAGAGGAATCGGGTATCCACCGGCTGTTCGTCTTCCCGCTCATCGGTGCTGCCTGTGGCTTTGCAGCAGGTCTGCTGATCACGGGCGGGACACAGCTTTCCTTCCCGCTCCTCACGGGCGGAAAACCTCTCCTTTCCATTCCACCGATGATCATCATCATGTACGAGGGCACGATGCTCGGTGCCCTGATCTTCACGGTGCTTGGAGTTCTTTTCGAATCGCGACTCCCCTGGATCGGTCGTGCACTGTATGATCCTCGCATTACTGCGGGATACATCGGCATCCTGGTGCGAACCGCCCCGGAGCGCGAGGCCAAGGCCATCGAAGCGCTTCGCAAGGCGAACCCGGAGGATATCCTGACCGAGAACGGGACTGTCGGGAAGCAGCCGGCACGGAGCTAGCGCGGCCGAGAGAGAGGGACTGGTACGATGGCTCGATACCGTGTGTACGTGCACAAGGCACGACGCCTCGTGCTCGGCCTGCTGGTCGGAACGGCTCTCGCCGTGGTCGCGAGCGCGTGTGCCTCGACGAACACCTATCCGATCGACTTCTTCAGCGAGATGCACTATCAGAAGTCGTTCCGCGCTCAGGAGCCACCACGACTCGATATCCCGGCTGGGGTGGTTCCCACCTCAGGCGGCGAGCCACAGTACACACTCGAGGAAGCCCGTAACCTGCAAAACCCGTTCGCGAACGATCCGCAAGCAGCAGCTCGTGGTCAACAGCTCTATCAAGTGAACTGCGTTGCTTGTCATGGGCCGAACGGTCAAGGCAACGGCCCGCTCTCTGCCTACTGGAAAGCTGCCCAGGGCGCTGTTCCACCAGCGAATCTCAAGGATCCTGCCATCGTCTCCCGCACAGACGGTGAACTGTACTGGATCCTGACTAACGGCTACACCTCACCGCAGAATCAAGTGCAATATCCTGGTGGACTCACGAACATGCCGGCATTCGGGAAGGTACTCACACCCGAGCAACGCTGGGAGCTCGTTTCGTACATCCGGCAACTGCAGCAACAACCATAGGTTCGAACACGAACCGGTTGCACCTCCGCAGACTGCCCGGTCGTAATGGACCGGGCAGCCTGTTCTGCTCGGTCTCGTCCGGTCGAGAAGCCGGGCACGATTCCGCTGTGTCGAACCGAACCTGGCATCCTCGCACCGGAGCGCCGTGCACGGGCCCACGGATGGTGCGGCCTGTTCTTCCCCTATCACCGGATACGACTCTTGCACGCGCGCGCGAGCGGTGCGACAATCCCCCGCGCTGCGTGCAGGAACGAGTGGGGGGCGCACAGTGAGCGAGACGATGTACGATGCGATCGTCATCGGTGCTGGACACAACGGACTGATCGCCGCGGGGTACCTCGCGCGCGCTGGCAGGCGCGTCCTCGTGCTCGAACGTCGTCCCATCATCGGTGGCGCGACCGTGACCGAGGAACACTTTCCCGGTTACCGACTCTCGACCTGTTCTTATGTCTGCAGTTTGCTTCTCCCCGAGGTCGTGCAGGATCTCCACCTCACCGAGTACGGCTACCACGTCCGGCCGTTCGATCCGCAATACTTCGTCCCCTTCCCGGACGGCCAGCATCTGCTGGTCTTTCTTGACGAGCGGCGCACCTACGAGGAACTCGCGAAGTTCTCTCGCCGAGATGCCGACCGGTGGTCGGACTACTGGGCCATGTGGAACCGCATCATCGCTCGCTTCCGCCCCTTCGTCCTCCGGCCTGCACCGACTCTCGCTGAGCTGGAGACAGCCTTTTCGGGACCAGTGGGCCGCGATGACCTGCGAACGCTGCTCGTTCGGAGTATCGCAGACGTACTCGATACTTTCTTCGAAAGCGAGTACATCAAGGCACCGCTCTGTACCGGCGGTGTCATCGGTGTCAACCTCGGACCGCGAACGCCCGGTAGTGCCTATGTGAAGCTCCACCACCTCCTCGGTAATCTGAACGGTCACCAGGGTGCCTGGGGTTTCGTGCGCGGCGGCATGGGAGCGATCGCGGAAGCACTCGCTGGCTACTGCCGCGATCACGGTGTGACGATTCTCACTCATGCTGAGGTCGTCGAGATCGAAGTCGAGAACGGTGTCGCTCGTGCTGTCCGACTCGCCGACGGACGGCGCTTCACTGCCCGTGCCATCCTCTCCAACGCCGATCCCCAGCGGACATTCCTGCAGCTGGTGCCGTCCAGCGTGCTCCCTCCATCGTTCCGGGATGCCATCGCTCGCTTGAAGGTCAAGGGGTCCGTCGTCAAGGTCCTCCTGGCGCTCAACCAGCTCCCGGATTTCCGCTGCTTACCTGGAACGCAGGTCGGTCCGCAGCACACCGGCGGTATCGTGATCAACCCATCGATCGACTACCTCGAGCGCGCCTGGGAAGATTGCAAGCACGGACGCCCATCAGCTCGGCCGTTCATGGACTGCTACATCCAGTCAGCGACCGAGGACGGGCTCGCACCTCCTGGGAAACACGTCATGTCGCTCTACGTCCAGTACGCTCCCTACGACCTCGCCGACGGCACCTGGGAAGAACGGAAGGACGAGATCGGGCGGAACATCATCGATACCTTCGCCGAGTACGCCCCGAACATCTGGGACGCGATCGAGCACATGCTCGTTCTCGGTCCACGCGATATCGAAGAGACGATCGGCATAACCGGCGGCAACATCTTCCACGGTGAGATCACGCCCGATCAGATGTTCTTCGGGCGTCCGACCCCTGACTTCAACGGCTACGAATCGCCGATCGAACGCTTGTACCTCTGTGGGTCAGGCGCCTGGCCGGGCGGCGCCGTCTTCGGCGCGCCGGGTCGTAACTGCGCGCTCCAGGTACTCGCCGATCTCGAAAAGGACGGGAGGTGACGAGACTCAGCAGTCGGCCACTGCCGGCACGACCTCCCGCGCGATCGACTCCAGGGCGTCGCTGTCGTCCAAGTCGAACGTCTGCAGCATGACCCGCTGCACGCCGATCGCCGCGCGTGCCCGGAGTTGCTCGACTATCTCGTCGACCGTGCCAACGAGCCAGGAGCGCTTTCTGGCCTCGACGATGACCTGATCGGCGGGCATTTCCTGCCAGAGCGGGAACCAGTGCTTGAGGCGCTCAGCGCGTTCACGCAATTCGCTCGCATCACGGCCGATCAGATGCGCGACCATCCACGACCGCAGGATCGTGTGCGGATCGCGGCCCAGGACTCGGCAATGTTCGTCGAGCACTTCCATCTTCCGGCGGTGCTCGTCGAGATCGACATTGGTGACGTTCCACTCGGCTGCATACCGTGCGACCATCCGCAGGGTTCGCTGTTCGCCGCGCCCGCCGATCACGATCGGCACGCCGCTCTCGCGGAGCGGGCGCGGCCGAAGCACCGCATCGCGCAATCGGTAGAACCGCCCGTCGAAGGACACGCGTTCCCCGCTCCAGAGCAGGCGAATCACTTCGAGCGCTTCCTCCATACGGTCCATTCGCTCGCGCAGTGAGAGCAAGGGAAAGCCGAACGCCGCATGCTCACGCTCGTACCAACCCGCACCCACGCCCAGCACATAGCGCCCACCCGAGAGGTGGTCGAGCGCGACAGCGTGCTGGGCCAGTTCGACCGGATGCCGGAAGCTGACCGGCGAAACGAGTTGACCGAACGTGATACGTTGAGTCTGAAGCGCCACCGCCGTCAGCGACGGCCAGAGCGCGAGTGTTTCTCGCTGGATCACTCCGAGCACTGAGAACAGATGGTCGGACCGCCAGAGCGAATCGAACCCGACTTCCTCGGCCAACGCCGTGACGCGCTGCCAACGCTCCCACGTCACAGCCTCTTGCCCTTCGACCATGATGCCGATGCGCATGTGTCCCCCTTCGGACTGGACCGAGCGGTGATCTGGCCTGGATACCAGTTTGGCTCACTCCGTGACGAGAGGCACGACCTCGCGCGCGAGCAAATCCAGCCCATCCAGGTCGTCGAGATCGAACATATGGAGCTGGATGCGTTCGACGCCGAGGGCACCCCAATTCCGGATCTGGGCAGCGATCTCCCGAGGTGTCCCCACGAGCATCCAGCGTCGCCGCGACTCCCCGAGGATTCGATCGGGATCGACTGCGCCCGGATCGAGGCCGCGCCAGGCAGCCATCTTGCGTGCCTTCTCGCGGAGTTCGACCTGATTCCGCCCGATGAGGTACGTCAACATCAGCGTCCGCTCGATCATTCGCGGGTCGCGACCGATCGCTCGGCAATAGTCCTCCAGCAAGCGATTCTTGCGAACGAAGCCGTCTGGGTCGGTGAAACCGGGATTCCACTCATCGGCGAACTCAGCCACGATCCGGAGCGTCTTCTGCTCACCCCCGCCGCCGATCAGGATCGGTACTCCCTCGGGGCGCAGCGGTGGCGGCCGCAACACCGCACCATCCAACCGGAAGAAGCGGCCCGAGTACGTGACCGGCTCTCCGGTCCACAACTGCCGGATAATTTCCAAGGCCTCACGAAGGCGAGCCAGCCGCTGGCCCGGGGGCGCTAAGACGAAACCGAAGGCCTCGTGCTCCCGCTGCTGCCAGCCTGCTCCGACTCCGAGGATATACCGTCCCCCGGAGAGGTGATCGAGCGCCACGGCATTCTGTGCGAGCTCGACTGGATGCCGGTACGTCGTCGGCGAGACGAGCTGCCCCAAGCGGACCCGCGACGTCTTCAGCGCTGCTGCCGTCAGTGCCGGCCACATCGCGAGTGACTCCTTGACGAGCCCCGGAATGACGGTCCACACGTGATCCGAGGTCCAAATCGACTCGAATCCGACTCGTTCCGCAAAGTCCACGACACGTAACCAGCCGTCCCAGGTGACGTCCTCCTGGATGGCCACCATCACCCCGAGCTGCATCGCTTCACGCCCTACCCTTCCCGCACCACGACGATCGCATGATATTCAGTATCGAATTACCAGGCGACACGAAGCACCACCAGCATATTAGTCGTCGCCTCGCTTCCTCACGTCACACGTACGGGAGAACGTCTTCGGCCAGTAACTCGATCTGCTCCGTATCGTCGAGGTCAAGCGTCTGCAGCATCACGAGGTCAACTCCGAGCGATCCCCAGTATCGGAGCTGGTCGACGATCTCCGCCGGTCGCCCCACGAACCACCAGCGTCGGCGTAGTTCGGCGAGGAATTCGTCCGGCTCGTATCGCCTCGTGAAGTACAGCGGCTGCTCACCCGTCAAGTAGTCCTGCAGCCGCATGGCGCGCCGCCGGAGCTCGTCATGCGTCCGGCCGATCACATACCCGGCCATCAACGTCCGGCGAATCGTGCTCGGGTCGCGACCGAGTGCCTCACAATACTCTCGCAGGCGCTCGTCCTTCCGTCGGAATCCGTCCGGATCCGTAAAACCCGGATTCCATTCGGTCGCGAATTCGGCCACGAGGCGCAGGGTTTTCCGCTCTCCTCCACCCCCGATCATGATCGGCACGCCGTCCGGTCGACTCGGTCGAGGACGAAGCACAGCGTCCCCGAGCTGGAAGTGCTTGCCCGAAAAATGGACGCGTTCCCCACTCCATAGGAGACGCACGATGCACAGCGCTTCTTCGAGCCGTTCCAACCGTTCCGCTACCGGAGGCAGCCGAAAACCGAAAGCACGATGCTCGCGCTCGAACCAACCAGCGCCGATACCCAGAACATACCGCCCGCCGGAGAGATGGTCGAGTGCCACCGCATTCTGAGCCAGCTCCACCGGGTGTCGGAAGGTCACGGGCGAGACCAGTTGCCCGAAACGGATCCGCCGCGTCCGCAGCGCAACCGCGGTCAGTGATGGCCAGAGCGCCAGCGATCCGCGATCGGCCGCACCGACGACCGAGAAGAGATGATCTGACCGCCAGAGCGAATCGAAACCGAGCGACTCAGCCAGATCGACGATCCGCAACCACCGATCCCAGGTAACGTCCTCCTGCCCTTCGACCATGATGCCGAGCCGCATCGTCCCCCCTTACATTCCACCTGGGAAAGGAAGCCCGAGGCCACCCGCGAGTGCTCCCACTTTCGCGTTCACCTGCTCTTCGACGCGGCGGAGCGCATCATTGATCGCTGCAGCGATCAGATCTTCCAGCATTTCGACATCGCCAGCCTCGACGACACTCGGGTCGAGATGCACACGCTGGACCTGACGAAGTCCGTTCACCTCCACGCGGACTGCTCCACCACCCGCTGACCCTTGCACGACGAGTTCAGCCAGTTCGGCCTGGAGTTTCGCGAGTTGTTCCTGTACCTGTTTCAACAACCGCATATTGGGCTGCACGCATCACCTCCGAACGCTACGCTCTGATCGTACCGATGACCGCACCGGTGCACCCACACCTGTAAGCACCGCCTTCCGTTGCTCGACCCGCTCGATCATCGCGCGGGCATTCGCCAGCGACTCGGGAGTCACTGGGGTACCGTCGAGCATCGCTGCCAACTCCTCCAGCCGCTCCTCACCGTGCAGCAGGTGAACGCGCGTTTCGGTCGTCCCATCCACGACGTGTTTGGTGATCTTGAAGTGCCGATCCGCGAACGCGGCGATTTGCGGTAGATGACTGATCACGATCACCTGGTGCTGGCGCGCCAATTGCCACAAACGCTCCCCGACCACTTGCGCACTCCGGCTTCCGATCCCGACATCGATCTCGTCGAACACGAGTGTCGGTGTGTCATCGACCTCCGACAGAATCGACTTCAAAGCCAGCATCAGGCGTGCCAGTTCCCCACCCGAAGCGATCCGCGCCAAGGATCGCGGCTCCTGTCCCGGATTCGGTGCCATCACGAACTCGATGCGATCCCAGCCGGCTTCGGTACACCGATCGGCTGCAGCGAGTGGATCCGAGATCGCGGGCCCATCTCCAAACGAGACGATGAACACGCCCTGTCCCAGGCGCAGAGCACGCATCGCCTCGCTCATCGCCTCCTCGAGAGCTCGTGCCGCTTCGCGACGACGCTCGCTGAGTTCCTTCGCCAACCGAACCACGGTCGCAGCAAGCTCGGCGATTTGCGCTTCCAGTTGAGAAATCCGTTCTCCGCTCGATTCGAGCGACGCGAGTTCACAGCGCGCTCGCTCGGCATAGTCGAGAATCACCTCGATCGTGTCGCCGTACTTGCGCTTGAGGCGGCGGATCGTATCGATCCGATCCTCGACCGCTGTCAAGCGTTCCGGATCAGCGTTGATCCCTACTACGTACGCACCGATCGTACGCGCAACATCCTGGAGCACGTAGAGCGCGTCGCGCAACTGCTCAGCGAGTGTCTGTTGCCCAGGATCCAGGCGGCCGAGTTCATCGAGGCGAACACTCGCGCGCCGGAGGCCATCGAGTAGTCCGAGCTCCTCCCCCTCGAGAAGCGCCAACACCTCCGTAGCCAGCTGCGCCAACCGCTCGGCATTCTGCAGCCGCGCCCGTTCAGCGAGAAGCTCGTCTTCTTCACCCGGGCGCAAGCGAGCGGACTCGATCTCCTGGATCTGGTACCGTAGAAGGTCCGCTCGATGCTCGCGCTCTCGCTCCTCCGCCCGCAGTTGTTCGAGCTGGCGTCGCACGGAGCGATATTCCTGCACCGTACGCGCGAGTTCCTCGCGGAGACCGAGCAGTCCTGCATACCGATCGAGGAGTTCCAGTTGCCGCTCCGTCTTCAGGAGCGAGAGATGATCGCTCTGGCCGTGAATATCGACGAGCGCGCTGCCGATCGTGCTCAGCACACTCGCTGGTACAGCCTGACCGTTGATGCGGGCTAGACTCCGGCCACTCGCCTGAAGTTCACGCGTCACGATCAACTGGCCGTCCTCGGGCTCGACGCCGTACTCGGCGAGCTGGGAGAGCAGTGCTCCACCTGCCGGCGAATCGGACAGGTCGAAAATGGCCTCCGCCCAGGCACGTGCCGCACCGGACCGTACCAGGTCACTCGATGCGCGAGCACCCAGTACGAGTCCCAGTGCATCGATCAGAATCGATTTCCCTGCGCCGGTCTCCCCGGTGAGTGCCGTCAGTCCGGGTCCGAACTCGAGTTGGACGTCCCGGATGATCGCCAGGTTGCGCACACTCAGCTGCACCAGCATGGGCATAACGATTCGTTCAACCCCTCCGGGCCGAATCACGTCGGCTGTTCGCTTAATTGTACGGCACGCGGCCTCACTGACCGTCGGTTACACTCTCAGCGAATCGAACGCGTACGTGGACGGGGAGGGACAACGTGGTGAACGATCGGATGACCCAGGATGTCTGGCGAGTCGCCCTCGCCCAGGTCGACCCGACAGTTGGCGATTTCGCGGGCAACCTCCGACTCGTCCGTGACTACGCTCGGCAGGCTGCGGAGCTGGGAGCACAGATCATCGCTTTTCCTGAATTGGTCATTACGGGATATCCACCGGAAGATCTTCTCCTGAAGGTCAGCTTCATCGAAGCAGCACGGAGAGCGCTGTTCCAGCTCGTCGACACGGTGCCGGATCGCGTGCTGATCGTCGGCGTACCGTGGGCCCAAGGCGGCATGCTTTTCAACAGTGCAGCTGTGCTCGCCCGTGGCGATCTCGTCGCCGTCGTACCGAAGCACCACCTGCCGACCTACGGCGTCTTCGACGAAGACCGCTATTTTGCGCGCGGCACCGAGACGTTTCGCTTCCTCTGGGGGAATCTCCGCTTCGGTGTGACGATCTGTGAGGATATCTGGTATCCGATCGGACCAGCCAGCAGTCTGGCAACGCACGGTATCGATCTCCTCGTGAACATCAATGGCTCTCCGTATCACCGTGGGAAGTGGCACCAGCGCCAGACCATGCTCCAGACACGGGCCTCCGACTATGGCTGTTACCTGGCGTACGTCAACATGGTCGGGGGGCAGGACGAACTCGTCTTCGACGGGAATAGCCTCGTCCTCGATCCGAACGGCAATGTTCTCTTTCGCGGAGCATCGTTCGAGGAAGATCTGATTGTCGTCGATATCCCGGTTACTCGTGTCCTTTCCAGCTGGCTGCATGACCCGCGCCGGCGCTGGCTGGCTCGCCTCGAGTCCCACGCTCACCTCCCAGTGAGCGACCACCCGATTCCCTTACCGGTTCCCGAGCATCCACTTCCGCCACTGCCGGACCATCTGCGGCGCCCGCGTGTGCCCTTGGACGGAGTAGCCGAAGTCTATCGAGCGCTCGTCACCGGCGTTCGCGACTATGTCCGCAAGACCGGCTTCCGCACAGCGGTGATCGGCTTATCAGGGGGGATCGACTCTTCTCTGACTGCCTGTATCGCGGCTGACGCACTGGGCCCGGAGAACGTCACTGGCCTCTCGATGCCGAGCCGCTATTCCTCGCGCCACAGCATCGATGACGCCGAAGCACTCGCCCGCAATTTGGGTATCCATTTCCATATCGTTCCAATCGAGACGGTGCACCACGCCTTCCGCGAGATCCTGGCTCCGCTCGGCAACCAGCCGGAGGAACCTGACGTCGCGGACGAGAACCTGCAGGCGCGCATCCGTGGCACGATCCTCATGACATACTCCAATCGCTTCGGCCCGATCGTCCTGACCACGGGCAATAAATCGGAGATGGCATGTGGGTACTCGACATTGTACGGTGATATGGCAGGCGGTTTCGGCGTTCTCAAAGACGTACCGAAGTTGCTGGTCTACGAACTGGCACGGTACCGCAACTCGATTTCGCCCGTCATACCAGAGCGAGTCTTCACGAAGCCACCCTCCGCTGAACTACGGCCGAACCAGAAGGACGTCGACACCCTACCGCCGTTCGAAATTTTGGATCCGTTGCTGGAACTGTATGTCGAACACGACATGAGTCGCGAGGAACTGATCCGTCAGGGCTTCGACCCTGCGATCGTCGATCGCGTCATCGCGATGGTCGACCGAGCCGAGTACAAACGTCGGCAGGCACCGCCCGGCGTGAAACTCTCGCCCCGTGCATTCGGCCGCGATCGGCGGCTGCCCATCGCCAACTGGTTCCGGGGCTGAGCCCGGATTTGCACGAAACGACGCGATACTGTACAGTTGCCGCGCACGACGCATTGCAACGCTCGCGTGTATCCGGAACGAACATGAACGGGGGCACAGCAGCGGTGCGCAACGGCGCGGTACCTGACGTCGTCATCCGACGACTTCCACTGTATTTGCGAACCTTGCGCCAGCTCCGGCGAGATGGTTGGCAAGCGATCTCTTCGGAGGAGCTGGCGAAGTTCCTCGGTACGACGGCTGCCCAGGTTCGTCGCGATTTCTCGTACTTCGGTCGATTCGGAAAACAAGGCTACGGCTACGATGTCGAGACGCTCATCCGTGAACTCGAAGCCATCCTGAACCTCGACCGAACCTGGAACATTGCCCTGGTGGGCTACGGCAACCTCGGGCAGGCCATCGCTCACCACCGCGGGTTCGAACCGAACGGGTTCCGGATCGCTGCGATATTCGCGAAGAGCCCTGAGCACGTTGGGCAAGTCGTGAACGGCATCGTCGTCCGGCCTGAGACGGAGATCGAGCGTGTCGTGCGCGAACTCGCGATTCGGATCGGTATCCTCGCTGTACCAGCCGAGGCAGCGCAGGAAGTCGCGGACAAGCTGATCGCGGGGGGAGTGCGTGCTCTCCTCAACTATGCGCCCGTCACCCTCCACGTGCCACCCGGCATTGTCGTCCGCGATATCGACCCGATCGGTGCACTGCAGAGCATGACGTACTATCTCGCATCGCGGGAACCGGGCTTCGACACGGACGGGACACCAGCACCCGAAAGTCTCGACCTCACGACAGTAGTTGCCGAAGTGAAACGTCAGGCATCGCGCTGAGGAACGCGATCAGTAACAAGAGATCGGCGAGGAGAACGATCGCCGAAACAGCGAGTGGGAAGGTGAAACCCAGGCTCTGAACATACTCTTCCAGTCCGCCGATCTGGCTCACGAGTACGAGATAGACCAGCCAACCGATCGCGATCAACACCGCGCCGAGGACGAGTACCGGAGAAGCTGACAAGTCACGCCACGCAAGCAACGCGAGATTCAGTAGCAGCAGGACGATTCCAGGAAATACCAAGCTACCGACCACCATCCAGAGAAGGCGCAGCCCTTCCGAGGACGCCCAACCAGCGGCTGGCCGATGAAGCCGTGGCGACACTCGTTCGAGGAAATCCTCTGTCAGTTCGATCGTGACGAGAAGGAGGGCACTGATGAGAACCAGTAACCATACTCTGAGATCGAGAGACACCTCTCGTCCCTATCCTCGATCCAACGTATCACCCCGCTCCGGCGCCGGATCTCCTCGCTGCCCAGTACCCTACCACGCGCTTGACACACCGGCAATCGTGTCCGTACGACTGGAAACAGCTCTCGGCAGAGTCCTCGATGGGAGCCACGATCACCGGCTCACCGGAAGGGCACCGATACAGAACTGCGCTCCTCACTGGCCATGCTCAACGACCAGCTTCGCCGGGTCCAAATCTCATCCCGAACCTGCCTCGACGTCGCCCCGGGTTGTTTCCCCCTGCGCGTCGACCGGACGTCCCGCCGCGCGGGCGCGTGCGAGTGTCCGCTCCGCCATCCGCAGACTCGCGGCATCCAGCATCGTCGTGCCGATCGCCGTGGCTCCCTGCCCACCCCGCTCCGCTTCTCGATAGCGCTGCACCACACGCCACGCCCACGCGACCTCTTCATCGGTCGGCGTGAACACCTCGTTCACGACTGCGATCTGCGCTGGATGGATACACCACTTCCCATCGTAGCCCAGCGCGCGCGCCCGCAGCGCAGCGCGCCGCAGCCCTTCCGGATCGCGGAAATCCGCATAGGGGCCATCGATTGCCAGCAGTCCAAAAGCACGCGCTGCGACGAGCAAGCGGTGCATGGGGTAATCCAGGCGGGAACCCTCGTACAGCTCGTCCCACTGGTCGAAAGCACCGATCGCGGTCATCGGCATCCCGACCGACGCGGCGTAATCGCCAGGCCCGAAGACGAGCGCACGCAAGCGGTCCGTCGTCCGGGCGATCGCCTCCACCTCGATCAACCCCTTCGCTGTCTCTACCTGTACCTCGAGCGCGATACGCCCCACTCGTCCGCACGCCGCTTCGAGCGTGTCGAGGACCCTTGCAACCGCTTCGACATCAGCCGGGCTGTTCACCTTCGGGACGATGAGGATGTCGACCGACCCATTCGTTCCAGCAACCAGCTCCACCAGATCGCGATACCAATACGGTGAATCGACCGGGTTGATGCGCACCGCCCGCGGCCGTCCTCGCCAGTCGAGCTCCAGTAACGCGCGACAGACTGCTCGACGCGCATCGTCCTTGGCTGTGTCCGCGACCGAGTCCTCCAGGTCCAGAAAGACCAGATCAGCTTCCGACCGGAGCCCCTTCTCGAAGAGCTCAGGACGCGATCCCGGTACTGAGAGGACGCTGCGTTCCGCGCTCACGATTCCCTACTCCTTCATGCTGCACGATTCCTCACGCGCCACCCGTATCGAGCATCCTACTTTCGACGCAGTCCTCGCGTCGGTCTGTACCATGACCACGCAGAGACCGTTCGTCTCGCACTCCAGCCTGAAGTCCGACTACCATCCTCGGAGGGAACGATGGGAACCGACTGGGCGGCTCTGGCAGCAATGTTCCGGGAACGAGTCCGAGAAGCTACCGGTCACGATCTCGACTTCTCGCTCGAGTCGCTCGCTGTCCTCGATGACCTCCTGGACGAGTGGCTTTATCTCGCTCAAGTGTATGGCAGCGAGCGTCCGCATGACTTGAGCGAGCTGGAGCAACCGCTGATCGCGTACGTCGGCGAGACGTTGCGCCAGAACTTCGGAGGCCAGTGGGTCGAGCGACCGACCGGTTCGGTTTTACGTATTTCCCACGCGATCGATCTGGATCTTCGCCCACTCGTACAGGCGACACTCGTACACCAGCATCCACCCAGTTTCGCTCGCCTCGCCAGCGCACTGGAACGTGAACTGGAAGAGCGTGCTTGGAAGTGATCGTCTTCGAGTCTCTGATTGGCATCGACTTCTCCGCAGCGAAAGATGCGAGCAAACGTATCTGGATCGCTCGCGCAACACCGCGCGGAGAGCGACTCCACATCGACGCAGTCCATTCGGCGGCCGAACGCTTCGGTCGGACTCGCCCGCACGCGATCGACGGGCTCGTCTCGTTCCTGGCTACGAGCGCTGGAAGCCTCGTCGCGTGCGATGCCTGCTTCGGCCTGCCTCTTCCACTCGTCGAGCAGCCGTGGAAAGAATGGATCCACACCTATCCCTCCCGGTTCCCGACGGCGGAAACGCTCCGGGCAGCTGGTCGCACGGCCGACGGGCATGAACGCCGTCGCCTTACCGACCGAGTGGCAGGTGCACCGTTCGCTCCGACTAACCTCCGATTGTATCGACAGACCGATTTGTGGCTCCGTTGCATCCTCGGTGAACTCGTCCGGCGAGAGGTGGCCACGATCGCACCGTTCCAGGAACCTGAGCCACCCAAGCCACATCTGATCGAAGTCTGTCCTGCAGTATCGTTACGGACCTGGGGCTTGCCGTACCGCGGCTACAAGGGGAGGGAGCTCGTGCAGCGAGCGATGCGCTCTCGGATCGCTCGGGCCCTCCTCGAGTTCGGCATCGACTGCTCACCCGATGTGCTCGCACGCCTCGTCGAGCAGCCGGGTGGTGATGCGCTCGACGCGGTCCTCGCAGTCGTCACCGCTTGGCTCGTCTCGCGAGACGGATCACTTCAGGTTGTCTTGCCACCCGAAGCCTACCGTGAAGGCTGGATCTTCACCGGTCATCGACCGCCTCCTGCTGCAAGCTCGCGATAGACAGCAAGCAGTTTCTCGCCGACCCGTGGCCAAGCGTATTCCCTCTCCACGAGTTCCCGCGCTGCACGCGCGAGCGACCACCGCTGCTCTCGGTCAGCCAGCAGCTGGATCACTGCTTCAGCGAACGAGACCGGATCGTCAGCGAGAAGAAGGTGTATCCCGTGCTCCACGGCCAAGCCTTCGGCACCGATCCGCGTGGAGACCACCGGTCGTCCCGCGGCGAAAGCTTCCAGGATCTTGAGGCGAGTTCCGCTTCCCGAACGCAAGGGGACGACGACGACGGTCGCGCGAGCGAGCCAGGGTTGCACGTCCGGTACCGTGCCAACCACATCGACGCCAGGCACATCAGCCAAACTGCACACCGATGCAGGCGGATCCATCCCCACCAGACTGCACCGTGCAGCGGGTCGAGCCGCACGGATTCGTGGCCAGATCTCGCGCACGAACCAGTGCACTGCGTCCACGTTCGGAAAATACCGGTAGGTTCCGACGAACACCACGTGATCGGGCTCAGCCGAATCGACGTCCGGGAATGGAAAGCGATCGACATCGACTCCGTTGGGAACGACCACTACTGGCCGCTGCGACGTGCGAGCGATTTCCTCAGCATCCACCTGCGAGGTGGCCAAGCAGAAAGTAGCATGCCGCCAAGCAGTTTCCTCGTCTCGCCGCAAGCGACGCGCCTCCCAGCGCAACCAGGTACGTCGCCACGGGGACACGTGCGCCGCTGTCCGCAGCAGGACTCGATACTCGACGTTGTGCGCATCGAGCACGAGGGGGAGCTGCTCGGCAATCGGCAAGAGCCCGAGCACGCTGTACTCCACCTGGACGACATCGTACACTGCCAAGTCTTCAGGCTGCACCGCGCGCTGCAGCGCCCTCGTGAAGGTCCAGTACTGTGCGGACTGACGGGTGAAGAGCGAACGCACCTGCAGCCACCGCTTCGACCATGACGGTGGTTCGCCCGGAACCCAACCAGCTCTCACGACCTTGACCGTCACAGGAGCCAACGCCTCGCAGGCGCGGCCGATCGCAGTCCCCCGTGGTGCGGCTGCGACCAGCGTTACCTCATGTTCCCTCGCCAGCGCCCGGACAAGATAGGCGATACGCAGTGCACCCCCAGTGTACGGCGGAATAGGCAAGAGCGGGGAAATGACGAGAATGCGCATCACAGTCCTTTCGGAACTCCCATCGGATAAAACAGAAGATGCTGACCCTGAGTAGGCAGGAACTGCTCACTGGTCGAACGGTGCCATCGGCCAGTACCCTTCCAGGAATGAGCACCGCGGCCCCTCGAGGAGGTCACGATGTCAACACCCATTCCGTCAGGCAGCGGGCTACTCCGGCAGGCGCTCGCCCAACTGTACCCGCGTGGAGAAGTCTCGCTGAGCGTCGCCACGCCAGTACCAGCGCTCCAACAGCGAGCTTGGACGATTACCGTCCAGCGAAAGATCTCCGGCACCGTTCGTGAGCACCACTTTCTCGCTTTGCTGCTCTCCTCCTCGAACGGCGTCGACCCAGCGTCAGCGTATGACCGGGCAGCACAGTGCGGCTTGCCCACCCCAACCATTCTCGCGCGTGCGGACGATGCGGAGCATGTTCTGCTCCTCTGTGCACCGCCTCCCGGCGTGACGATCGAGTACATTCTGCGCCACGCGACTGCCCCCTGGAAGGTGAGCGCCGCAGCAGTCAGTGTGGCCCGTTTTCTCGTGGAACTGCACCAATGTTCTCCCGATGCGCTGGGTTTGGCTTCCTCGATGCCGGACGCGACGGAACACCGGCTCGGACAGCTCCGTGTCGATGCAGCGGACTACCCCGCACCGATACGGTCGATACTCGACCGGATGCTCGATTGGATCGACCGGCAGCTCGTGCGTGATGCACCGCTCGCACCGACCCTCAACCCAGTTCGTCTCGCTGCACTTTTCACGACAGGCGGCGACATCGACTGTGTGCTCGGTTGGGAGCATCTTGCCCTGCGCTCCCCGGCTGACGACATCGCCGACCTGGTGTCGGGAATGCAGCACTTCGATCAGGCTGTCCGCGAACAGTTCGTTTCGGTGGTGACAGCAGCGTATGTGCAGCGGTCCACTGCGCCGCTGCAGGATACTCCAGCGCGAGTGCTTCTCGCCCATCTCGAGCGGATGGTGATCGTCACCTCGGCGCGCGCCTCGCGCGCCGCGGAAACCACGTCGATGCCGAACGAAGGAATGACCGTTGCGCTGCAGCGAGCATTCCGTGCAGCGCAAAACGGCCTTACCGCCTTGGCTCGTCACGACTTCACACCGTGACGGGCTCCTCGATGGCATCGCGGACGGAACGTATGCGCCGTACGACGTCGGCGAGCGTCGTCGGGTCGATCGACTGCCGACCGTCCACCAGTGCTGCCTCCGGCTCGATATGGACTTCGACGATCAGTCCATGGGCTCCCGCCGCGATCGCTGCGAGCGACATGGCTGGCACCAGTTCGCGCAAACCGGTGCCGTGGCTCGGATCGACGATCACCGGCAGGTGACTGAGCTGGCGCACGAGCGGCACAGCGTTGAGGTCCAGCATGAAACGAGTCGCCGGATCGAAACCGCGCACGCCCCGCTCGCACAACACCACCTGGTCGTTGCCACCAGCCAGTAAGTACTCGGCAGCCAGGAGCCATTCCTCGACGGTCGCAGCGAAGCCGCGCTTGAGCAGCACCGGCTTTCCCGTCGCCGCTACTTTGCGCAGCAAGGCGAAATTCATCATGTTCCGACTGCCGATCTGCAACACGTCGGCATACTGTGCCACGAGCTCGACGTGCTCGGTATCGAGCACCTCGGTCACGATCGGTAAGCCGGTACGTTCGCGCGCCTCGGCCAGGAGTTCCAGGCCGCGTTCACCGAGCCCCTGAAAACTGTACGGGGAGGTGCGCGGCTTGAACGCACCTCCCCGGAGAAGCGTCGCCCCGGCTTCGCGTACCGCCTCGGCCGTGCGGATGAGCTGCTCCCGCGACTCGACCGTGCAGGGGCCTGCGATGACGACCGGGTCTCGTCCCCCGATGCGGACTGAACCCACCTGCACGACCGTTCCCTCCGGCCGCACAGCGCGCGCAGCGAGCCGATACGCTTTCCCGCTCGCCACAACCGCCTCGACGATCGGCAAGCGAGCGAGATCGTCGGCGAACGCCTCCGGGAGCCCGCGGCCGTTGATCCCGATCACCGGCACCCCACCATCCGTCAGCACCGTGACCTCGAGCCCGTAGTCCCGGAGCACCGTGACCAGCCTCTGCCGCTCATGGGGATCCGCATCGGAGCGAAGCCGGAGAATCATCGCCATTGCCTCCCTTCCCGTGTTCCCATTGACCTTCCCACAAAACGAAGCGAGCAGAGGCTCGTACCCCTGCTCGCCGGCGTCACTGGCTTGTCGGGCTACGGGTTCAGCGCTTCAGCACCCAGCGCCCCGCCAGCAACGCCGGCGGGCTAAAGTAGTACGCAAACCAGACCTGGTGCTGAAGCAGACAACTACCCATAGCAATTGCCACTATAAGCAGCTTCACTGTGCTTGTCAAGAGTCAAGAAGCGCGTGACTTTGTCCTCTCGATCCGACTGAAGACGAGGCGCCGAGACGCACCTACGCGCCCGCTACCAGCAACCACATACCACCTACTGAACTTCCTACCAACCGTACAGTGCAACTCAATCGAAGACGAGTACACCGCGGATCAAACGTCCCTCTTCGAGATCGATGAATGCCTGATTGATCTCATCCAGCCGGTAGCGCTTCGTCACGAGTTCGTCCAGCTTGAGCTTGCCCTCCCGGTACAAACCGAGGAGCTTGGGAATGTCCACACGCGGCACATTATGTCCGAAGATGGTGCCAACGATCTCCTTCGCGAGCAGCATGAAATCGTACGGCGTGATATTCATTCGCTCGATCCGCCGATCCGAGGCCCCGACGATAACTGTCCGACCAGCCTTGCGCGTGGCCCGCACGCCTTGACCGATGATCTCGGCGGTGACAAGCGAGACTGTCAGAAGGACAGCGTCGGCTCCTACCCCATGGGTGATGTCCAGTACCCGCTGGACCGGATCCTCACGCGATGCATTGATCATGTGCGTGGCACCGAACTCCTTGGCCTTCTCCAGCTTCCAGTCCACGAGATCGATGGCGATCACCTTCTCGGCACCCGCCATCGCTGCCCCTTGCACCGCGTTCATCCCCACGCCACCGGTGCCGAAGATGGCGACCGTCTCGCCGGGACGCACCCGTGCCCGGTTGACCGCCGCACCCCACCCGGTCGGGACGGCGCAGCCGACCAGACAGGCTCGGTCGAGCGGCAGATCGGGGTCGATCTTGATCACCGAGTCGACCGGGCAGACCGTGTACTCGCTGAACGCCGACACCAGCGCGAACTGGGCGATGTCCTCACCGCGCTGGTTGTGCATGCGGAACGTTCCGTCGAGCTGCGTCCCCTGCCCGATGAGGATCCCGCGATCGCAAATCGCGCCCAACCCGCTCAAGCACCAGCGGCACTTGCCGCAGGCAGGAATGTAGCAGAGCACGACATGGTCGCCCGGCTTGACTTCGCTGACGCCGGGGCCGACCTTCTCGATGATCCCAGCCCCCTCGTGGCCGACGACCATCGGATAGCGAACCGGCGCCTCACCCTTGGCGAAGTGCCAATCGGAGTGACAGAGGCCGGTCGCCACCAGCTTCACGAGGACTTCGCCCTCTTTCGGCTCGTCGAGCTCCAACTCCTCGATGGTGAACGATCGTGTCGGACCGTAGAGCACTGCCGCCCGCGTCTTCATCCCGACACCTTCCCGATACTCAACCTTTAGACATGAAAAGAACGTATCCGAATCGTACGCTAGCATGCGGCATACGGATAGTCAACGACAGCGTTCGACAATTCTGAACCCGAGAACCCGCCGTCTAAGCGGCTCGCTGCGCGTGGACAGTTGTTGGGTCCTCCCCCCTGGACACTCGCTCCGTGTAGACTGCGGTACACCGCGCTCTTCGGCGGTGTTCGGTTCTGTTCAGTCCCGGCACCGTTCGGTTATGCTTGGAGCGAATGCGAGCCGGGTGCCGAACGCGGCAGCAGCTGAAAGGATGGGGGAACCGGTGTACTACCGCAGTGATGTCGTCGGGAGCCTGCTCAGGCCAGCGTATCTCACCGAGGCGCGTCAGAAGTACGAGGCTGGCGAAATGAGTGCTGCCGAGTTCAAACGGATCGAAGACCGAGCGGTCGATGAGGCGATCAAGCTCCAAGAAGACGCCGGGCTAGAAGTCGTCACCGACGGTGAGCAACGTCGGTACGCGTTCTTTGGTCACCTCGTCGAAGCGATGGAGGGTTTCGACAAGTTCGGCGGGTGGGCCATTCCCTTCCGCGACGAGCAGGGGAACGAGAACATCGTCCGTCGCCCGATCGTCGTCGAGAAGCTCCGCTGGAAGCGCAATATGTGCGCTGAGGAATTCACCTACCTCCGCGCTCGCACCAATCGGATCGGGAAGGTGACGCTTATCAGCACGATGCAAGCGGCCGTCTACTGGGACAAGAACAAGTCAACGGGCGCGTACCCGACGATCGAGAGTTACCTCGCCGATATCGTCGATATCACGCGGCGCGAGATCGAGGAGCTTATCCGGCTGGGCTGCACCTACATCCAGATCGATGCCCCGCAGTACGCTGCACTGCTCGATCCCAAGATCCGCGAGGGCTACCGCTTGCGTGGCATCGATCCGGACACGATCGTCGACCAGACGATCGAACTCGATAACGCGGTCCTCGACGGGTTCGACAAACAGGGAATCGTCTTCGGCCTGCATATCTGCCGTGGTAACAACCAGAGCATGTTCTACGCATCGGGTGGCTACGATCCGATTGCCGAAAAGGTCTTCCGCAAGACGAAGTTCCATCGCTTCCTCCTCGAGTACGATGACGAGCGCTCAGGAACCTTCGAGCCGCTTCGCTTCGTCCCCGAAGACCGCGTGGTGGTGCTGGGACTGGTGACGACCAAGAAGATGCGGGTGGAAAGCGAGGACGAAATCATACAGCGGATCAAGGAAGCGACCAAGTACATCCCGCTCGAGCGACTCGCCCTCAGTCCGCAGTGCGGTTTCGCCTCCACTTGGGAAGGGAACCGCATCACACCGGTGGTTCAGCAGCAGAAGCTGGAACTCGTCGCACGGGTCGCCAAGGCCGTCTGGGGTTGATCGCTGGCTACACGATGATGCGACCCACGGAGCGCGTGCTCCGTGGGTCATCGCTCATCGTCGCTGGAGAACGCCGTCCTGGTGTTCGCCATCGAAGAGTGCACTGCCGGTCCGCATCGGTGACACGATGCGCCGGAGCAGCCAGCCAGCTACCGTGAAAAGCAGCGCAGCCGGAGCAGCGACCCCCAACCAACGTCCACCGAATCGAGCCAGCGCGACCAGTTCCTGTAGGCCCGCCTGCCATCCCTCACCGAAGGCTGCCACGACTCGTCGCCACACGGACGTCTCAGCGCCCTGGAACGCGATCGTGACGCGAGCCATCCGCCGCCGGTCAGCCAACCAGCGCTGCTGTCCTTCCAGACGCTCGATCTCCGAACGGATCCGTCTCAACTCTTCCTCGATGCGCAGCACGTCATGCACGTGCTCAGCACGTTCCAAGAGTGCGAGGTACCGCTCTTCGCTCCTGCGGGCTGCCGAGAGCCTCGCTTCGAGGTCGAGCACCTCACCGGTGACATCTCGTTCCCGGTAGGAAGAACCGATGACAGTACGCACAACCGGTAGCGACCGGATCCGTTCGATGACTGCCGTCACACGCTCGGCCGGGACCGCGAGAACGGCTTGCCCGAACGGGAGCGAACGCTCGAGGGCGAGTTCGAGCGTCAGCACGAACCCTCCGGCTTCCCGGGCGAGCCGTTCGATCTGTGCCGCCGTCTCGGTGATATCGGACACGATCAACCGGACCGTCGCCTCTGCGATCACGGCCCGGTCATGGCTCTCCGGGGCCAGCCCTTCGAGCGACGCGGGACGGCTCTCGGCTGGAGCGCTCAACCGCACCGCACCGACCTCGTACGGGTCATCCTCCAGTGCGAGCCGCGCCCGTCCTTCGCTGTCTACGTCGAACAACCGATCCGTTTTGTCCCGGCGAGGGAGCCTGTTCGTCCATCCCTGACCGTGGATGCGACGGGACAGAAAACCCAAAACCACAGCGAGACAGGTGGCGACGACCCACCCGAGCGTGTTGACGAGGCTCGATCGCGGCATCACACACTCCGTGCTGCGCAACGTGCGAACGGGATTCGACCGACCCTGACTATACCGAACGATCAACGGCGAAACAAGAGGTTGAGGATGATCGTCAGGATGAGACTGAGAAGGAGCATGGTCATGAGGGGGATATAGAGGGTGAAGTTGCCACGCTGGTAGACGATGTCGCCAGGGAGCCGGCCGAGAAATGGCACGCGGCCAGCGAGCAGCAGCAGCACACCGATGCCGACGATGAGGAGCCCCATCAGGACGAGCATACGGCCGAGCGTCTGCAAGGCATCCATGGTTCTCCCTCGCTCGTCAGGAGCGACGCTGTCCGAACAGTTCCCCGAGATGTGCCGCAAGGTCGAAGATCAGCATGAACAGAAACGGTACGAGAAAGACCAACACGGCAAGCAGGACGAGCTTTGCAATTTCCGCAATGGTCTCCATCGCCCTCTCCCCGCGAGAAGAGTGCGGGGGAGCCCGCCATGGGCCCCCCGATCCGCCTCACGCGACCACTTCCGCCTCGGCCAGCATCGACCGGATGCTCAAGTGACCCTGTTCGTCGACGTCGACGATGACCGTATCACCGTCGCGTACCTCGCCACGCAGGATCTTGTTCGCCAGCTGATCGAGCAGCTCCCGCTGGATGACCCGCTTGAGCGGGCGTGCCCCGTACACCGGGTCGTAACCGCGCTCGGCCAGCCACTCCTTCGCACGCAACGTCACCTGCAGCGTGATGTTGCGCTGCTTGAGGCGCTGCCGGACTTGCCGCAGCTGGATGTCGACGATCTGCGACAGCTGCTCGCGCGTGAGCGGCCGGAACATGATGATCTCGTCGATCCGGTTCAAGAACTCCGGCCGGAAGTGCGCCCGCACCGCCTCCATCACGCGCTGGTATGCCTCTTCTTCGCGGTACGGGAGCAACGCCTGGATGTACTCCGACCCGAGGTTGCTCGTCATGATGATCACCGTGTTCCGGAAGTCGACGGTACGGCCCTGACCATCGGTCAAGCGCCCATCGTCGAGTACCTGGAGCAGAACGTTGAAGACTTCCGGATGCGCCTTCTCGATCTCGTCGAACAGCACCACCGAGTACGGCCGGCGCCGC
This sequence comes from Thermomicrobium sp. 4228-Ro, assembly GCF_026241205.1. Lineage (NCBI taxonomy): Bacteria > Pseudomonadati > Thermomicrobiota > Thermomicrobia > Thermomicrobiales > Thermomicrobiaceae > Thermomicrobium > Thermomicrobium sp. 4228-Ro. The sequence goes on from NZ_JAPFQM010000001.1 coordinate 552,350, forward strand.
ACCGCCTCGGTCAACTGGCCACCCTCCTCGTACCCGACGTACCCCGGCGGAGCGCCGATCAGGCGCGAAACGGTGTGCCGCTCCTGGTACTCCGACATGTCGATCCGCACCATCGCTCGCTCGTCGTCGAACAGGAACTCAGCCAGCGCGCGTGCCAGCTCGGTCTTCCCGACGCCCGTCGGCCCCAGGAAGATGAAGCTCCCGAGCGGCCGATTGGGATCCTGCAGCCCAGCCCGCGCACGGCGGATCGCGTTCGAGACTGCCCGCACCGCCTCGTCCTGGCCGACGACCCGCTCGTGCAGACGCTCCTCCATGTGGACGAGCTTCTCCATCTCGCTCTCCATGAGCTTCGCCACGGGAATGCCCGTCCACTTGCTGACGATCTCGGCGATATCGTCGGCGTCGACCTCTTCCTTGAGCAGGCGCCCTTGGCGCTGTATCTCAGCCAGCCGACGCTCCTCCTCGCGGAGCTGGCGCTCGAGTTCGACCAGCCGTCCGTACTGGAGCTCCGACGCGCGCGTGTAGTCAGCGACGCGCAATGCCTGCTCGATTTCGATGCGCGTCTGCTCGATCTGTTCCTTGAGCGCATTGATCCGCTCGAGCGCCTGGCGTTCCTGCTCCCACTGCGAGCGTAGCACTTGTTCCTGCTCGCGCAGGTTCGCCAGCTCGCGTTCCAGCTCGGCCAGCCGCTGTCGCGAAGCCTCGTCGCGCTCCTTGCGCAAGGCTTCCCGCTCGATCTCGAGCTGCGTGATCCGCCGCGTCAACTCGTCCAGTTCAGCCGGCATGCTGGTGATCTCCATCCGCAAGCGCGCCGCAGCCTCGTCGACGAGGTCGATCGCCTTGTCGGGCAAGAACCGGTTGGTGATGTACCGGTGCGACAAGACCGCCGCAGCGACGAGTGCCGAGTCGAGAATCCGCACCTTGTGGTGCAGCTCGTACCGCTCGCGCAGACCGCGCAGGATGCTGATCGTATCCTCGACCGACGGCTCGTCGACGTAGACCGGCTGGAACCGACGCTCGAGAGCCGGATCCTTCTCGATGTGCTTCCGGTACTCGTCGAGCGTGGTCGCACCGATGGCGTGCAACTCGCCCCGCGCGAGCATCGGCTTGAGCATGTTCGCAGCGTCCATCGCCCCTTCGGCGGCACCGGCACCGACGACCGTGTGCACCTCGTCGATGAAGACGATGATTTCGCCTTCCGAGGCTCGAATCTCGTCGAGAACCGCCTTCAGACGCTCTTCGAACTCACCGCGGTACTTGGCACCGGCGAGCATCGCTGCCAAGTCGAGCTGGACGATACGCTTGTCGCGCAGCCCTTCCGGCACGTCGCCCCGGACGATCCGCTGGGCAAGCCCCTCGACGATCGCCGTCTTCCCGACACCCGGCTCGCCGATCAGGACCGGGTTGTTCTTGGTACGCCGCAGCAGCACTTGGATCACGCGGCGGATTTCTTCGTCCCGGCCGATCACCGGGTCGAGCTTGCCTTGACGAGCCAGTGCCGTGAGATCGCGCCCGTACCGCTCGAGCGCCTGGTAGGTCGACTCGGGGTTCGGCGACGTCACCCGTTGCGCACCGCGGATCTGGCTCAAGGCGCTCAGCACGCGCTCACGCTGTACACCGAGCCGCTGCAACGCCTGCACGGCCGGAGAACGCGGTGCAGCTTCCAGGGCAGCCAGAAGCAGATGCTCCGTGCTGATGTACTCGTCACTGAAGCCCTGGGCCTCCACCTGGGCCCGCTCGAGCACACGCCGCAGCGTGGGTGCGACCGTCGGTTCGGCCGCATACTGCAGGCGTGGCAACGTGTCGAGCACACGTTCGAGTTCCTGTGCCACCCGCCGTGGATCGAGTTGGAGGCGCAGGAGCACCTGCGGCACCACACCGTCAGACTGGGTGACCAGAGCGTAAAGGAGATGTTCCACATCGAGCTGGCTATGGTTTCGTTCTGTCGCGAGCCCTTGCGCTGCGACCAGTGCTTCTTGAGCCTTTTCCGTAAACTGTGGTCGTCCCATGACCCTACCTCACCAGTGCGTGATCTGTTCTCGCAGGAGGAGCGGTATCACTCTATGACTCGGTTTCACTCGACGCACCGAGCAGGTTCAGCATCGCGTCGATATCAGCAACAACCGAGTCGAAGATACGGTCGTACTGCTCGGAGATCGCCAGACAGCGCTCGCGCAGGCGACGCAGCTGCTGCGTCAACGAGAGCGCGAGCTGCACGCCTGCCAGGTTCACCCCACGCTCTTCGACGAGGTACTTGACCTGCCGCAAACGCTCCAGGTCTTCCGCCGAATAGAGACGCAGGTTCCCGCGCGTTCGCGAGGGCGTGACAAACCCCTCACGCTCGTACTTTCGGAGCGTCTGCGGGTGCAATTCGAGCAACCGCGCTGCCACACTGATCACATAGAGCGGCTCGGACCGGCGCATCGTCGCCTCCCGTACCTCTCCTCCTGCACTCGACCGCAGTATAGCAGCTGATACGGATCGTATCAAGATCGAGGCAAACGGGGTACTGTGAGGACGGCGACCGGCACCTCGTTCCACTGTCGCGGTAGGCTCGCGAGTTCCTCTCGGATGACTGGCACGGCGCCGAAGCTGATCTGTGCGACAGTCAGTAATGTCCGGGCATCGCGCACTCGGCCGACTCGGCGATAGGCCCGCGCGGCTGCAACGACCCCAACTGGCGACATCGTCCAGAATTCCGGTGTCCGAGTGAGGTCAAATGCTGGGTTCGCGCGTAACGCTTCGACGAAGTGTGCCTCGGCCACGGCGGCATCTCCACGCCGGCCAGCCCGCACCGCGCGTTGCGCCACCGCGGTTGCCGGGTCGAACGCGATGATTCCCGATTGCCGAATCGCCTCAGGTCGTCGAGGAGTGACCGATGCTCCACGCGCTCCTCCGAGACTCCTCGGTGTCGGTTGTGCTCCGACATTGTGCCGCCTTACAGATCGCCGTACCGCATTCCCATGCCGCGAGCGCCGAGCGGCTCGTTGACGACGAGTCACGACCACCGCCATCACCAGAGGGAGGCCAGTCAGGATGACGCCACTCGCCACGACAGCCGTCATCGCAGACATCGGCCAGAACCATGCTCGCTCGACCTGCGGATCAGTCGCGGGAACCTGGAGGACGAGCGCACGTGGCTCTGTCGTCGCGGTTGCGACCGCCACCTGCATCGCGGTCACGCTGATCGCTCCGGTCGCCGGCCGGTCGAGCGGCCCGAACATCGCGAGCTTCTCGAATCCGTAGTCCAGGAGCTTCACCGCATCGTCGTACCAGGCCTCGTGCGTGCTACCGAGGACGACTACGATCACCGTGTGCCCATCCCGTTGCGCCGCCTCGATCAACGAGTAACCAGCCGCATCCGTGATACCGGTCTTGCCGCCGATGAGCCCGGGATAGTTTCCGAGCAACCGGTTCGTCGTCCTGACACTGAACGCTCCATCCGAGTACGCCGGTGTCTCCAGAATTCGGCGGAGTTCCGGCCGCTGCAGGACTGCACGCGTGAGTCGTGCGAGGTCATGAGCGGTCGTGAGGTGCCCTGGTTCGTCCAACCCATGCGGGTTGCGGAACGTCGTGTGCTCGAGTCCCAACCGCTGGGCCACGAGGTTCATCTGCCGGACGAAACGGGCGACTGCTACTTCGGGAGTATCGCCCGGCAAGGCGCTCAAATTGCGAGCGATCACCATCGCTGCATCGTTCCCGGAAGCGAGCAGGAGTCCGTAGAGCGCCGCCTCGAGCGTGAGCTCGTCTCCCGGGTGCAGGCCCATCGATGCCTCGCCGACGAGATCAGCGCTCGATACCCGCAGAACCGTGTCGAGCGGCGCGAGGTCGATCGCCGTCAGCGCTGTCGCGAGCTTCGTGAGGCTCGCTGGAGCACGCGGCTCGTCCGCGTTCTTGTCGAACAGGACGGTTCCCGTCGTGGCGTCCAGGACGATCGCTGCACTGGCGACGATCGTTGGCTCGGCAAGCGGTGCGGCATGGATGCTCGTGCCTGATTGGATAACCCAGCTCACGAGTACGACGACCACAAGGCACGCACGTACCCCTGCTCGTACCACAGCCCCTCCTCGACATACCGGCGGCCACTCGTCGCTCTGACTGTCAGGCACATCCTAGCAGTCCAGCGGGTGTACGGACAAGGCCTGTTCTGTCGACCGGGACGAATGGGCGACCCTGTGCTAGCATCGAACCGGACATGACCAGGAGGCGAGCGATGAGCGCATTCCCGGGCAAAGGAAAAGTCGCTGTCGTCCGTACGACACCGCAGACGGTTCTGGCCGATATCGGCCGCGCCATGCTGATGGCCGGCTATCGCGAGGCACTGCCGCGCGACCGCGATACGATCCTCAAGATCAACATCACCTGGGACACGTGGTACCCTGGCTGCTCGACGACGCCGTGGCAACTCGAAGGCGTGATCCGTCGGCTGAAAGCCGACGGCTATGGGCATCTGATCGCAGCGCACAACCGCACGGTCGTCGTCGACGCCTACAAGGGCGAGCGGAACAACAAGCACAAGTACGTCGTCGACAAGTACGGCGTGGAGAACGTCCATCTCTACGAGCCGCACGTCGAGTGGGTTCCTTATGAGCCGAAGGGGGAACTCCTCGTTCTCCACAAGATCTTTCCGGAGGGGATCCGCATACCGAAACTCTTCATCGGTCGGAACATCATCCATCTGCCCACGGTCAAGACGCACGTCTTCACGACGATCACCGGCGCCATGAAGAACGCCTTCGGAGGGCTTCTCAACGAGCGCCGTCACTGGACGCACGCAGTCATCCACGAGACACTGGTCGATCTCCTGACGATCCAGCAGGAGATCCATCCAGGCGTCTTCGCCGTCATGGACGGCACGTTCGCCGGTGACGGACCAGGCCCGCGCGCCATGCGTCCGCACGAGAAAGACATCATCCTCGCGAGCGCCGATCAGGTGGCGATCGATGCGATCAGTGCCAAGCTCCAGGGCTTCGACCCGCTTTCCATCCCGTTCATCCGCATCGCGCACGAGCGTGGGCTCGGGGTGGGCGATCCGCGCGAGATCGAGATCGTCGGCGAAGATATCTCCAACGAGTCCTGGGGCTTCATCGCCGGCGACACCTTCGCGAGCCGTGGCCAGAAACTGATCTACCACGGCCCACTCAAGCCGTTCGAGAACCTGCTCCTGCGATCGCCGCTCGTCCCCTGGTCGTACGTCGCCTCGAACGTCTATCACAACGTCTACTGGTATCCGGTTCACGGACGACGCCGAGTGAAGGAGGCGCTCCGCACCAAGTGGGGACAGCTCTTCCTCAGCTACGACGACGGGAAGGTCGTCCTGCCTGGACCGGACCCAGTGGGCACAGCGATCGTCGCGGGCAGCCTCGCAGCACTCCTGGCCGGCACACTCACCGCAGCACGCTGGTGGCGCCGCCATCGCTAGGCACTCGAACGACCGGCAAACCGAGCAGACGGGCTGCCGCAGCGACCCGATCGTCCGGCCCATCCGGTACCACTGCGAGCGTTCCCTCGGGAAGCCGGACGATGTGGACGACGATCCGAAACCCCGCCTTGGCGATACCGCGAGCCGAGGCGACATTGGGGGGCGTCGTAGCCGATCCAGAAACGCTCTCCATCCCCCTCGAGTCGTAGGATGGCCTGGAGGAGACGCAGGTAGATACCCCGGCCTCGCCACTCCGGCACGGTGAAGAGGTCGCAAAGGTAGCGCTCGCCTGGAGGCACCCGGAACGACAGCCCGAGCGCACCGATTTCGGGTTCCCGCGTCGCGACCCAACCGAGAGCCACCGGCTCGCTCCCGAGGCGTGCGACGTACGGGCGATATCCCGCGCGCCGTCGTCGGGCCAGCTCCTCGGGCTCGTACCCACCGACACGCTCCAGCCATACGTCGCGTCCCGGCTCGACCCGCATGGCCGCGAGCGGTGGAAGAGGTAGCAAGGGATCACCACACCACCGAGCACACGAAAGACCGAGAACGACCGTCGATACTCCCAGGTTGGGCCGTCATCAGGAAGGCAGACCAGCGTGGGAAGTGGGTGCAACGGGCTCCTTCCGAGACGCGCAACGCTCCCGGTACAAGCCGCGATACGGTTCGGGGAGAAGCCGGGCGATCGCGAGCATGACGTCGTCGGCCAGTTCCTCCGGGGTTCGCTCGCGCCCCTCGGCGTCCCGCACGGTAACCTGAATCGGTGCCCCGATCCGCACGGTAACGCGTGGCCAGCCCCGCAACGGCTTACGTCCCTTGGCCCCGTTGAACGGCAACACCTCCGTACCCCAGATCGCGACTGGGATGACCGGTACGTCGGGGTTTCGGCGGATCAGCAAGCCGACGCCAGGATGCGGCGCTTGCAGTGTCCCGGTTCGGCTGCGCGTTCCTTCCGGGAAGATGCCGACCAGCATCCCCTCACGGAGCAGCTTCTCGGCATGCCGCAAAGCCTGGCGATCCGGACGCCCGCGATCGACCGGGAAAGCACCCGACTGGCGCACGAACCAGCGTATCACCGGGATACTGAACAGTTCCTTCTTGGCCATGAACAGGACCGGCCGTGTGAACGCCGCGATGATCAGCACCGGATCGGCATTGTGCAGGTGATTCGCTGCGACGATCGCCGGACCGATCCGCGGGACATGCTCGAGCCCCTCGATCCGGAAGCGGATCAGCAGACGCAACAGCGGCACCACGAAGACGCGTGCCGTCAAGAAAATCAACGTTTTGAGCTTACGGCGACGGGACAGTCGCCACGCGAGAGGAATCGGCTCCATGGTCCGCACACTCGCATCGCTCGCGCACGATCGCGAGCACCGACTCCACAACGTCTTCGATCGATCGTCCATCCGTTTCGACGATCACCGCGTCCTCGGCTGGACGCATCGGCGCGACGGCTCGGGTCGCATCGCGGAGGTCACGTTCAGCCAGCTCGGCGATGATGGCCTCGAGTGGTTGCACGATCCCCCGACGAGCGAGTTCACGCTGACGACGCCGGGCCCGTTCCTCGAGCGAGGCATGCAACCAGATCTTGACGGGAGCATCCGGCATCACCACCGTACCGATATCCCGTCCGGCCATCACCACGCGCCCGTCCCGAGCGATCTCGCGTTGGATCCGGAGCAGTGCCCGGCGGACCTCCGGATGCGCTGAGACAACCGATGCGAGACGATCGATTTCCGGCGTCCGAATCGCCCAGGTGATGTCCCGGCCATCGAGCCGGACGTCGTACAGGCGTCCATCCGCGACGGACGGCGGGCCGACGCGAAGCGAAAGGGATCGAGCCAGTTCGACCAAGCGATCGGCGTCATCCGGCGACACACCACGCTCGGAAGCGACGAGTGCGAGCGTTCGGTAGACGACGCCGGTATCGAAGTAGAGTGCCCCGAGCCGCCGTGCGACCTCAGCGCCGACGGTACTTTTGCCCGAGCCGGCCGGGCCGTCGATCGCGACCACGAAGCTGCACGGTTCTGCCACGGTCAAGCTCCCGCTCCTTCGTCTTCACCCCAGCAGGAGTTTCCGACAATCCGACTGCCCGCCGCAAGGCCGCCAGCTCTTCCGGCGTCAAATCGCGCCATTGTCCGGGAGGAAGGTTCCCGAGCCGGAGTGGACCGACCCGGACGCGATGCAAGCGCAGCACCGGGTAGCCGACCCGCTCGAAGACGCGTCGGATGATCCGGTTGCGCCCTTCGTGAATCACCACGCGGTAGACTGTGCCTTCCGGCTCGGTTCGGATCGCTTCGAGCCGTCGGATCTGAACCGGTCGACCGTCGACCGGCACACCGCGCCGCAGAGCCTCTTCGACCTCCGGGGGCGGGAAGCCGTCCACGAGAACCTCGTATTCTTTCTCGAGTTCGTACCGCGGGTGCGTGATCCGATAGATGAGATCACCGTCGTTCGTCAGCAGGAGAAGCCCGGACGAATCACGGTCGAGACGACCGACAGGGACGACGCGCTCGGGCACCTGCACGAGGTCGAGCACCGTCCTGCGTCCGTACTCGTCGACAGTCGTCGTGATGTACCCGACCGGCTTGTGCAGCATGATGTACCGCAGCGGCTCCGGGCGCACCGGTTCACCGTCGACGCGGATCTCCTGCCGTTCCGGGTCGACTTTCGTCCCGAGTTCGCGAACCACGACCCCATCCACGGTCACGCGACCAGCGAGGATCAACTGCTCGGCCTTGCGGCGCGAGGCGATTCCGTATGCTGCAAGAACCCGCTGCAAGCGCTGCTCGGCCATCGCCCACTCACCCGCGTACTCGCCCCTCGGTCTGGTATCGCAGGTCGATCAGCGGCGACACGACCAGATCGACGGTTCCGAAACGCAATCGTACCCTACCTCGCACCCGCGCCGCTGATGGTGCTTCCGCGATCTCGAGCTGCAGGTGATCGAGTTGGTCAGCCGGTGCGAGAACCGTCGGTGCGAGCGCCGGCACGATTCCCCGTTCAGCCAGTGCTGCTAGTTGGGGAAACGATGCGCCATCCAGCGTTATCCAGCGGAAACGTGCATCCATCCAGTCGAGGATCGCCTGTACGTCACCATACCGGTCGACACTCCCCAGCACCACGACTAGGACCGTATCGTGACCGCGCCGCACACCCAAGACGAGACATTGGCCGGCTGCTGGACTCGTGCCGGTCTTGACACCGACCACGTCCGGCGTACCAGCCAGCTGGTTCGTGTTCAGCAGAACTAGCTGCCGGGCATTCGGTCCCTCGACAGTGATCTCCCACGTTGTGGCAGCCACGATCGAGGCCAGCGCCGGATCGGCGAGCAGGTGGGCAGCTGCGATCGCCAGGTCGCGTGCCGTCGTAACCTGCCCAGGAACATCTCGGCCATCTGGAGTGAGGAAGTGGGAATGCCGGAGGCCGAGGCGCACCGCCTCCTGGTTCATCGCCGTCACGAAGGCATCGAGCGGGGAATCGGAAGCTGGGGAGACTCGTTCCCCAGTGACGCGGGCGAGCGCCTGGGCAGCATCGCCTGCTGAAGCGACGAGCAGTGCCGCCAAGAGATCGTGCACAGTCAGTCGATCACCCGGTAGCAACCCCGCGTGGCTGTAGATCGCCGGATCGACTAGATCCTGTTCGCGAATGGTCACCCACTCGTCCAGGGCGAGAAAGCGCCGCACGGTCAACGCCGTGATGATCTTCGTCGTGCTCGCTGGTGGCAACGGATCGTCTGCATCGACACTCAAGAGTTCCGCGCCGGCAGTGATATCGACGACCAAGACGGCGCGCGCCGAAATTGCAGGAAGCGTCGCGACCTCGCTGTCCGCTGGCTCGCCGATGGAGCGTTCCGACCACACGACAGCACGGGCCGGGGCGCTCGACAGGACGACGAATATCAGCAACACGACGAGGAGCGGCAGTTGCCTGCAACACACTTGGCACACCGATCGTCACTCACGGTACGCTTTTCGCCAGGCACGATGACACCGCAGGGGGTGATCGTGGAAACGCAGAGGAGACTTCGTGCGACCGTCGAGAACACCATCGAGTATCTTCCCGTCGAAAGTTTGGAAACGATCGCTGAGCGATTGGGCGTCCCACCGGAACAGGTCGCGAAGCTCGATGCGAACGAGAACCCGTACGGCCCTCCGCCAACAGTCATCGCCGCACTCGCGACACTGAGCGATCTGCATCTCTACCCCGACCCCGATCAGCGACGAGCACGCCGCGCCCTGGCTGAGTACACCGGCGCTCCGTTCGACCGGATCCTCCTCGGCAACGGTTCCGATGAGCTGATCGATCTCCTCCTGCTCGCTGTCGTGGAACCAGGCGACGACGTCATCGTTCCCGTTCCCAGCTTCGGTGTCTACCTGTCCCGGCCACCGCTCTTCGGTGCTCGTGTGGTCACCGTACCACGAACCGAGACGTTCACACTGGATCTCGCAGCGATCGAACAGGCCATCACACCCCGCACGAAACTCATCTTCCTCGCCTCGCCGAACAATCCGACCGGGAACCTCGTCACCCCCCATGAACTCGAGCGCTTGGTCCGAACTGGCGTCCTCCTCGTCGTCGACGAAGCCTACTATGAGTTCGCAGGCACGACACTGCAAGCCTTCACCGATCGGTACGACAACGTGATCGTGCTCCGGACATTCAGCAAGTGGGCTGGACTCGCCGGCCTCCGCATCGGGTACGGCATTTTCCCACCGCACATCGCACGCGCGCTGTGGCGCGTCAAGCAACCGTTCAACGTGAGCGTCGCCGCGCAAGCAGCTGTCGAGGCCGCTCTGGCGGACCGCGAGTGGCTGATGGAGCGCGTCGAACGGATCCGGCGCGAGCGCGAGCGTCTCTACGCTGCCCTCCTGCGGTATCCGTTCCTCCGCCCCTATCCTTCGGAAGCGAACTTCATTCTCTGCCGCGTGCACGATGGTCGCGCCCACGAGTTGCATGCGCACTTCCTGCGGGCAGCGATCGTCGTGCGACGGTACGACGATGAATGGCTCCGCGATGATCTCCGGATCACGGTCGGCACGCCGGAACACGTGAATCGCATTCTGGAAGCACTGGATACCTTTCCCGCATGACGTCGGAGGACGAGCGATGAACGGGGCGCGTGTCGCGAAAATCGAACGCACGACCGCCGAGACAACAGTGACTGTCGAAATCGCGCTCGATGGCTCGGGGCAAGCCAGCGTCGACACTGGTATCGGTGCGCTCGATCACTTTCTCACCCTCTTCGCGCGCCACGGGTGCTTCGACCTAACCGTCCGGGCCCGCGGTGACTTGCACGTCGACGGACACCACACGGTCGAAGACGTTGCGATCTGCCTGGGCCAGGCGGTGCGCCGGGCTCTCGGCGACTGGCGTGGCATCCGCCGCATGGCCGATGCAGCGGTACCGATGGACGAGGCGCTCGCACACGTCGCGCTCGACTGTAGTGGGCGCGGCCTCTTCATTCACCGTGATCCGTTCCCACCGGGATCGGTCGGCCAGCTCGAATGCGACCTCGCGCGCCACTTCCTCGAAACGCTCGCCCGCGAGGCACGCATCACGATCCATCTCGTGACCCTGTACGGGCAGAATGCTCACCACCAGCTCGAGGCGATCTTCAAGGCCCTCGGCCGGGCACTCGACCGGGCAACACAACTCGACCCCCGTATCGCTGATCGGTTACCGAGCACGAAAGAGCATCTGGAGGTCGAAAGCTGACTCGCGTTACGGAAGCTGAAGCGCGCGCCGCTGAGCGACCATCAGCTCGCTGATGCCGCGTTCAGCCAGTTCGAGTAAGCGATCGAGGATGTCCCGGCCGAAGGGCTGTCCCTCAGCAGTTCCCTGGAGTTCGACGAATTCGCCGCGGTCGGTCATCACGACGTTCATATCGACCTCGGCCCGGCTATCTTCGGCGTATTCGAGATCGAGCCGCGGCTCGCCCGCGACGATGCCGACGCTCACCGCCGCGACTTGCCGCACGATCGGCAGCGCCGGCAGTTGTTCGGCTTCCACGAGCCGACGGACAGCCAGATAGAGCGCGACCCATCCACCGGTGACCGCTGCTGTACGGGTACCGCCATCAGCACGGATCACGTCACAGTCGATGATGATCGTCCGCTCACCAAGCGCAGTGAGGTCGGCGGCAGCGCGCAAGGAGCGGCCGATCAATCGTTGGACTTCCGCCGTTCGGCCTCCTGGACCGGCACGCTCGCGCGGGATCCGCTCCCGGCCGCTCCGGGGAAGCATGCCGTACTCGGCGGTGATCCACCCCTGTCCGGTGCCGGCGAGGAAACCTGGCACGCGTTCCTCGACGGTCGCCGCGCACAGGACGTGCGTGTTGCCGAGCATGATCAGCGCCGAGCCTTCGGCATACGGAATGTAATCGGGAACGATTTCCACTGGCCGGAGCTCGTCGTTCGCCCGATTCTGCCGGACCGGCACCTCGATCGTATTCACGGTCGCTCCTCATCCGCTCCAGATCGTTCCCCTGGCTCGTTCCGTCGCGCCCGGATCGCCGCCAAACGCTCCCGCACGCGCGCCTCCCAACCGCGCTCCGTCGGCTCATAGTATCGCCGGCCACGCAAGCGCGGTGGCAGATATTCCTGTCGCCCGATCCCATCTGGCTCATCGTGCGGGTACCGGTAACCGGCACCCCAGCCCAGCTGGCGCAACAGCGCAGTCGGCGCATTGCGGAGGTGCAACGGCACTGGATCGTTGCGCGTCTCGGCTACGTCCCGCCGTGCCGCCTCGTAGGCGCGATAGAGCGCGTTCGACTTGGGTGCGAGAGCGAGGTAGACGGCTGCCTGCGCGAGAGCCAGTGCACCTTCCGGTAGACCGACCACATGGACTGCCTGTTGCGCAGCGACGGCGACGACGAGCGCATGCGGATCGGCCAATCCGATGTCTTCGCTCGCCGCGCGAACCAATCGCCGGGCGATGAACAACGGATCCTCCCCGTTCTCGAGCATCCGGGCGAGCCAGTAGAGTGCTGCATCCGGGTCGGATCCACGAATCGCCTTGTGCAGTGCTGAAATCGTATCGTAGTGGACATCACCAACACGGTCATAGACCGTTGCGCGACGCATCGCTGCCTGGCGAACAATATCCACTGTGACTCGTCCTCGGCGCGCGCCGGTCACAGCGAGCTCGAGCGTGTTCAAGGCCATGCGCGCGTCACCGTTCGCCAGGTTCACGATCGCTTCGAGTGCTTCGGGTTCGACTTCGACTGCGAGCCCACCGAGACCGCGCTCGGTGTCAGTCAACGCTCGCTCGAGCAGCGACCGGATCGCCTCGTCGGAGAGCGGCTCAAGCACCACCACGCGGCAACGCGAGAGGAGCGGCGCGTTTACCTCGAACGACGGATTCTCGGTCGTCGCGCCGATCAATACGATCGTCCCGTCCTCGACGGCCGGAAGCAACGCATCCTGTTGGGCACGGTTGAACCGATGGATCTCGTCGATGAAGACGATCGTACGCTGCCCGAGCTGACCCAGGCGCTCCCGAGCCTCGTGTACTGCGCGGCGGACGTCCGCGACGGTCGCCGTGACAGCTGAGAGGGGAACGAACGCAGCCCGGGTCTGTTCGGCGATAACCCGAGCGATCGTCGTCTTCCCACAGCCCGGAGGTCCCCAGAGGATGAGCGAGACGAGGCGATCCTCTTCGATCATCCCGCGGAGCAATGCCCCGGGCCCGAGCAGGTGCGTTTGCCCGACGATCTCGTCCAGTGTCCGGGGACGCATCCGCTCGGCGAGCGGTGCGAAACGCTGTTGGAGCTCGCGCTCACGAGCCGAGAAGAGGCTTTCCATAGGCATCCGTCGTCAGTTTGGACCAAGCCATCCGGTATCCGGGGCGCCTGGTTCGTCGATGTGGCGTTCCAGCATCTCGAGTTCTCGCTGGACATCCTCAGTAGTTCGAACACCGCGCCGCAAGAGTTCGCCGACGATTTCTCGGAGTTCCTCGGTGCCGGGCTCCGTCGCGAGGGCGGCCTGCAACGCGTCGAGCGTCTCGAGACTGCGCTCCTTGAGTTCCTCGAGCACCTCCTCGAGGGCGTCCAGCCGCAACAGCAGTTCGTACAGGTCGCCTTCCTGGGAATCGTTCACGGCCCACCTCGCGTGCGCAGCATACCCCAAATGATAACCGCCAGCGCCAGACAGGCCATCGCCCCGTACTCCAGCACGGTACGCCAGCTCGAGGTGCGCTCGATTCTGGCGAGTATCAGCCCAGCGACGACATGGAAGACCGCGAGGAGCGCTGCACCACCGAGCCATCCCGTTGCGGGCCAGTAGTTCAGAACCCAGGTCGCTTCCGCGAGGACGAGCCCACCGACCATCGCATACAGAACGCGACGATCGAGCTGCACGTCAGCCGCCTCGGTCAGCTGCAGGAACAGGACACCTGCGATCAGGAACATCGCTGTCGCCGAATACAAGCTGCGAAGTTTGTGGATATAAATCATCGCGAACGCAATGAACGCCAATCCGTACAGCAACAACGTATGCGTCACCCGCCCGAAGATCCGCACACGTTGCTCCACGCTGTACAGCGCCAGACGCGCCAGTTCCCCGACCAAGAGCGCGATGAAACCGAACAGCACCACGACGAGTCCGGCGAGCGCGGAATGGTAGGCACTCAGGATGAGCGCTCCCGCCGCTAGCGTCGCGAACGGTAATCCCCAGCTCGTCGGCCATTCTGGAACCGGCTCGTAGCGGACCCCCCGGCGGGGAGCAGTCATGGTCGCGATCTGCGGCATCGGATCGAGCACCTGAAAGACGACTGCACCGACGAGACACACGATGATCGCTGCGACCCAGAACAGCCTCCCCTGTTCCGTCAAAAGTGGAACCAGGCCGACCGGAGGCTGGAGACGATAGGCGAGCACAGCGAGGAGCGCGAGCAAACCGGCAACCAGTAGACTCGCGAGTGTGAGACGCGTGGCGATGGGCCGCATCATCGCACGTGTCGCCTTGCCTCAGCTGTTCTGCTCCGGCTGTCCCGTGAACATGACCGCACCTCGCGCACACTCAGCTGCCTCGGGTCTCGCCAGGAGCGACACGATCGCGTGCGCTGCCGGTACTGCATTCGCCTCGACGCACGGTTGCGCGAGCCGAACACGTCCGGCAGCCGCGTCCTGGAGTACCTGCCGCAACTCGCCCGCGTCGCGGATCCAACGCGCCGCGTGCGCTCGCTCCATAGTGCGGGCATTCAGGACTCCATGTCCAGCGATCGGGCGATAGATCAGAATCGGCAAACCTCGCGCGATGGCTTCCAGGCACGTCAGTCCACCGGCATTCTGCACTAAGCAATCAGCCGCAGCCATGAGTTGCGGCAAGGTATCGGTCCAGCCAAGTACGCGCACCTTCGGATTACCGCTGTACTGTCGTTGCAGACGACGCGCCAGGTGCTCGTTCTTGCCACACACGACGATCGTGCGCACGTCGCACACAGCGACATCGTGCACGATGGCTTCGACATAGCCGATACCCCAGGCCCCTGCCACGATCAGCGTGACGAACTCGTCCGGCTGCAAACCCAAACGCTCACGGGCTTGCAGCCGGTCGATCGGTTCTCGAAAAGCAGGACGGGCGAGCGGTTCCATCACCAGAACCGAGCCAGTCGCATCCTCAACTTGCGCAGCAGAGACTGACGACGGCACGAGGTGTAGGTCGATACCAGGAGCCGTCCAGAGCCGATGAACACCGAAGTCGGTGACGACCGCTACGGTCGGAACAGTGAGCCGCCGCTGTTCCCGGAGGGTACCGAGTGCCTGCGTCACGAGCGGATAGGTTGAGACAACAACATCCGGCCTGAGCTCTATGCACAGCCGCTCGAACGCATCAGCAGCCAGTATGCTGTAGAGGCTGCGCCAGAACCGTGTCCACTCGCGGCGGTGCGACAAGCTGAACTGCCAATCGTAGAGCCACGGAGCGTAACGCAGCTGGAGAGGATACGACCAGGCGAAGTACCGGCTCACGAGCGGCGTGGCGAACGCAAAACCATCCAGGACCGTCACGCGGCACCCGAGTGCCTCGAGATCCTGGCGGAGAACAGCCGCAGCAGCATTATGTCCCCCACCGATCGAAGCCGAGAGAATCAACACGTGGGGTCGTTCCCTCGGAAAATGGAACGACCGCATCAGGTGCTGAAGCCGCCGAGACTGGCGCTGTCGCTGGGTCAGTCCACCCGCCGCGAGCGCTCCTGCCGCACCGATCAACAGCCACTCTCCCAACACCGGTTCGTACCGCCCGTCCTCATTCGATACGTAACCACCGCCGAGAGTGTCCTCTCTGAATGCACAACACGTCAATGCTGCCGAACCGCTCCGAGCACCGGCAGCGTGACAACTCGTCACGATTCACGGAGAGCCTGCTCGATGAGCGCCGGGTCCAGTACCCCCCGACGCAAGACGCAGATCTTCCCGCCTTCCAGCGCAACGACAGTGGACGGAATGCCACCCGGTGTTCTCCCTCCGTCCACGTACAAGTCGACCGCCTCGCCGAGCGCAGCGATCGCTTCCTCGACCGTACATGCTTCACGCTCACCGGAGCGATTCGCCGACGTCGTCGCCACCGCTCCTCCTGCCGCCCGGATGATCGCGAGCGCCACCGGGTGGTCCGGCATACGCAACCCAACTGCGCCGGTATCGCGGACGATCTCGACCGGGAGCCAGGGCTGGGCTGGCACGACGACCGTCAGCGCGCCCGGCCAGAACCGGCGGGCCAGTCGCCAGACCGCCTCGTTCACCTCGCTGGCCAACCGCTCGAGCTGATCGAGATCGGCAATCAACACCGGTATCGGCCGGTCCAACGGTCGACCCTTCGCGACGTACAAGCGGGCGACCGCATCGGGCCGGTCGACAGCCGCCCCGACGCCGTAGACCGTATCGGTCGGGAAAACGACCAATCCTCCCTCGCGCAGCACGCGAGCAGCTTCGTCGATCGCGATCGCATCGTGGGCCGCGATCACTCGCACCGTTCATGCCCCTCCCAGTTCCATTTTGATCCGCTCCGCGAGCGTCCGACTGATACCGGGCACAGCTGCGATCTCCTCGACGCTCGCTTGCCGGATACCCTCGACCGAGCCGAAGCGACGGAGCAGCTCCCGCCGCCGGCGCGGTCCCACGCCGGGGATGTCGTCCAGGAGCGAGTGCAGGGTCGATCGCGTTCGCCGCGAGCGATGGAAGGTCACCGCGAACCGGTGCGCCTCGTCTCGGATACGCTGGACCAGGAAGAGCGCTTGCGAATCCCGCGGCAACACGATCGGCTCGCTCCGGCCAGGCACGTACAGCTCCTCGTGTTCCTTGGCCAGCGCCGCGATCGGGAGATCCAGTCCCAGTGCGGTGAGCGCCTCGCGCGCTGCGTTGAGCTGCCCCTTCCCACCGTCGATCAAGACTAGATCGGGAAGTGTCTGCCAGGCTTCGGTCTGCTCGGTAGCCAGCGCACGCCGGTACCGCCGCAGCACTACCTCCCGAATGGCTGCGAAGTCGTCTTGCCCTTCGACCGTCTTGATCTGGAACTTCCGATAGTCGCTCTTCTTCGGCTTGCCGTGCTCGAAGACGACCATGCTGGCGACCACGTTCGTGCCCTGCAGCTGCGAGACATCGAAGCACTCGATACGCCGGGGCAGGCGATCGAGACCGAGCGCATCCGCCAGTTCCTCGAGCGCGAGCGTCGTCCGCTGCTCGTCGTTCAGCCAGCGAACACGGTATTGCTCGAGGTTCTGCTGGGCACTCTTCGCGATCATGTCCACGAGTTCGCGGCGGAGTCCTTCGACCGCGACGCTCAATCGTACTGGCTCACCTCGCCGCTCGGTCAGGAACGCGACGATCGTATCGGACTCGTCGAGTGGGTGCTGCAGAACCAGTTCCGGCGGAACGCTCGAAGCTTGTGCGTAGTACTGCTGCACGAACGAGGTCAGAATCGCACTCGGCGGATCATCGACCCGTGCACCGGCCATGAGATAGTGCTCCGAGCCGAGCAGCTTCCCGTTGCGCACGAAGCCGATCTGGACGCAAGCATCGCCACCAGCACTCTGCGCCACGGCCAGCACATCGAACGATTCGTCGCTCCCGGTCACGATCTTCTGCTGCTGGAGGACCTGTTCGATCGCTCGCAACTCGTCGCGCAGACGGGCAGCCCGCTCGAATTCCAGGCGCTCCGCCGCTGCTTCCATCTCGGTTCGCAGACGCGCGACCACGTCATCAGCACGCCCCTCCAGGAAGAGCACAACATTGTCGATGACTTGGCGGTACTCTTCCCCCGAGACTGCACCGATACAGGGACCGACGCAGCGGCCGATGTGGTAGTAGAGGCAGGGACGCGCGGCGTTCCCGGTGATCTCGATATCGCAGGCCCGGTAGGGGAAGAGTCGCTTCAGGAGATCGAGCGTGCGATGGACCGCTCCCGCGCTCGGGTACGGACCGAAGTATCGGCTCCCATCCTGAACCACGCGACGCGTCGCAATGACTCGGGGGAACGGTTCGTTGGTGATCCGGATGAACGGGTACGTTTTGTCGTCCCGCAACATGATGTTGTAGCGCGGCCGATACCGCTTGATCAGCTCGTTTTCGAGGATGAGCGCTTCGGTCGGCGTATCGGTCCGGATCACTTCGAAATCCGCGATGTGCTGGACGAGCTCGCGCGTCTTGGCATCCATCCCAGTCTGCGAGCCGAAGTACGAGCGCAGCCGGTTCCGGAGGGAACTCGCCTTCCCGACGTAGATCACCTTCCCCTGAGCATCCTTCATGAGATACACGCCCGGAGCTGGCTCGATCGCTGCCAGGCGGGCCCGGAGCATGTCCAGCCGGTGGGTTGTCGCTCGCTGTCCGCTCATGAGCCGTACCAGTCTCGATCAGTCGAAATCGAGGAGCTCCTCCAGGAAGTGACGCAGCTTTTTCTTTCGCTGTTTGCGCGGATAGGCGGGGCCGGAATCATCGTCCCAGTCAGGTGGACGACGGTAGTAGGCACCCTCGGCACGAATCAGCTGTTCCAGCTCGCCACGGTCGAGAAACACGCCGCCACATTCCTCGCATCGTTCGAAGACGACATGGTGACGTTCCACTGTACGCATTCGACCGAGACACTTGGGACAGACCAGATCCGCCATTCGTAACTCCCGGCCCATCGCTCCACGTCACGGATGAGCATACCATTGCTCTCGCCATCCTTCCGTCGACCGCGGACGCCCCCAAAGGGGAAACGATCGCCCCGACACAGCGGCATAGGCCAAGTCGGTGTCCTCTCGCGGCCCCTCGCCGAGCTGCCCGTCCACTTACGCGTCGCACCAGCCTGGCAGGATCGCGTGCACCCCGTTCAACAATACAGAACGCCCTACTTGCCGCATTATGCCTAAAGGGCTACACTGCGCAGTGGCACGGGGAGCGACTCCAGGGGAGCGCTGTCCGGAACGGACCGGAGCTACCGTCGGCGGTGGCGTTCAGGGATACCGGCCACGTTCCCCTTATCCGCGTGCAGTGAGTCGTTGCTGGATGCACAGGGAGGCAGGTTCTATGTCCAACGGTACAGCAAAAAATCTCCAGCAGATCCTGGACCAGGTTCCCAACATTCAGGAGTACCTGTACAACAACCAGACGGGTGCACGGGTCTATCCGGTCGTGCCCCCCGAGTTCACCAACTGGCGCGACGAGCAGCACGCCTGGCGCGAGACCGTCTGCCTCTTCGACCTCTCCTACCACATGACCGACCTCTTCCTCCGCGGCCCCGACGCCTTCGCCCTCCTGCGCCAGCTCGGCATCAACTCCTTCGAGGGATTCGAGCCCGGCCAGGCCAAGCAGTACGTGCCTGTCTCCCCCGAGGGGTACGTGATCGGTGACGTCATCCTGTTCTACCTCGAGGACGGCACGTTCCAGCTGGTCGGCCGCCCCTCGGTGCACAACTGGGTGCAGTTCCATGCCGAGACGAGCGGGGCCAACGTCACCGACGAGCGCGACGAGTGGTCGGTCGCCGATCCCCACAAGCCACGCAAGACCTTCCGCTTCCAGATCCAGGGGCCCAACGCCCCCAAGGTCCTGGAGAAGCTGCTCGGCGGCCCACCCCCGGAGATCCCCTTCTTCCACTTCACCCGCGTCCAGATCGCGGGTAAAACCGTCGGACTCCTCCACCACGGCATGAGCGGTGTCTCCGGCGCCGAGTTCTTCGGTGACTTCGCCGACGGCCCCGCCGTCAAGGCCGCCATCCTCGAGGCCGGTAAGGAGTTCGGCATCCGCCACGTGGGAAGCCGCGCATACGCGACCAATACGCTCGAGTCGGGCTGGATTCCGAACCCGCTGCCGGCGATCTACACCAGCCCGGAGCTGCAGCGGTACCGCGAGTGGCTGCCAGCCAACGCCTACGAGGCGGTCGGCTCACTGGGTGGAAGCTTCGTCAGCCCCAACATCGAGGACTACTACCTCACGCCGTGGGATCTGGGGTATGGGCGCCTCATCAAGTTCGACCACGACTTCGTTGGGCGGGCTGCGCTGGAACGGCTGAAGGACCAGCCGCACCGCAAGAAGGTGACGCTGGTCTGGGATCCGGACGAGGCAGCGCGGGTGCTCTCCAGCCTGGTCACCAAGCCCAAGGGGCAGCGCTACAAGTACTTCGACCTGCCGCTGGCCCAGTACGCCACCTGGATGTACGACGCGGTCCTCAACGATGCCGGTGAGGTCGTCGGGTTCGCCATGTTCACCGGCTTCAGCTCGAACGAAGAGCGTGTTCTCGCGCTCGGCATGGTGAAGCCTGAGTACGCCAAGGAAGGCACGCGGCTCCGCATCGTGTGGGGTGAGCCGAACGGTGGGTCACGCAAGCCCTCGGTGGAGCGGCACGTGCAGACCGACGTGTGGGTCACCGTCGGCCCCGTGCCGTACGCCGAGCCTGCCCGCCGCTACCGCGAGCAGGTGGCGAAGGCGCGCAAGTAGCACCACGAGAACGGATACCCCAGATCCGAGGGACTTCCCGGTAACCGGGAAGTCCCTCGCTGTTCTCGGCGGGCTGGCACGGAACCCATTGTGTCCGTACACTTCGGAAGCGAGGGGAAGGCACGGTGAGCACCGATTCGGTCGCGTCCATCCGCGAACTGCTCGAGGCGCGCGAGGAAGCCTGGCTGCATCCAGCCGGCACACGCAGCCGTGGCGCGACGCGCCCGCGGGCAGAACCGGAATGCCCCTTTCGCACCGCCTTCCAGCGTGACCGGGATCGGATCATCCACTCCAAAGCGTTCCGTCGCCTCAAACACAAGACGCAGGTCTTCATCGCACCGAGCGGTGACCACTTCCGCACTCGGCTCACGCATACGCTCGAGGTAACGCAGATCGCTCGCACGATCGGTCGCGCCTTACGTCTCAACGAGGATCTCATCGAAGCGATCGGACTCGCTCACGATCTGGGTCACACCCCATTCGGGCATACCGGGGAGCGGGCGCTCGCAGCTGTCTTCCCCGGCTTCCGCCATAACGAGCAGAGTTTGCGCGTTGTCGACCGGATCGAGCGGGACGGCCGAGGGCTGAATTTGACCGATCCGGTACGCGACGGTATCCTGCGCCACTCGAAGACGATCGAAAGCATCTCCAGTCCGGTCGCTGGCTGGCCGCGCACGCCCGAGGGGCAAGTCGTGAAGATCAGCGACGGCATCGCGTACATCAACCACGATCTCGACGACGCCCTCCGCGCCGGCGTCATCCGGCTCGAAGACGTGCCGCGGGACATCCTCGATACGCTCGGCTGGACACATGGTGAACGGATCCACCGCCTGGTGGCCGACGTCATCGCCACCTCCCAGCCACTGCTCGACGCACCTACCAGCGAAACAGCGGTTGTCAGGCTCTCTCCCGACATGGAAGACGTCGCCAATCGCCTGCGTCGCTTCCTCTTCGAGCGGGTCTACGAACCCCTCAACCAGCTGGACTCGACTCGGAAGGCCGAGCGGATCATCCAGTTCCTCTTCGAGCATTTCGTCCGCCACCCGGAGGAAATCCCGGCGGACTTCCGCTCAGCCCTGACCGATGAGCCGGTCGAGCGTATCGCTGCCGATTATGTTGCGAGCATGACCGACCGCTTCGCGCTGGCCTGCTTCGAAGCGATCTGGGTGCCGCGCTTCTGGTCGTTCCTCGGGTGAGACGATGGCACGCGAAGACGTCGAGCGGGTACGAGAAGCCATCGATATCGTCGAACTCATCGGGAGCAGCATCCACCTGCAAAAGGCCGGAAAGAACTTCAAGGCGCTCTGCCCGTTCCATCAGGAAAAGACGCCCTCCTTTTACGTCTTTCCGGATACACAGTCCTTTTACTGCTTCGGTTGCGGCGCGAGCGGCGACGCCATCACCTTCGTCATGCGCACCGAGCAGCTGGGTTTCCGGGAAGCACTGGAGCGGCTGGCCGAGCGAGCCGGTATCACGCTTCAGTCGTACCGCACCCAGGAGCACGAAGGAGACGAGCGACGCCAGCGACTCCTCGAACTCAATCGCCTAGCCGCTGCCTGGTTCGCCCATATTCTCTGGTCGACCGCTTTCGGCGAACCTGCTCGGGCCTATCTCGATCGCCGCGGCGTCGACCGGGCGACAGCCGAACGCTTCGGACTCGGGTTCGCGCCCGATGCTCCGGCGGCATTGCTCCGCTACTTGACACAGCGTGGTGCAACGGTCGACGAACTCGTCCAGGTCGGTCTCGTCGTGCGACGCGACGACGGTTCGGTCGTCGATCGCTTTCGGAATCGCGTGATCTTCCCGATTCGGGATCGGCAGGGTCGCATCCTCGGTTTCGGTGGCCGGACGCTCGGTGATGTCCAGCCGAAGTACCTGAATTCACCGCAGACACTCCTGTTCGACAAAAGTAGCGTGCTCTACGGGCTCGATCTCGCCGAGGAGGCGATCCGCGCCCAGCGTACCGCGATCGTGGTCGAGGGATACCTGGATGCCATCACTGCCCACCAGTTCGGGTACACGAATACCGTCGCCTCGCTCGGCACCGCACTGACGGAACGGCAGGGCAAGCTGCTCCGCCGCCTGGCTGATCGGATTCTCCTAGCCCTGGATGCCGACGCTGCCGGGAGGCAAGCGACACTGCGCGGGCTCGAACTCCTGCGTACCGCGCTCGCTGACACCGAGCGGCCAGTCGCCGATCCCCGTCAACTCATCCGGTTCGAGCGAACGCTCGGCATCGAACTCGCGGTCGTCGTCCTGCCGGAGGGTTTCGACCCGGACGAGCTGATCCGGCAGGATCGTGCCCGCTGGGAGGCAGCACTCACTCAGCCAGTACCGCTCGTCGACTACTACCTCGATGCCGTGCTGGGGTCGCAACCGCCGGCACACCCGCGGGCAGCGGCAGAACTCCTGGAACGCGTCGCACCCCTGCTGCTCGAACTCGGCGATCCGGTGCAGCTCGACCTGTACACCCGTGTCGTCGCGTTCCGTCTGCGCCTACCCGAAGAGACGGTACGGCGGTTCCTCGCCTCGTACCGCCGTCGACCAGCCAAGACGAGCACCACCGCGAACGGCCAGCAGCCCAAGCAGCGACCACTGACGACCGAGCAGCAGTTCGTCGCACTCCTGCTACGCTACCCGGACGCCGCCGTTGCCTTCCTCGACGAGATCGATCAGGAGAGCCTGCTCGACGTGCGCCATCGTGAGATCGTGGACACGCTCCGGCGCACACCGAGCCAGCTCGACCCCAGTTGGCCCGAGGACCTCGCCGACTATGTCACGTTTCTCCGCGAACGAGTCGCCGCGCAACCCGACCTGCCGCTGCCGCTCGCCCGACAAGCGCTGCGCGATGCGCTCCGTCGGCTCCGCCGCGAACGGCACGACGAGCGACTCCGCTCCCTCCTGAGCGACGTGCGTGCCGCCGAGCAGAGCGGCGATCGGGCAGCCTTGCGGAACGCGCTGAAACTGATCGAGGCACTCAAGCAGCGCTTTCCGGAGTTCTATCCAGACCGTAGCCCCTATTTCCGCGACACGCGCGACCCGGTCACGTGATCCCGAGGGCGCGCCGGATCGCCGTGACGAGCACCCTGTCCTGTTCGGGAAGCACGGTCCGGGCATCGAGCATGAGGCGCTCGTCCTCCACCCGACCGATCACCGGAGGACGACCGAGCCGAAGGCGCCGGGCGAACTCCTCGAGCCCCAGTCCGTAGCGAGCCTGCAGACTGACCGCAGGGATCGCCAAAGCGACGCTCGGCAGCGTCTCGCCGGGAAGCGACCCACCCCCGACCGTCGCCTCGGTCGCGACGACCGAACAGTCGACCGACGCAGCGAGTTCCGCGGCCCAGTTACGGCATCGCTCTTCCAGTGCCGCAACGGGTGCAGCGATCATGCGCCAGACCGGTATTTTCTCCATGGCTTCACCGCGCACGTAGTGCCGCAACGTTGTGGCGAGCCCAGCGAGGGCCGTCTTGTCAGCACGGATCGCCCGGGCGAGCGGGTGCCGCTCGAGACGCTCGATGAGCGACCGCCGGCCGACGATCAGTCCCGCTTGCGGCCCACCCAGAAGCTTGTCGCCCGAAAAACAGACCAGGTCGGCACCAGCTGCGATCGCCTCCTGAACGGTCGGCTCGTGCGCGAGCCCGAACTGTGCCGTATCGAGCAGCGCACCGCTCCCCACATCCTCGATCAGGAGCAAGCCGTGCGCGTGGGCCAACTCGGCCAGTTCCTCGAGCGACGGCTGGTGCGTGAACCCGATGATCCGGAAATTGCTCCAGTGGACGGAGAGAATCGCTGCCGTCTCTTCGCTGATCGCCGCCTCGTAGTCCCGAACATAGGTGCGGTTGGTGGTGCCGACCTCGACCAGTCGCGCACCGCTCTGGCGCAGGACGTCCGGAATCCGGAAACCGCCGCCGATCTCGACTGCCTGGCTGCGCGACACCAAGACAGCACGACCGGCACAAAAGGTGCTGAGCACGAGCAGCACGGCCGCAGCATTGTTGTTGACAGCCAGCCCGGCTTCAGCACCGGTGAGGAGGGAGAGCAAGCGGCTGATCTCGGCCATTCGCCCACCGCGCCGCCCGGTTTCCAGTTCGATTTCCAGCGCCGTGTACCGCCGGGCAGCATCGGCCATAGCCTGCGCTGCTTCTTCACTGACCGGTGCGCGGCCAAGATTGGTATGGATCACGACACCGGTCGCATTGATCACCGGTTCGAGACGGGGTCGAGCCAGCTGCTCGAGCTCCCGGAGAAGAGCAGTGAGCACGTCACCGGCCTGCCCGGTCGTCAGGATCGTCTGGCGAGTCGCTGCGAGGACTTCCTGGATCACGGGCACCACTGCTCGCTCACCGAGCTCGTCCACGAACGGCCGCACCGCGGGATGCTGGCACAGCGTCGAAACCGCCGGAAGGCTGCGCAACAGCCGTTGTCGCTCCGCATCGAGCGCACCAGCTGACGAGCGATCCATCGTGACGCTCCTGCTGCAGACGAAAAAGGCCGGCGGAGCCGGCCTACCTGTCGGGGAGAGAGGATTCGAACCTCCGACCTCCGCGTCCCGAACGCGGCGCGCTAACCGGGCTGCGCCACTCCCCGCTCATCCGGCGGGAGTATAGCACAGGCACAACGCCACCGGCAAGCGATCGCCTGGCGCATCCTCCAGCGCGTCGGTTAGAATTGACGATGCGCTGGGTGTTCTGCCCGCGTAGCTCAGGGGAAAGAGCCGGGGCGTCCTAAGCCCTGTGGTCGGGGGTTCGAGTCCCTCCGCGGGCGCCGCGATCGCGTCCAGCCGCTCGCCACCGGCACGGGCGTCGGTGGCATTCTTGCTTACCAGCCGGCTGGAGCGCGAGAAGGGAGCCACACGGCGGTGCAAACCGAACTGGAGCGGAGTCGGTTCTTTCCGAAGCCCGCTATCGAGCGGGTCGCGATGATCAGCGTCCACACGTCTCCCCTGGCACAGCCCGGAATCGGCAATGCTGGTGGCATGAACGTCTATATCCGCGAACTCAGCCGTCATCTCGCTGAACGCGGCGTCGAAGTCGACATCTTCACGCGACGCGAGGACCCTGCCACCCCGGCGGTCGTCGAGCCACGTCGCGGCGTGCGCGTCTACACGCTGGACGCCGGCCCCGCAGCTCCGATCGCCAAAGATCAACTGTTCTGTTATCTACCGGCCTTTGTCTCCGAGCTCGCCTACCAGGTCTACCGCGATCGGCGCTCGTACGACTGCATCCATGCGCATTACTGGCTTTCCGGTTGGGCTGCCTATCTCTTGCAGCGCTATTGGAACATCCCGTTCGTTCAGATGTTCCACACGCTCGCTGCCCTCAAGAACGCCGTCTCCTCTGGACCGCTCGAATCGGTCCTCCGACTCCAGGTCGAACAAGGGCTGGCTCGTGTCGCCGACGCGATCATCGCGGCGAATCCCGACGAGCGCTCGACGATCGAGCAGCAACTCGGGGCAACTGCTGCAAGCGTGTGCACCGTGCCACCCGGTGTCGACGCCGAACACTTTCGCCCGCTCGACCGCGCTGCTGCCCGCGCGGTGCTCGGCATCGAGCCAGGTCGACCGACTGCGCTCTTCGTCGGGCGTATCGACCCGATCAAAGGGATCGATGTGCTCCTGCGGGCCTGGCAGCGTGTCGTCGCAGATCTCTCGCACCAGCGGCCGCTCCTGCTGTTTCTCGGGGGAACATTCCAGACCGGTTCCGGCGCACCGCGACCGGACGACGCGCTCGCCCGCGTCATCGCTGAAGCAGCCAGCCTCGGTCTCGGCGAAACGATCCGATTCGTCGGGTCGCGGCCGCAAGAAGAACTCCCGCTCTTCTACAATGCTGCCGATATCTGTCTGATCCCCTCGTTGTACGAATCGTTCGGTTTGGTCGCCGTCGAAGCCATGGCCTGTGGCACACCGGTCGTGGCGAGCTGCGTCGGTGGGTTGCGATTCAGCATCGAGCACGAGATGTCCGGGTTGCACGTGCCACCAGCGGATCCCGAGGCGTTCGCAGCCGCAACGATCCGGGCACTGACCGACCACCAGCTCCGGTCGCACTTGCAGGTCGGGGCGCGACAGGCGGCGCTCCGGTACTCCTGGCACCGCGTCACGACGATCGTCGCCCGCGTCTACGAGCGCGTGGCCCGGCGCGAAGCATTGCACCCCTGTTGTGCTGGTCCGTGAGGGGAGCGATGAGCCGGTTCCGGATCGCACGGGAGGTCTTCGAACGGTTTCCCGACTATCTCGTCGTGGTGCTCGTGGTCGAAGCGCTCGACAATCAGCGAGCGCCCGAGCAGGCACGGGCACTCCTCAGCGAGAGCATCGCGCAGGCACGCGAGCAGTACGGTACTCGCGATCCTAAAGATCTCCCGGCGATCGCTGTCTGGCGCCACGCGTTCCGCACCCTCGGTTGGTCGGCGAGCACCTACCAGAGTTCGGTCGAGGCGCTCCTGCGGCGGACGCTCAAAGGCAACCCGCCGCCGAGTATCAACCCAACCGTTGACCTCGTGAACGCTGCCTCGCTCCGTTTCCTCGTTCCGGTCGGTGCGCACGACCTCGACACAGCCCCGGAGGGAATCACCGTCCGGCCGAGCGAGGCCGGGGATCGCTTCCTCCCCCTCGGGGAGGGAGAACCGGAAATCCCCGAGCCCGGCGAGATCGTGTACGCCCACGACCACGAAGTGCGAACGCGCCGTTGGGTCTGGCGGCAGAGCCGGATCGGTCTCGTAACCCCCGAGACGCGACGGGTCTTCGTCCCGATCGATGCGTTCCACGGGGTCACAGCAGACGCTGCTCTGGAGGCTGCCGAGTGGCTCGCGGCACAGTTCGAGCGGCTCTTGGGGGCAACCATACGCCGTGACCTCGTCGACCGCGCTCGGCCTGAGATCGTGCTGGAGCGCTGACGCTTCTTCTCAGCATCGTCACCCTAACACGCGCTGCAGTCGCTGTGTGCCTCACCACACGCACCGGAGCGCGCTCGACACGAGGGCACTCTGCCCAAGGAATATTCCGTCCAGCGGAAGCGGTAACCAGCGTCGAGTGGAACGCCGCTCGCTCGCACGACAGCGAGGCGACGGCTCGCTCCGCCGGCACGGCGACGGTTCTGCCGCCCGGGCGCTTGCGACGTCGTGACACGATCTCCGCCCGATGGACCTGTTCCAGTATTCGTGGGCACGCTGCACCCACAACCTTCTTGACAAGACGATGCAGAGCTGCTAGCATGTGCAGGGTGGGGCTCACTGGATCGGAGTACGTGCCCATGACCGACGGTAGGCGAGCCCAGACGATCTCGCAGTACGCCGCGAGCTGGTCTGCCCAGTTCCTCGTTGTACCCCGTCGTGTCTATCCGCTGAAACGCCATTCCCCCGTTCGGTAGTTCCTCCAACGCACGAGCCAGACTGCGCGTCCGACACCGATCCCGGTGGACGTTGCGGCGTGGAAGCCACGCCATAGTGTGCCATCGGAAGACCGGAGACCGTGTTTCGACGTCGGTGGATACTGACGAGGGGGATGGCATGCTCGAGGGAACGTTCGTCGCACTCATCACGCCGTTCACGAGCGAAGGGATCGACGAGCGAGCGCTCGCTCGCCTCGTCGACTGGCTCATCGATCAGGGAGTCGACGGCCTCGTTCCGTGCGGGACGACCGGCGAGACACCCAGCCTCACCGAAGACGAGTGGCGGCGAGTCGCTACACTCGTCATCGAGCGCGCGGCGGGGCGCGTCCCGGTCATCGTCGGTACCGGCACCAACTCCACCACGACCTCGATCGCTCGGACGCGAGCGGCGCGGGAGCTGGGCGCTGACGCCGCGATGGTCGTGACGCCCTACTACAACAAGCCGCAACAAGAGGGACTCTTCCGGCACGTCGTCGCTATCGCGGACGCGGTCGACCTTCCGCTCGTCCTTTACAACGTCCCAGGCCGAACCGGCGTCAACCTCGCACCGGAGACCGCTCGGCGGATCGTCGAGCAAGCACCGGTCATCGCGATCAAGGAGTCGAGCGGATCGCTCGACCAGGTCAGCGAACTCGTCCTGGCACTCGGCGACCGTTGTGCGGTGCTGAGTGGTGACGACTCGCTGACGCTCCCCATCATCGCGGTCGGGGGCCGGGGAGTCATCTCGGTCGTCGCCAACGTCGCACCCCGAGCGATGTCGGACCTCGTCCGCGCTGCGCTGCGAGGAGATGTCGAGCGCGCTCGGGCACTCCACCACGAACTCTTCCCCTTGGCCCGGGCCTTGTTCCTCGAGACGAATCCTGTTCCCGTCAAGGCGGCTGCCGAACTGCTCGGGCTGTGCAACGGTTCCGTCCGGCTTCCGCTCGCTCCGTTGAGCGAAGGCAATCGCCAGTGGCTCGCGCATGTGCTGGCCACTTGTCCCCACACGGCACCACTGCTGGCCAATCGTCTCGGGGAGGCCGCCTGATGCTCCGGATCGGCGTCATCGGCATCACCGGGCGAATGGGTCAGGCGGTCCTCGACGTCGCGGCGGGCACTCACGACATCGCGGCGGTCGCTGGCTTCGTCCGCCCCGGCCGGGATACCACGGCCCTGCGACGATCGCTGCCACCGTCCCTGCTCCTCACCGATGCACTTCCCGATCTCATGCGCCTCGTCGACGTGGTGATCGACTTCAGCCATCCTGACCTCACGCTGGCCGCAGCGCGAGCTGCGGCTGCATCCGGCGTGCCGCTGGTCACCGGTACCACTGGTCTCGCTGAGGCACACCGAGCTGCCCTGTGCGAAGCGGCACAACATGTACCGATCGTCCATGCTGCGAACTTCAGTGTCGGAATTGCCGTGCTGCTCCGTCTCCTTCCCGAACTGGCGCGGACGCTCGCAGAGTGGGACATCGAGGTGATCGAGCGGCACCACCGGGCCAAGCGCGATGCGCCGTCCGGCACCGCCATCAGGCTCGTCCAGGCGATGAGCCGCGCGCGGGCCGAGACACCGCTGACGTACGTCTACGGGCGCGGACCGGGCGAAGCACTGCGACAACCGGGCGAGGTCGGACTGCATGCCGTCCGCGCCGGTGGCGAAGTGGGACGACACACCGTTCTCCTCGCCAGCGATGACGAGGGACTGGAGATCACGCACTGGGCACAGAGCCGTCGCGCCTACGCGCGCGGTGCGCTCGAGGCAGCGCGTCGCATACGCAACCGGCCGCCTGGTCTCTATAGCTTCAGTGAGCTGCTTTTCAGCTGATACCCAAGGTTCTCCCAGCCCCGCTGGGTGTCGCCCGACGCTCAGCGGGGCTATGCTTTCGCTCGGCTGGAGAACAGGCGGGCAACGATCGCGCAGGGAAGGGGAAGAGCCGTGCGGTTCGGGATCCATGTCGGCCCACAGAACACGACGATCGACGAGCTCCGCCGGCTGTGGCAGTTCGCCGACGAGCATGGTTTCGACTGGTTTTCCGTCTGGGACCATTTCTATGCACGCACGTCTGACCGTATCCCCCACTTCGAGGCCGTGCCTCTCCTCGCGGCGATCGCTTGCGACACGCAACGCATCCGCTTCGGGTGCATGGTCTTCGCCGTGCAGTTCCGGAATATCGGCCTTCTCGCGAAATCGATCGTGACGATCGACCACCTGAGTGGGGGACGACTCGAGGTCGGCCTCGGCGCCGGCTGGCACGAGCCGGAATACCGGGCTTTCGGCTACCCGTTCTTGCCGGACCGCGAACGGCTCGACCAGCTCGAAGAGGGGATCCAGGCGCTGCGCCGTCTCCTGCAAGAGGACGCTGTCACCTTCGAGGGGCGTTGGATCCAGCTCCGCGAGGCACGCGTCCTGCCCAAGCCGGTGCAGCCGCGGTTGCCGCTGTGGATAGGCGGCGCGGGGGAACGCCGCACGGCTCGTATCGCTGCCCGCCATGCCGACGGGTGGAACATCCCCTATGTCGATCCCGAAGGCTTTCAGCGCAAGAAGGCAGCGCTCGAGCACTGGTGTACCGTCGAGGGACGCGATCCGACCACGATCCGGATCGCCGTCCAGGTCGGCCTGTACATGGCACCGGAGGACGACGAAGGCGCGGTGGCCCGCCTGCGCGAACGGCTGGCCGAGCAAGTCGGGCCCCAGGCACTCCAGCAGCCAGGGTGGCTCGTCGGTGGCCCGACCGCGGTCGCCGAGCAGCTCGCAGCCTACCGCGAAGCCGGAGCCGACTGGATCAACCTGACCGTCCGGCCCCCGGTCGATTTCGCGGCGCTCGAAGCCTTCGTCGAGCACGTCATGCCCGCCTTTCGCTGAGTGCCCGCAGCGGCCTCACTAGGCAACGGGCTCGGCTGGTGTACGGCGACCGTACTGGACCGAACGCCGCGCACCGCGGTGGCTGACCTGGAAACCGGGGACGACACAACCGTAAGATTACGTCAGAGATGAGCCGCGCACGGAGGCGCGATGCGGACGATGCCTACTCTCTTTCCACTGCTTCCAGGGTTCCTGCTCATCGTCGCGCTCTCGGCTGCGCTCCTGACGCCGACGGACTGCTCGTGCGGCGCGGAGCTTCCGCACCCGCACGCGTTGTTCGAGCTGCCTGGCCACACCCACACGCATCGTCACGGTCCGTCTGCTGGGACCACGCACGGCGCCGAGCAGCCCAGCGGGCCGGTCCTCACCCTGCCGGCCGGACCGCTCGCCATCGCGAGTACGCTCCCGATCCTCAGTGCATCGCTCCTCCTCCTGACGTTCCTCGCCACCGAGTGCCGGTCTCACGCGCCTGACTTCCTCACTCCGGACGGCGTGACACTCGTCCCGCTCGATCCGCCACCGCGCCGGTAGTCTCGGGCGGAGTGTCGTTCGTCACCTGTTTCGTCCAGGTGTCTCAGTCATATCGGAGCTGGTGAGAGATGGTTCGCCGTATCGCGCTCGTCATCGTGTTGCTCGCCGCGACGTTTTCCGTCGTCTGGAGCGCGCTCGCCGCGCCGCGCGTCCTGCCGCGACTCCGGGTCGCACCCGGGTTCGGCCTGGTCGACGCAGCGGGAAATCGCGTCTCCAGCGACGACCTACGCGGGCAGATCGTGCTGGTCACCTTCGGACCGGTACGCTGCGACGAGCGCTGCACGGAGTGGAGCTCCCGCCTCGCCGAGGCGTTGGCAGGGGATACCAGCGGGCGCTCGATGCGAGCGATCTGGATCGTGACCGAACCGAGCGATGCCACACGCCTCGCGACGCTCCAGCGAGAACTCGCCACATCGGGTTTCCCCTGGCTCGTCCTCGGAACGAGTGATGAACGCGAACTGGAACTCGTTCTCGCTGGATTCCGGGTTCCCCGGCAGGTATCGCAGCACGGTACCACCGTCGACCCGGTGCTCGTCGTCGTCGATCCGGTCGGTATCGTCCGGGCCGAATACCGGACGGCTCCGACCGCGACGGTGCTTCAGGGTGACCTCGCGGCGCTGGCTCAGGAAATCCGGAACAGCCGAGGTGCGCGCCGGTACCTCTACGAAGCGGCCCATCTCTTCACCTGCAACCTCGGAGGAGCATGACCGATGCCGACTCGACCGTGGCTCCGTCGACTCGTCTTCGCCGAACTCATCGCGATCGCCCTCGTCCTGCTCGTCACCGGTTGGTTCTACTGGCGATCCCGCGCCACGACACTGAACGGGATCGAACTCGACCCGCCGCAGGACATCCCGAGCGTCACGCTCCAGGGGAGCGACGGGCAAGCGCACACGCTCGGCGATTTCCGAGGGAAGCTCGTCGTCGTCTTCTTCGGCTACACGCACTGCCCGGACGTCTGCCCGACCACCGCTTCCACGATGGCACGCGCTCGAGCCCTCCTCGGGAACGATGCCGGTCGTGTCCAGCTCGTCTTCGTCTCGGTCGATCCCGAACGGGACACGCCCGAGCGGTTGGCGGGCTACCTCGCCAAGTACGACCCGACCTTTCTCGGGTTGACCGGTGACGAGACGGCGATCCAACAACTCGCGACCGCCTTCGGTGTCCACTATGCCAAGGTCGAGTCGAACTCGGCACTGGGCTACCTGGTCGAGCACACGTCGTCGACCTTCGTGCTCGACACGGAGGGACGCCTCCGTGCCGTCCTGCCCTTCGGACTGACACCGGAGCAAGTGGCGAGCGACCTCCGCGCACTGCTGAAGTCCTGAAAGACCAGCCGGTACAGGAAGGTTGCGAGGAGGGATCGCGATGCCATGCCTCTCGTCACTGCGGGCCAGCTGGCTCGCCGGAATCGTTGCTGCGCTCGGGTTACTGGTTTCCGTCGCCTGCGGGAGTGCAGCCACCCCCACACCGGCGCCTGCACCGTCACCGACGCCGATGGCCGCCAGCACACCCGAAAGCTCAGCAGCGACCAGTCCGGCACCGACAGCCGCACCGACACCCACCAGCGCTCCGACACCGACGATGGCGATGCAGGCAACGCCGACCATGGGACACGGCATGCATGGCACCCCGACAGCGATGGGCACGCCATCGGTGCAGAACGAATTCCGGAGCGACTCGCTCGTCATCCGCAACGTCTGGGCGCGCGCAGCCAGCCAGGCCGACGGTGTGAGCGCGGTCTATATGGTGATCGAGAACGCTGGCGACCAGCCGGACCGGCTGCTTCACGCGCACTGCGACGCTGCGCAGACTGTCGAACTTCACGAAACCACGATGGAAGGCGGCGTGATGAAGATGCAGCCGGTCGACGGGATCGACGTTCCCGCGCACGGATCGGTCGAGCTGAAGCGGGGCGGCCTGCACGTCATGCTCATCGGTCTCACCCGCGATCTCAACCCCGGGGACGAACTCGAACTCGAGCTGCATTTCGAGCACGCCGGCCACGTGACGGTTCGGGCAATAGTGCAAAAACCATAGGATTGCGCCCGACAAGGAGTCGCCACTGTTGCGGGGGCGAGCATTCGCCCCCGTATTCGCCTGGGGAAGCAGGATCTCGCACCCGCGTGCGCAAAACCAAGCACCTGCGCACCGCGGTACGCAACCAACTACCGCTTGACAGCCGATTCGGGTCTGCTAGAGTATGGACGAGGTGGTGAAGTTCGGTGCCAGTTTGCACGGTGTGCTTGGACGTGTCCATGCGCCACTGCGCGAGTCCATCGCGAAACCGAGCGCTCGCGATCCTGTTGCTCCTCACCATCCTCGTCGCTGCTTGCAACCGGGCGACGTCGACCCCGACACCAGCGTCACCCTTGCCGCAACCGGAAGGCTGGAGGGCTGTCGGACCGAGCGCACCGCTCGACCCCACCCAGACGACGTCCGTGCACCTGCGCCTGGAGGTCCCTCCGGAGTCGACGGTCCGGTCGGTCGAGCTGCGCCTCGTGGCGCCCAACGGCGAGCAGGTGCTCGCTGAACAGTATTCGGTGAGTCTGGGGCAACCGCTCGACATCGAAGTGGACCTCCACGATGTGGGAACACCGGTCGCCCCGGGCACCTGGCGTGCGGAGTGGGTCGATGCCGACCAGCCCGACCGGATCCTCGCGACGGTATCCTTCCGTGTCCAACCCTCGGCGGCGATCGCCTGGCAGACCAGCGCACCGCGCCAGCCAGTCCCGGCTGGGGACTGCCGGTCGACCCGCCCGATCGTGGAACTCGGCATCCGCGCGCGACAGGCCGAGCCAGCGCAGCAGCTGCCCGTCTATGCCGTCGTCACCGCGCCGAACGGACAAGAAATCGTTCTCCGCCCCATCCAGACGACCGGTGACGACTGGGGAACGATCCGTGTTTCCCTCTGCAGCATCGTCCCCGAGACCAGCCAGGTCGGGACCTGGACCGTTCGCTGGTATCGGAGCGATGCGAGCACACAGCCGATCGCGACGGATCGCTTCCAGGTTACGCTTCCTCCGACACCGACGCCCACACCGTTGCCCACGCTCGAATGGCGCGTTCCCACCGAGCCGGTCCAGCCGCAGGATTGCGGAGCGACCGTCGATATCCAGGTCAGGAACGCAGCCGGAACGGCCGGGCAGCGCGTCGCGGTCGTCGTGCAGGCCGTCCCGCCGGGTAAGAGTCCGGTCGACCTCGCCACGGTCGAACTCCAGGGAACGGACTGGACGACGGTCGGGCTCACCTACTGTCAGGTCGCAGGCGGCAACGCCATCGCGGGTACCTGGACAGTCCGTGCAGTCGATGCCGCCTCGCGCCAGGCCGTTCTCGGCCAAGCGACCTTCGAAGTGCGAGCGCTCCCAACACCGCCGCAGCCGGCGCCTCCGCCACCACAACCACGACCGCAGCCGCAACCACAGCCCCAACCGCCGCCACCGCCGCCATCAGCCGATACCGACGGCGACGGCCTGCCCGACGACGAGGAGTTGAGTTTCGGTACCGACCCGTACAACTCGGACAGCGATTCGGACGGCCTTTCGG
This sequence comes from Thermomicrobium sp. 4228-Ro, assembly GCF_026241205.1. NCBI lineage: Bacteria > Pseudomonadati > Thermomicrobiota > Thermomicrobia > Thermomicrobiales > Thermomicrobiaceae > Thermomicrobium > Thermomicrobium sp. 4228-Ro. The sequence continues at coordinate 586,989 of NZ_JAPFQM010000001.1, forward strand.
ACGGTTCCGAGGTCTATGTCTACGGAACCGACCCTCGGAAGGAAGACACCGACGTCGACGGCTACTCCGATTTCGACGAGATCCTGGTCGGCAGCGATCCGTGGGATCCCTGCAGTCCCTGGCAGTTCGCCTACAACTGCCAGCAGTAGGAGAGGAAGATTACGGTACGGACACGTTCCAGCGATCGCGGAATCGACCGTCCAGCGAGACGATCGACCGTGTCCGATGGTTGGGCCACTCAGGTCTGCGAATGGTCCAAGTTGCAGAGAGGCACCGCGCAGCAGAACCTCGACAGTCAAACCCTCGAGCGACGGCTTTCCGAAGGCCGCCTGTACCAGTCGCGTTCCAGCGGACGCACCGAAATCGAAGGATACCTTTCCCCCTTGCCTTCTTCGAACAACTTTCCGATGTCCTCGAGGAGGAGTTCAGGCACCAGACGGGGGCGGACGGGGACGGCATGTGCCTCTGAAGATTCTGGAAGAGGAAGGGCCACACGATGCTGCTGATCGAGCATCAGGCGTCGTGCGCTGTTCTCTCGCAGACGAGGCAGGCTAGTCCAGGATTCGCCGGCAGGCCGGGAGTCTGGGCCAATAGTTCACAGGTACAGTGCAGGCTTCCGCCCGGTTCCCGCCGAGGAGTGATCGCACAGAGATCCCGGATGGCTCGACAGCCTTCCACCCCGGGGCCGAAGGGGAGATCGGGAACGCTCCGGCTGAGAACCAGCTCCAAAACAGGAATCCCCGCTCCCGAGGGAGTCACCAGGCAATCTCGATACTCGGTGCCGTGCCAACGCAATGGCTCCAACCATGATGCGAACCGCACGGGGCGCATCCAGCCTGCTGGGCAGATGGATCGGTTCCCTTGCCCGCGCAGGAGAAATTCTGGTAAAAGGTAGAGCCCCGTTTCGATCGATCGGTGAGGTCTTGCGGTACAGGAGACACACGTCCGATAATGCAGGGACCCGACAGGGGACGAAGGGGGCGAGAGCCTTCCCGGCAGCCACGACTCGACCGAGTTCCAATCCCTATTCGGCGAGGGAAGGCTTTGTCACGAGGGAGACAGGGGGGATCCTCTCTCGTCTTTTCTCGAAAACGGCCGATGCGCTGTGGGGACGGATCGGCTCGAGCACACGAGACGATACGGACGAACCACCTGAAGCAGCGGTGCAATATCCTCTGCAGCGAGGAGATGCCCTCGCGGACGAGAGCGGAGACACTGGTTATACTCCTGGCTGGAACCATCAGGTCTCGGGTATATCCGACCATAACCATCCTCACCGAATGCGCAGGAGAATCAATGTGATTGCACCCAGTTTCTACACGAACCAGCTTCGGGCTCGGCTGACTTTGCCTGGCTCGGGTCCGCGCACCGGCTATGCAACCGGTATTCCGAATCTGGCACGCATGTGTCGGAGCGCCTGCTATCCCTGGCCCACCCCACGACGAACAGCGCGGGATCACCCGCAGGTGACAGGTGTTCGACGAGAAACTCGGCATGGAGAAGCCGCACGAGGCGGTGCTCGAAACGCTCTTCGAACCACCACTCCTCGACCTGATGACCGTCACAGAGCGTTGCGGACGATCGTATCGCTCCATTCTGAGGAGGAACGCAGCGATGAGCGACCTGCTCTTCAAGAAGGTCGACTACACCGTCGGCAAACTGGTGGAGGACATCGCCCTCGGTGAGATCGGCCTGCCCGACATCCAGCGACCCTTCGTGTGGGACACGACCCGCGTACGCGATCTCTTCGACTCGATGTACCGCGGCTATCCGATCGGGACGCTACTCTTCTGGGAAAACGGCTATCCCGGCGAGTATCGGATCATCGGGGAGGGCAAGAAGCAAAAAGCACCTCGTCTACTCATCGTGGACGGCCAGCAACGGCTCACGGCTCTCTATGCGGTCATGAGAAACGTACCCATCGTGGACAAGAACTTCGACCGAATCAGGTTACGCATCGCCTTTCACCCGGTAGAAGAAAAGTTCGAGGTGACCAATACGGCTATCGAACGCGATCCCACCTGGATCGCGGATATTAGCCGTTTCTGGCAACCCGATTTCGATCACTACGACTTCGTCTCTACTCTCCTCGAGCGTCTGGAGGAGCGCCGCCGACTCACTCCTGAAGAGCGCAAACGCATTCCCCAGGCTATCCAGCGACTCGTCAACCTCATCAACTACCCCATGACCGCCCTGGAAATTTCCGTCAATGCGTCGGAAGAGCAGGTCGCCGAAATCTTCGTGCGTATCAATAGTCAGGGCCGGACGCTGAACCAGGCCGATTTCATCCTCACGCTGATGTCCGTCTTCTGGGACGAAGGGCGGAAGCAGCTGGAAGAGTTTTGTCGTGAGGCCAAGCGTCCGCCGGTGGACAACCACCCTTCGCCCTATAATCCGTACTTTCACCCTCAGCCCGACCAGTTGCTCCGCGCTGACGTAGCGCTCGGGTTCCGCCGCGCGCGGCTCGAGCACGTGTATTCCATCTTGCGCGGCAAAGACTTGCAAACGGGCGAGTTCTCCCCGGAGCGCCGAGATGCCCAGTTCGCCTTGCTCGAGAAGGCACAGGCTGAGGTCCTCGACCTGCAACACTGGCACGACTTCTTCAAAGTCATCAAGCGGGCCGGCTACATCCATCCCAGTTTGATCACGTCCGAAACGACCCTCGTCTATACCTACGCCCTCTGGCTCATCGGCAAGCGAGATTTTGCGCTCGATCCGCACACCCTGCGCAACCTCATAGCCCGCTGGTTCTTCATGAGTTCGCTCACCCGCCGGTACACTGGCTCGCCGGAAACTCGCATGGAGCAGGATTTGGCCCTGCTGCGCGGCTGTTCTCAGCCGAGCGAGTTCGCGCAGACGCTGGAGCAAGAAATGGCCGCGGTGCTCACATCGAGCTACTGGGAGATTACCCTACCCAATGAACTGGCTACGGCCTCGGCACGGAACGTCGGACAGGCAGCCTTTTTCGCTTCCCTCTGCCTCCTCGACGCGCCGGTGCTCTATTCCCACTTAAAGGTACGCGACTTACTGGACCCTACCTCGAAGGCCCAAAAGTCGGCCCTGGAGCGACATCACCTCTTCCCGCGTAAGTATCTGGAGCGGCAAGGCGTCACCGATCGGCGCGACATCAACCAAGTGGCCAATTACGCGCTGGTGGAGTGGCACGACAACATCGACATCAGCGCCCGGCAACCAGCCGAATACGCGCCCAAATACGAACGTCGGTTCCCACCCGAAAAGCTGCGAGAGATGTATCGGTACCATGCCCTTCCCGAACGATGGTATGATATGGAGTATTCGACGTTCTTGGAGGAGCGCCGTCGCCTCATGGCCGCCATCATACGCGAAGGATTCGAGTCCTTGCGGTGAGTTGCCGGGTTCTCCCACCGAGCGCCAGACCGCGCTCCCCCGATCCGCGCCGCTCGGAAAGCTGGCTGGACCCACCTGCTACCGGAGGACGGCCATTTCCGCGCCGGCGCGTGCTCAGCTCGGTACTCCACGCTGTCCTCCTCGAAAGGCGTCGAGAACTCGACGCGGGCGTGGATGAGCACGCACTCGGCGTCGCGGAGCACCTCCAGTATGCAACCCTGCTCTCTCAACGGCTGGAGTACGTGCCGTACCGCGCAGCTCGCCAGACGGACCCGTTTCGGAAACGCTGTCTCCGCACGAGGTTACCCGCGAGCCTTGCGATCGAACTCGCTGATCGGAAGTCTCTCGAGGACACCGGGTGCTCGAGACTACCTGACCCGCAGGCGAGCGACGAGCCCAACGTCGGCGAGTGCTCCCACAACGGGGTCGGCCACCGGTATCCACCCGTAGCGCCAGCCAGGCCTACCCTCCCTGGAGTCGGCAAGAGTGCTTAGGCCAGCCGGGGTGCGAGATCGCATGCCAGCTTCGAGGCGAAGCCGGTGGTACCGCCGAGCGCCAGTCCGACGACGAGCATGAGTCCGCCGACCCACCACGGTGCCGCTCCTGGCTCGACGAAACCGCGCACGAGCGCCGTCACGCAAGCTCCTAGCACCGCGGTTCCGAGAAACTCGGCGAACAGACTCGCCGGCCACTGTCGAATCGCCGGGCGCGTGCAGAACACACCTCGCTTCACCTCAGGGTCGGTCGCCTCGTCCGAGTGCAGCCAGCACGCCACCCAGACTCGTATCGCCCCAAAAAAACCGCCGGCAGACTGAGCGAGAACGTCTCCTCCCACGCGTTCTGCTGGAAGGAATCCCCACATCGCCAGTCCGACGGTCACCCCCGATTCGCGTGCTCACCACTGACTGGCCCAGTCAGACCGACCGCGAACACGACAGCCAGCACGGAGCCGGTTGCGACCCTGAGCCACCCGCCTCGAGGACCGTGCACCACAGGCCACTGGGAAGTCACGGCTGTTCCAACAGTCAAGCGGACGAGCAGTATCGCTCCGAAGAACTCCGCAGCGAGTTCAACGCATCTCAGACTCCCGCCCTCCTCGCTCGCCGAACCATCCCCCAGCGCCGCACTCGCACCGCGATCGTCGCTTCGTGCGCACACCCACGGGTGAGCAAAGCATGAACGACGGTACGCCCACCTCCCGGTCGGACTGCACGAGGTCAACTTGACCGCGCCGAAACTGAAATCAGCAGGAGACGTTTCTCTCACGCAAGCCTTCGGCGTGGCCAGGCACAGCGAGCCGCGCACAGCGAGAGGCCTCACCGCACAGCGCAGCAGGCAGACCGCTGGACCGAGCAGGACGCGCTCTGCAAGTGGAGGCAAGTCTTTCGGACGGTGAGGAACACGGTCCCTCCGGCAACGGTCCGACGGCAGTTCGCTGCAGTGCAACTTGGCATTCACGACCGATACCGAGGAACCTCGCGACGCACCGCTACGAACGAGTCGAACCCGTCTTCGCTCCCAAACTCATTTCTCTTAGACCGCAACAGTACTTGTACTTTTTCCCGCTGCCGCACGGGCACGGATCGTTCCGGCCGACCTTCTGCTTCTTCCGTGCTGGACCCGCACCGTCGCCACCGCGGTTCGGCGTCCCGACCTGCATGACCGGCCGCTGCAAGGCAGGAGCGAGCTGCACGCGGTAGATGAGCCGCGCCACGTCGTACTCGATGTTCTCCAGCAACTGCTGGAACATCCGGTAGCCCTCGCGCTTGTACACGACGAGCGGGTCGAGCTGGCCGTACGCCTGCAGCCCGACCTCGTGCCGCATGTGCTCCATCTCGGTCAGGTGCTCGATCCACAACCGGTCCATGACCTGCAGGAGCACCAGCCGCTCGATGGTCCGCATCGTGTCGGCACCGAACTCCTGCTCCCGCCGCTCGTACCGCGCCAGTGCCCGCTCCCAGAGCAACTGGACGAGTTCGTCCTCGTCTCGCTCTTCGAGGTCGCGCGGTGTCAGGCCATCCGCGTCGCCGACGATGCCGACGAAGGCCCGGAGGATCTCCTCGGGGTCGGGCTCGTCGCTCGACTCGAACGCCTGTTTGACCGCCTTCTCGAGCTGACGGCGCACCATGCCGAGCACGTGCTCGCGCATGTTCTCGCCCATGACGATCTTCCGGCGGTCAGCGTAGATCACCTCGCGGTGCTTGTTGATCACGCTGTCGTACTCGACGAGATGCTTCCGGAGGTCGAAGTTGTACCCTTCGATCTTCTTCTGCGCTTCTTCGATCATGCGACTGACCAGCGGATGCTCGATCGGATGCTCGTCGTCCATACCCAGCCGCTCGAGCAGTCCCTGGATCCGATCGGTCCCGACCCGCTTGAGGAGCTCGTCCTCGAGCGAGACGTAGAACCGGCTCGATCCCGGATCACCTTGCCGGCCCGCACGACCACGCAGCTGGTTATCGATCCGCCGCGCCTCGTGCCGCTCCGTACCGATGACGTGCAGACCACCGAGTTCCGCGACGCCCGGTCCCAGCACGATGTCCGTTCCGCGGCCAGCCATGTTGGTGGCGATCGTTACCGCGCCGCGTTGCCCGGCTTTCGCGACGATGAGTGCCTCACGCTCGTGGTGCTTGGCGTTGAGCACCTCGTGCGGGATCCCTTCTCGCTTGAGCAGCTGGCTCAGGTACTCGCTCTTCTCGATCGAGGTCGTCCCGACCAGCACCGGGCGGCCGAGCGCGTGCATCTCCTTGATTTCCCGCACGACCGCACGGAACTTTCCCTCTTCCGTGCGGTAGATCACGTCCGGGTAGTCGATCCGGATCATCGGCTTGTGCGTCGGGATCACGACGACCTCGAGGTTGTAGATGGTCTGGAATTCCTCGGCCTCGGTCGCCGCCGTACCGGTCATCCCGGCCAGTTTCTCGTACATCCGGAAGTAGTTCTGGTACGTGATCGTCGCCTGCGTGACCGTTTCCTGCCGGACGCGCAAGCCCTCCTTCGCTTCGATCGCCTGGTGCAACCCCTCGCTGTAACGGCGGCCCGGCATCATGCGCCCGGTGAACTCGTCCACGATGATGACTTCGCCGTCGCGGACGATGTAGTCCCGGTCGCGGAGATACAGTTCCTTCGCCTTCAGCGCCTGCTCGAGATAGTGGACAGCATCGGAGTAGCGGTCGTCGTAGAGGCTGTGCCCTTCTGGGATACCGAGTAGCCGCTCTACCCGATCGATCCCGGCTTCCGTCAGCGTGACCGTGCGGTGCTTCAAGTCCACCGTATAGTGCACGTCGCGACGGAGTTGCCGGGCGATCTGCGCGAACTGGTAGTAGCGGTCGACGGTGTCGCGCGCCGCCCCCGAGATGATCAACGGTGTCCGCGCTTCGTCGATCAGGATGTTGTCCACTTCGTCGACGATCGCGTAGTACAGCTCGCGCTGCACGATGTCCTCGGGCCGGTAAACCAAGTTGTCGCGCAAGTAGTCGAAACCGAACTCGTGGTTCGTCCCGTAGGTGATGTCGGCGAGGTACGCCTCGCGCCGGCTGACCGGACGCCAGTGGTTGAGGCGATCGTCCGGACTCGGATCTGGTGCCATGTAGGTCGGATCGTAAATTCCCGCGAACTCGTGCGTGATGACGCCGACCGAAACTCCGAGGAAATGATAGATCGGCCCCATCCAGCCACCGCCGACCCGCGACAGGTAGTCGTTCGGCGTCACCAGGTGGCAACCGCGGCCCAAGAGGGCGTTCAGGAAGAGCGGCAAGGTCGCCACCAGCGTCTTTCCTTCGCCGGTCTTCATCTCGGCGATCTTGCCCTCGTGCAGCACGATACCGGCCATCAGCTGCACGTCGAAGTGCCGCATGTTGAGCGTGCGACGCGCCGCCTCGCGCACGGTCGCGAACGCCTCGACCAGGATGTCGTCGAGCGTCTCGCCGTACTCGAGCCGGGCCTTGAATTCGTCGGTCTTGGCACGCAGTTGCTCGTCGCTGAGCCGCTGGTATTCCGGTTCCAACGCGTTGATCTCGTCGACGATCCGGCGTAGGCGCTTGAGTTCTCGCTCGTTCGGGTCGCCGAAGATCTTCTTGAGGACATTTCGCATGGACTCGTCTCCCACTGTCGGACTGCGCGGATGCGTTGACGGCACCCGTACCCGTCAAGTCTACTGCTCGACCGAGGAGAGTGACGAACGCCTTCAGCAGCCTGGAAGCAGGAGAGGAAAGGAAGCACAGGATGACCGAAAGCCGATCCGTACTCGACCGCTTGCTCCCGCTGGCCCATCGCAGCGAACTCATCGCAGCCGGTTTGGCCACCCACCTCGCCTTCAACGTCGTGGCTGCCCTGGCCTTCCGGCTCGCGGCACAGAGCAGTAGCTGGTTCGCGTTCCTCCTCTGGCAAGTCGTCGGGAACCTGGCTGGCTTCCTCACTGTCGTGGCTCTGACGATCCTGCTCCGCTTCATCCCCTTGTCGGTCGCCTATCCGATCACGACCGGTCTCTCGGTCATCGGCGTGCAGGTGATCGCGGCGAGTCTCCTGCTCCACGAGCCGCTTCCGCTCCGCGTCTGGCTCGGTACGCTCCTCATCGTCCTCGGTATCCTGTTCGTAGGAGGGCGGATCTAAGGTCATGGGCACTCGGAAGGGAAACCCGCGCTCATCACCGTTCGCCGAGCGGGTCTACGCCATCGTCCGGCGTATCCCGCCAGGACGGGTGACGACGTACGGCCGCATCGCCCGAGCCGCTGGCCTGGCCAGCTCGGCGCGGCTCGTCGGCTGGCTCCTGCACGAGGCACCGCCCGATATCGCTGCGGTCGCGCACCGCGTCGTCAATCGCAACGGCGAGTTGACCGGCGGCTGGGCCTGGGGACATCCGAGTGTGATGCGGGCACTCCTGGAAGACGAAGGCGTGACATTCATCGACGAATACCGCGTCGATCTCGAACGACACCTCTGGGACCCCGAGGACGAGCTCTTCGATACGCTCTGACGCAAGCGAGTTCCGCCATGGCTCCGCTCCGACCGGCTCTGGCCTGATACGTCCTCACCCACCACCGACGAAATGGACGACCTCGAGCACGTCACCGTCGCGGAGCTCGCGCTCCTCGTACCGGTCGCGCGGCACGATCTCGCCGTTGTGCTCCACGGCGACGAGCCGCGGATCGAGCCCGCGCGTGCGGAGGAGATCGGCAATGGTTCGCACGCCGTCCAGGTCCACTCGCTTCCCGTTGAGCGTCACCCGGACCGTCATACTTCTCCCACCCCGTCCAAGGCTGCGCGAAACGCCTGCACCGTAGCGACCGGATCGGTAGCAGCCAGGATAGCGCGGATAACCGCGACACCATGGGCTCCAGCTGCCAGCACCGCCGGCACCCGCTCCGGCGTGATCCCACCGATCGCGACCACCGGGCAGGATACCGCTCGCACCACGGCCTGGAGTGCCGCGAGACCGGCTGCCGCCCGACCGGGCTTGCTCGCCGTCTCGTACACGTTCCCGAAGAGCAGGAAGTCCGCTCCCACCTGCGCGGCCCGTTCCGCTGCCGTCACGCTGTGGACGGAGCACCCGACCAGACGACCGCGCCCCAGGAGACGTCGCGCGCCTTCGGGAGGAAGGCCACGCTCGGGAAGCTGCACACCGTCCGCTTCGCTCAAGAGGGCGACGTCGACCCGGTCGTTCACGAGCAAAACGGCTGGCGGCACGATCAGGCGGCGAGCGACCTGAGCCACTGCGAGCAGTTCGCCAGCGGCACGGTCGGGCGCTCGCACGTGGACAGCGTCGACCCCAGCAGCCACCAGATCCGGAAGCAATGCGAGCAGACGATCGAAGGGACAAACATCAGGATCGGTCACCAGGTGGAGCTGCGGGACACGCATCGGTCACGCACCCCGCTCGGCAAGCGCTGTATCCACCACCTCCCGGAGCTGCCTCGCCGCACCCCGGATATCCTCGGCACCGACGACTGCCGAGATCACCGCGACACCGACTGCACCCGCACGGATCACCGCTGCGGCGTTCGCAGCCGTGATCCCACCGATCCCGACCACCGGGATGCGTACCGCCCGAGCGATCCGGGCCAGGTGCTCGAGTCCGACTGCTGGGCCGGCGTCCGGCTTGGTAGTGGTCGGATAGACTGGCCCCACACCCAGGTAGTCGGCACCAGCTGCTTCGGCTTCCAAGGCCTGTTCGAGCGTCTCCGGCGAAAAACCGACGACCATCGACTCGCCGACCAGCTTTCGCGTCTCCGGAACCGGTAGGTCGCTCACACCGACGTGGACGCCGTCCGCCTCGAGAGCGAGTGCCAGGTCGACCCGGTCGTTGACGACGAAGAGGACGCCAGCCTCGCGGCAGAGTGCCCGCAACGCACGTCCGACCTGGAGTTCCTCGCTCAGCGGTCCGGTCTTCCAGCGCAGCTGGAGCGCTGTCGCCCCGCCAGCGATCGCCTCCCGCGCGATCTCGATGTCCGGGCGCGCGCCCGCGAGCGCTCGATCGGTGATCACGTACAGGCGCAGCGCCTCGCGGAGGCGTGCCCCTCGCCAGTTGGCCACACCCATCTCCCTAACGTACGACGCCTTCCAGTGGAGAACTCGCCGACGCGTACGGCTTCTTGGGAATCCGGCCAGCGAGGTAACAGAGTCGCCCGGCTTCGATCGCCAGTCGCATCGCCCGGGCCATCTTCACCGGGTCGCCGGCCTGGGCGATCGCGGTATTGATGAGACAGGCATCGGCACCGAGCTCCATCGCCAGTGCTGCGTCCGAGGGCGCACCGATCCCGGCATCGACGATCACCGGAACGCTCGCCTGCTCGACGATGATCTGGAGCCAGCGGAAATCCGGCAGCCCCTGACCGGAGCCGATCGGTGAGGCGAGCGGCATCACCGTGGCGCAGCCGATCTCCTCGAGTTGCTTCGCCAGCACCGGATCCTGGTTGATGTACGGAAGGACGACGAATCCTTCTTTGACGAGCACCTTCGCTGCCTCGAGCGTCCCGATCGGGTCCGGCAAGAGATACTTCGGGTCCGGAATCACTTCCAGCTTGACCCAGTTGGAAAGGCCCATCGCTCGGGCGAGTCGCGCCACCCGGACCGCTTCCTCGGCTGTCCGGCAACCAGCAGTGTTCGGGAGGATCTGGTACTTGTTCCAGTCGATCACCTCGAGGATACTCCGGCTCTTCGGGTCGTCGAAGTCGATCCGACGGAGTGCGACAGTCACCATCTCGCAGCCCGAGGCCTCGAGTGCCGCCAGCATCTCTTCGTTCGAGCGCCACTTCCCGGTACCGAGGATGAGGCGCGAGCGGAACTCGCGATCGGCGATCTTGAGCGGTTCGTCCTCCAGGATCGTGCTGGCACGTTCCGCGGTCTCAGCCATCGCGCACCTCCTGTGTTTCCGGCACCGGTGCCCACCAGGCATGGAAGTGATGGACCGGCGATCGTCCCCGACCGATCGCGAAGGCCGCCTCGAGCGCACGGTGGAGATATCGCTTCGCCTCCCACACAGCAGTCGATACGTCGAAACCGCGCGCCAGGAACGCAGCGATCGCCGCGGAGAACGTGCAGCCGGTCCCGTGGGTGTGGGGCGTCGCGACCCGCGGGAGTGCGAAGCGTTCGAAGTGCGTTCCGTCGAAGAGGAGGTCGATCACCTGGCCTCCCTCGACGTGCCCGCCCTTCACGACGACATAACGCGGCCCGAACGAATGGATGATGCGCGCCGCCTCGCGCATCTCGTCTTCGTTCCGGACCGGCCGGCCACACAGCACCTCGGCCTCCGGCGCGTTCGGCGTCACGATGAACGCGAGCGGCAAGAGCGTCTCGCGCAGCGCGGTCACCGCGTCCTCCCGGAGCAGCCGGTCACCGCTCTTGGCGACCATCACCGGATCGACGACTAGCCGCTCAATCCGGTGTCGCCGCACACCGTCTGCGACCGTCTCGATGATCGCGGCCGAGCTCAGCATGCCGGTCTTGGCGGCATCGGCACCGATGTCCTCCATCACCGCATCGAGCTGCGCCGCGACGATGTCGGTCGGGATCTCGTGGACTGCCGTCACGCCGAGTGTGTTCTGCGCGGTGATCGCAGTGATCACCGTCGAGCCGTAGACCCCGAGCGCACTGAAGGTCTTCAAGTCTGCCTGGATGCCGGCACCGGCACCCGAATCGGACCCAGCGATCGTGAGCGCTTTGGGAATCCGCGTCGACATCGCCATCTCCCGTCACTCCTCGCGTCACGGGACGAGGCGGCGGAAAAATCGATCCGCCGACCCGACGGGGCGGCGGGTGAGGGAAGAGCTGAGGAGCGGTGCCGTCCCTGCGCTGGCATTACCCAGATCAGGTTCGGAGGGTTGGCCGACCGTCCGTCGACCTCTCAGCGCTTCCGCGCACCCCTGGCACCCGTTAGACCCAGCATAGCACTCGTCCCCGGTTCGGACAACGTCTCAGCGTTCGGCCTGGCGCGGATCGAACGCATCCCGCAACCCGTCGCCCACGAACGTGAAGGCGAGCGTGATCAACGCGACTGCCACCGTCGGCGCGATGAGCATCCAGGGTTGCGACTCCCAGGCCTTCGAGCCTTCGAGGATCATGCTGCCCCAGCTGGTCGGAAACGGCGCGTCGAGACGCACCGTCGGTCGGATGCCGATACCGAGGTAGCTGAGGATCGCCTCGGAGATGATCGCCCCTGGGACGATGTAAGCCGCGACCACGATGATTGGCCCCAAGGTATTCGGAACGATATGGCGCAAGACGATCGACACGCCGTTCGCCCCGATGGCCCGAGCCGCCTCGACGAACTCTTTCTGCTTGATGGCAAGCACCTCGCCGCGTACCAGTCGGGCGACGGTCACCCAGCTGACGAGCGACAACGTAATGAAGAGCAGCACGAGTCCGTTCAGCAGCTTGCCGATCCACGCGTCCTGAAAAGCAACCTGCATGATGATGAACAGCAAGAGATCCGGAAAAGCATAGACGACATCAGTGAAACGCATCAAAATGTTATCGACTCTCCCACCCAGGTAGCCAGCTGTGACACCGATCACCATGCCGATGGTTACGGTGAAGAACATCGGGACGAACCCGACCACCAGAGACACGCGTGTACCGTAAACCAAGCGACTGAAGACGTCCCGTCCGACCGAATCCGTTCCGAGTGGATACTCCCAGGTGCCAGTCCGCATCGGGTTCGGATCCCGTATCCAGGCAGCCTGACGGAACACGCCTGCCCGCGCGACATCGCTCCGCACCGGGTTATGCGGTGCGATCACCGGTGCCGCGATGGCGACGATAGCGAGGAACGCGATATAGGCGAGCCCGACGAGCGCCAGGCGATTCTTCCGGAAGCGTCGCCAGGCATCGCTCCACAAGCTCCGCGGCGGTCGCCGGAGCGCGAGATCACGATCGAGTTGCCGTGCAGTGGCTGTAACGGTCATGGTGCCCAACCTCTCACACCCGGATCCGTGGATCGAGGACACCGTACATGATGTCCACCCAGATATTCGCGACGGCCACGAAGAGGGCGTACATCAAGGTGGTCCCCATGATCATCGAGTAGTCTCGTGCCGCGATCGCCACCACATACTCGCGCCCCATACCTGGCACATTGAAGATCGTTTCGATGATGAAGGATCCCGTCACCAGCGCAGCGACGGCCGGTCCGAGCACCGTCACGACCGCGATCAGCGCATTGCGGAGCATATGCCGGGTCACCACGCGGAACTCGCTCAGGCCTTTCGCACGGGCAGTCCGCACGTAGTCCTGGCGAATCACTTCCAACATCGATGATCTGGTCAGCCGGGTCAGATACGACATCGTCCCGAGCCCGAGCACGATACCCGGTGCGAGATACGCAGTCGACAGACCCTGCCATTCTTCAGGTGCGCGGATCGGCTTCACCCCGAACAGCTGGCTCAACAGAATCACAACCAGCACACCGATCACGAAGCTGGGGACCGAGACACCGAGCGTGGCGACTGTGAGACTGATGTAGTCGATCCAACTATTCTGCTTCAGCGCGCCCAACACGCCGAGTGGGATCCCGACGAAGACCGCGAAGACAGTCGCGACCACTCCGACTTTGGCCGTCGCCGGGAACTTGCGCCAGAGAATGCTCTGCACCGATTCCGTTCCCTTGGAGCGATAGGATGGACCGAGATCGAAGTGAGCGAGCCCCCAGAGGTAGTGGAAATACTGGCTGTCGAGGAACGCCTGCGCGAGGCGCAACGGGTTCCGCTCGCCGCTCCGCCACCGCTCGCGGACGGCCGCCCCATTGAACCAGACGGGCTTGTCGAGGCCGAACTTTTGATTCAGCGCCTGCAGCGTCGCGGCTGCGACCGGCTTCTCACGATCCCACGGGCCACCTGGCGCCTGATGCATCAGGAAGAACGTGATCGTGGTCACGACCAGGATGACCGGTATCAGCCACAAGACACGCCGTACAACGAACGACAGCAGCATACCCTTCCTCCTGGCGAGGAGCCGGGCCGGGGAAATTCCCCGGCCCGGTACTGCATGCTACTTCTGAATATCGAGCGTCATGAGCGAGGCGAATTCGCCGGGGAAGGCATCATCGCTCGGCGTCGGGTTGTAACCGGTGACGTACGGTTTCACCAGCCAGATATTGAGCGGGTTATAGAGGAACGGTCCCGGTGCATCGTCGATCAGGATCTGGTGTGCCTGCTTGTAGAGTTCGATGCGCTTCTGTTGGTCCAGCTCCTGATCCGCCTGCGTCACGATCCGGTCGAACTCTTTATTGCAATAGCCGAAGCGCTGCGCGAAGGTCGCGTCGCACTTCCAGTACACGCTCAACCAGTTCTGGGGATCAGGATAGTCCTGGATCCAGCCAGCGAGCGTCATCTGCGGGTAGGTGCTCGGATCCTTGCGCATGGCGACGAGGGTCTTCCCGTCGACCGGCTCGAGCGTGATGTTCACGCCGAGGATGTCGCGGTACTGTCCGGCGATCCACTCCACGCGCGGGCGCGCTGCCGGATCGTCGCTGTTGTAGGTCAACTTGATCTCGGGGAGCTTGTCCGGGCCACCATAGCTCGACTCGGCCAATGCTTGCTTGGCCTTGGCTGGGTCGAACGCATACTTGTTCGTGCCGATGTGCCCCGGAATTCCCGGTGGAATCCATTCGAGCGTCGGAGTGCAGTCGCCGTTACGGATCTGTTCGCAGTACGTCTTCCGATCGAAGGCGTAGGCGAACGCCTCGCGCACCTTCTTATCGGTGAACGGTTCCTTGGTCAGGTTGAACGAGAGCTGGATCGTCGTCGCGGCCGGATAGGTGACGAGCTGCTTGGAGAGCTCAGGATCGCTCTTGATCGCCGGGAGCTGCGAGGGATCAGGCGAGAACATGTCGATCTGGCCAGCTTTGTAGGCTTCGAGCGCGACCGAACTCTCCTTCTGATAAATGATCTCGACACCGTCCAGCTTCGGCTTACCTTCCCAGTAGTTCGGGTTCGCGACGAAGCGGATACGCTGGTCCTCGACCACCTCCACCATCTGGAACGGCCCGTTGCCGATCTGGAGCTTCGGGTCCTTCCACCAGTTCTCCCCGCCCTGCTCGATCAGCTCCTTGCGAGCCGGGTAGAAGACCCAGAGCGAGGCGATCGTCGGGAAATACGGGGCAGGATGCGTCAAGCGGACGACCAGCGTGCGATCGTCCGGTGCCTCCACACCGAGCTTCTGCCGTGCGGCTTCATACGCAGCTTGGTCGTTCGGGTCCGTCTCGGCGAACTCCTGACAACCGACGATATCGAACAGGATCGACTGGTATTCCCCAGCTGTCTTGGGGTCACACGTCCGCTCCACGGCATACCGGAACCGCTCAGCGGTCAGCGGTGTTCCGTCGCTGTACTTCAGCCCAGCGCGCAGGTGGAAGGTCACCACCGTCCCGTCCTGGTTGAATTCCCAGGACTCAGCAGCAGCCGGGACAGTATTCAGATTCTGGTCGAGTCGCGTGAGGCCCTCGTAATTCATGTGCAAGACGGCGATTTCGTTCGAGAAGGAACTCTTCTGCGGATCGAACACGTCGGGATAGGTGTACTCGTGAATCCGCAGAATCTTCTCACCACCGGTCGTCGTCACCGCTGCAACTGGCGTTTGCCCCGCTTGTGGCGATTCAGCAGCTTGCGGCGTTCGGCCGCTCGGGACAGGTGTCGGAGTCGCCTGCGAGCGCGCGCAAGCAGCCAGAACGGGGAGCGCGAGCACGAGCAACGAAAGCATGTGCCAAACTTTTCGAGATTTCCGCATCTCACACCTCACGGACTAGCACCTTCACCACCGACTCTTTCTCGCAGGCGCGACCACTTTCCGGGGGACTGCGTGATCGCTGAGGCACCATGCTCCACCCCGACCTGCCCGGCCGTACTCTACTCCTCAATGCCGATTAAGTCAATAGAAAGTTACCGATTAAGCACGAAACAATACCTGCTGTCGACCGGGCTCGCTGGTGACCCGATTTCGGCGTCCTTTCTGCGCGTCGGCCTATACTTGCCCTCACGACCAGCCGATGGTCGGTCGATGCAGGGAAGGAGAACAGGCCGCATGCGCGATCTCCGTCGGCTCCATTTGCGGTTCGCCAGCCGCGCTGTCCATGCCGGTGAACGCCCGGCACCGCGCGACGTCGTCCCGACGGTCACTCCGATCTATCCAGCGTCGACGTTCCTCTACGAGGATCTCGACCGGATGGATGCGGCGCTCGGAGGAGCTGAGGGGCTCTTCGTCTACGGTCGCTACGGGAATCCGACCACGGAGGCTCTGGAGTCCGCGGTCGCCGCACTGGAAGAGCAGGAAGCGGCCCTGGCGTTCGGTTCCGGCATGGCTGCCCTCCACGTGGCACTGCTCTCCTGCGTCGAAGCGGGCGATCGCATCGTCGCGTCGCGCGATCTCTACGGACAGACGATCACCTTGCTCCGGCTCGTGTTCGGTGCGCTCGGCGTCGAGACCGAGTTCGTCGACATCCTCGACCTCGACCAGGTGGAAGCTGCTCTCGCCAAGGGTCGCGTGCGCGCGGTGCTCTGCGAGACGATTTCGAACCCACTGCTCCGGGTCACCGACCTCCCAGCGTTGGCCGAGTTGACGCACCGTTACGGAGCACGGTTGATCGTCGATAACACCTTCGCGACTCCGTATCTGGTTCGACCGGGCACATACGGCGCCGACCATGTGGTGCACAGTGCGACGAAGTACCTCGCCGGCCACGGCGACGTCACTGCTGGTGTCGTCGCGACTTCGGCCGAGCGTCGCTGGGAGTTGAACGAACTCAACAAGACCGTGGGCAGTATCCTCGGACCGTTTGAAGCCTATCTGGTCCTACGCGGGATCAAGACGCTCCCCTTGCGGATGCAGCGCCAGTGTGCGAATGCCGTCCGCATCGCCAACTGGCTGGCCGAGCACCCACTGGTCGAGCGTGTCTACTATCCTGGTCTTCCCACGCATCCTAGTCACGAGACGGCCGTCCGGCTCTTACCCCCCGGCGAGTACGGAGCCATCGTCTCTTTCGACATCCGCGAGGGAACACGCGAGCGGGTCTTGAGCTTCCTGCGTAGCCTCCAGCTCATCATCCCGGCCACGACACTCGGCGACGTGTACTCCGAGATTCTCTATCCCGTCATGGCATCCCATCGCGGTCTCTCGCCCGAGGAGCGTCAGGCGATCGGCATCGGCGAGGGGCTCGTGCGGCTTTCGGTCGGGATCGAGGATCCGGAAGACATCATCGCCGATCTCGAACAGGCACTCGCCCGCCTGGCCTGAACGAAGAGCACATCGTCCCGTGCCTCCCACCGCGCGACCAAAGTCCACACGGGCTGCTGCTTCTCGCGATCTCACCGAGGCTGGTACGCTCGTCTGCGCTCCGAACCGGATCGACTCCGTGTAGGACCCGGTTGACGTACCGGGGCACCTGCGGTACACAGCCGACATCGGCATGGGACGTACGCCACGGACAGGAGCGTCGAGTATGTCAGAGCAGGACAAGGTACGAGCGATCCGCGCCGCGATGCCAGCCGTTCTGGAGCATGTCTACCTCAATACCGGCACTTTCGGCCCGCTCCCACGAGTCGTCATCGACGCGATGCGCACCGAGAGCGAACGGGAACTCATCGACGGGCGCATCACGATGACGAGCTACGAGCGCGCGACCCAGCTCAAGCAGCTCGCCCGCGAGGAAGTCGCTCGTCTCCTGCGCTGCCGAGCTGACCAGGTTGCCTTGACACGCCACACGACCGACGGAATCAACCTCGCCGTCATGGGGCGGAACTGGCAGCCCGGCGACGAGATCGTCACCACCGACATGGAACATCCCGGTGCGCAGGGACCGATCTTCAATGTGGCGCGTCGCTTCGGCGTCGTGGTTCGGACGGCACGGCTCGGTACCGGTGCTGGCGACGTCGCGAGTGTGATCGCTCGACTCATCGGCCCGCGAACCCGGATGGTCGTGCTCTCGCACCTGACCTGGAACACCGGTGCGATCCTTCCCGTGGCCGAGATCGCAGAACTGGCGCACCGCGTCGGCGCCTTGGTCGTGGTCGACGGTGCACAGTCGGCCGGTTCCATCCCCGTCGATGTCCGAGCACTCGGGGTCGATGTCTACGCTATTCCCGGTCAGAAGTGGCTGTGCGGGCCGGAAGGGACCGGCGCGGTCTATTTCTCGGACGATGCGCTCGACCAGCTGCAGCTCACGATCGTCGGGTACGCCTCGCTCGCTCCGAACGGCCTGGAGCCGATCGGGGGCTACTTCGTCCCCAAGGCGACGGCCGAACGGTTCGAAGTCGGCGGTGCCCACCTGCCAGCGATCGCTGGGCAAGTCGCCGCACTCCGCTGGTTGCGCGAAGAGGTGGGCTACGACTGGATCTTCCAGCGGATCAGCGAACTCGGGCGCTACGCCGCCCAACGTTTGGCCACCCTCGACGGTGTCGAGGTGCTGACACCACCGGGTCGGATGGCTGGTCTCGTCAGCTTCACGGTGCGCGACGCCGATCCGCAGAAGCTCGTCGAGGCACTCGCCCAGCGCAACGTGATCGTCCGCTGGATCACCCACCCCTATAGCGTCCGCCTTTCGGCGGGTTTCTACAATACGGAAGAGGACATCGAGCGACTCATCGAGGCGCTCACCGAGGTTCGCGCCGAGCGAGCGAGCACGCGGAGTGCGGTATGACGAAGCACGTCACCGTCTGGCCAGCCGGTCACCGGGCCGCGCTGGTCATTTCGATCGATGTCGACGGCGAGTACGGCGTCATCGCTGAACACGGTGAGGACGACTGGTACTGGCGCGGCCAGGCGAAGTACGACCTCGAGGCTGGCCTTTGGCGCCTGCTCGAGCTGCTCGACGACTACGCCATCAAGGCGACCTTCTGCTGGGTCGGTCTGGCCGCCCAAGAACGCCCGGATGCCCTGCGCGCCGTCGTCGAGCGCGGGCACGAGATCGCGACCCATGGTTGGGATCACCGTGTCTACCAGCGGATGTCGCGGACCGAGCAGCGGGAGGACCTCATTCGAACACGAGAGATACTCGCCGAACTCACCGGCGTGACACCGGTCGGGCACAAGTCACCCTTCTGGCGCCCCACAGCTGAAACCGTGGCACTGCTCCAGGAACTCGGCTTCCACTGGAATATGGATCTGGCTCTCGGCGATCTTCCGGTCGCGATGCGCCCCGATCCGGCGCGTCATCCGGTGATCCAGCTCCCGCCGTCACGTTGGTGGGACGACTATCCGTTCTTCATCGAGCAGTCGCTGCCACCGCGACTGGTCGCCGAATTTTGGCGCGAGGACTTCGAGGTCGTTCGTGCCGAAGGCAAGCTGATGTGCCTCACTCTGCATCCATGGATTTCCGGGCGGCCAGGTCCGTCCCGAGCACTGGCGCAGTTCCTCGACAGCGTGATCGCTCTCGGCGACGTCTGGATCGCCCGAGCCGATCACGTCGCGCTCTGGTGGCGCGAGCGGGAGCGCGACCTCGAGGAGGCAAGCCGCACCGCATCCGAGTCGTGAGGACACGACCAGGACCTGCGCGGTCCGCTGGACAGGCACCCTCGACAGAACGGATGAGAATTTTCGCTGCTGCGCTGGTCACCTACCGTGCGAGCATCCCGCGCGCTGGTCACCGGGTCGATCGTCGCAGCCGTGCTCGTCGTCTCGGCATGCCGCATCGCCGCCAGCCCCACGACGCCAGCTGCTCCGACCACGACACCCACGAACGGTCCGTCGACAGCGATCGCGTCGCCTGCTCCGATCAGGCCGACAGCGACCGCCACCGCGCGCCGGCAGCCGGCTCCGAAGCCGGTACCGAGCCCCAAACCGAAGACGGCGCCCACACCGACGCCGACTCCCGGGCCGACACCGGTTCCCGACCGCGTCTTCCTCGAGCCGATGTCGCACGAATACCAGACCTGGAACAATTGCGCTGCCGTTTCCACCGCGATGGTGCTGTCCTCTTTCGGCATCCAGCGGACGCAGGCTCAGCTCGGGCCGCTGCTTCGACCGAATCCAGGGGACAAGCACGTCGAGCCACACCAGATCGTGGCGCTTCTCGAACAGTTCGGTCTGCGGGCACGTGTCCTGGAGGGCGGAACGGTCGAGCGGGTCAAGCAGTTCGTCGCTGCCGGGTTCCCTGTCATCACACCACAGTGGCTCGACCACAAGCCCGACGCGATCGGGCACTACCGCGTCGTACGCGGGTACGACGACAGTCAGGACGTCTTCTTCGTCAACGATGCGACGATCGGCGCCGGCATCGCGATGCCCTCCAGCGAATTCGAGGAGCTGTGGCGCGCGTTCGCTTTCCGCTCCATCCCCGTGTACCGTCCGGAGGACGAGCCACGCGTTCGCGCGATTCTCGGCGAGGATGCCGATCCGCAGCGCAATCTCGAGCACGCACACGCACATGCAACAGCTCGTCGAGGAACATCCGAACGATGCCTATCTTCGGTTCTCTCTCGGTACCACCGAGTACCTCCTCGGGAACGTCGACGCTGCGCTCGCTGCCTACGAGCGTGCCGCAGCCATCGGCCTCCCACCCGAGATGCTGTGGTACCAGTTCTGGCCGGTCTCAGCCTACGTCGATGCTGGTCGGTACGAGGAAGCACTCACGCTGGCAGCAGCCCAGATCGCGAGCGCCGGTGTGTTCGGCGAGATGCACTACGAGCGAGGACGGGCGTTCGAGGCACTCGAGCAGGTCGGTGCCGCGATCGCCGAATACCGGCGGGCACTCGAGGACGACGCCAATCTCGAAGCGGCCCGCCAGGCCCTGCGTCGGCTCGGCGCGGAGCCGTAGCGCAACCGTTCTTCTCGTGCTAGGCTGCGAGCGAAAGCGGAACGGAGTAGAGCCGGATGGAAGCGACGCTCGCCTTATTCGGTGGTCATGTCGTCACCGCAGGCGCCACCACACCGCCCGCGACCGCCATTGCGCTCGCTGGCGATCGCATTCTCGCTGTGGGCTCCGATGCCGACGTACGCCGGTTCGTCGGTCCACGCACCGAAACGATCGATCTCCGTGGGCGAACCGTCACACCCGGCTTCGATGATGCACATTGTCACCCGATCGCGCTCGGGCTGAGTCTGCGCGAGGTCGATGCCCGAACCCCGCCGAACCGGAGCGTCGCCGATATCATCGCCCGGATCGCCGAGCGTGCCGCCACGCAGCCACCCGGCACGTGGATCGTTGCTCGCGGGTACGATCAGGCCCAGCTCGCTGAACGGCGGCACCCGACACGCGAGGATCTCGATCGGGCGACGAGCCAGCACCCCGTCTTGCTCATCCGGGCATGCGGCCACATCGGTGTCGCCAACAGTATGGCACTCGCCCGCGCTGGCATCGGCCCCGGTACGCCGGATCCACCAGGCGGGACGATCGACCGTGCCACCGACGGGACGCCGACCGGTGTCCTGCGCGAAGCCGCACTGCAACGCGTCCGCGCGATACTTCCGGAACCGACGGTCGCGGACCTCGCTGCAGCGCTGGAGGAAGCTGGCTCGCTGTTCCTGCGTTACGGTGTCACGAGCGTGCAGGAGGCCGGAATCAGGCGCGCGGAGGAGTTCCAGGCCTACCAGATACTGACACGCGACCGGCGCTTACCGGTCCGCAGCACGCTCATGATCCTGATCGATCCTCTGCTCGAGACGGTGCGGGCGCTCGGTATCCGTACCGGTTTCGGAGACAGCTGGCTCCGGATCGGCCCCGCCAAACTCTTCTTGGACGGGAGTATCGGTGGCCGCACCGCACGCATGTCGCAACCGTACCTCGACCGGGACACGTTGGGCCTCTGGATGGACGATCCGGAGACCATGAAGAGAAAGATCGTCGCAGCGCACTGTGCTGGTTTCCAGTGCTGTGCGCACGCGATCGGTGACGCCGCGATCGAACTCCTGTTGGACTCCTTCGAGGAAGCGTTACGTCTCCAACCGCGGCACGATCACCGCCACCGGATCGAACATTGCAGCATTCTCCGGCCCGACCTGATCGACCGCATCGCGCGACTCGGCGCGGTTCCGATACCCGGTACGACGTTCCTCCACGATTTTCGTGAGGTCTACCTGAGCGGCCTCGGGAGCGAGCGGCTCCGCTATGCTTACGCCCTCCGGACGTTCCTGGACCGCGGTATCCTCGCGGCTGCCAGCAGCGATGCCCCGGTCTGCTCACCGAACCCGATGCTCGGGATCCAGACTATGATCACGCGCAAGGACGCGTCCGGCCAGGCCACCTGGCCGGAGGAATGCATCTCGCTCGAGGAGGCGATCCGGGTGTACACGTTGCACGGCGCCTACGCGAGCTTCAGCGAGCACGAGAAGGGGACGCTCGAGCCAGGGAAATTGGCCGACCTCGTCGTCCTGGAGACCGACCTGCGCACCGTTCCACCGGATGCGCTCGCTCAGGTACGCGTCGACTACACCATCGTCGATGGAAGGGTCGCCTACGCTCGGCCAGGCGCTCCATAGGAACGGGAGGAGAGCGATGGTCGCCGACCTGGTATTGCGGAACGCGAACGTGCTCACACTCGATCCGGCTCAGCCACGGGCGCAGGCGCTCAGCGTCTGGCGCGGTCGCATCCTCGCGGTCGGTGACGAGGATCGGGTGCTGGAGGATGCTGGACCAGGGACACGCATCCTCGACCTCGCGGGTGCGACGGTGTTGCCAGCGTTCGATGACGCGCACTGTCATCCGATCGGGCTCGGCCTCGCCCTGGAGTGGGTCGATGTATCCCCCGAGGCCGCTCCCACGCTCGCGCGGCTACTCGACCGCCTGGCGGAAGCTGCCCGCTCGCTTCCACCCGACCGCTGGCTGCTGGCGCGCGGGTACGACGACTCGCGACTGGACGTGCGACGCCATCCCACGCGCTGGGAACTCGATACCGTCACCGGTGACCGCCCAGCCATCGTGATCCGGACTTGTGGGCATATGCTGGTCGCGAACAGTGCGGCGCTCGCACGTGCCGGCATCACGCGCGAGACACCGGATCCCGAAGGTGGCCGGATCGTCCGCGACGAGACCGGCGAACCGACCGGTCTTCTCCAAGAGCGAGCCCAGGAGCTGGTACGGCAACTCCTCCCCGAGCCGACCATCAGCGATCTCGAGCGTGCCCTCCGGCGAGCCGGCGAGCGCTTCCTCTCGCTGGGTATCGCCAGCGTCACCGAGGCCGGTATCGGTCGCCCCGAGGAGCTCCTGGCTTACCAGAACCTCCGCGAGCGCGGGGAGTTGCCGGTACGCAGCCGCGTGATGCTGCTCATCGACCAGCTGCTGGAACCGGCTGAACGGCTCGGGCTCCGCAGCGGTTTCGGTGACGACTGGTTGCGGATCGGCCCCTTCAAGCTGTTCCAAGATGGCGCTGGTGGTGCGCGCACGGCTGCGATGAGCGTCCCCTACCCCGGAGAACCGCAGAACTACGGTATCGCCTACTACACGCAAGAGCAGCTGGACGACGCGTTCCGGCGTGTCGCCCGGCTGGGCTGCCAGGCCGCCGCTCATGCCATCGGCGATCGGGCGATCGAGATGGTCCTGACCGCCTACGAGCGTGCTCTGGCAGACTATCCGCTCGCCGATCACCGTTGGCGCATCGAGCATTGTGGGATGCTCCGGCCCGATCTTTTGCAACGCTTGGCGCGACTCGGTGTCGTCGCTGTCCCGCAGCCCGGCTTCGGCTACTACCTCGGCGATGCGTACCTGCGCAACTTCAGCGACGAGTGGCTGGCACTCGCCTACCCGACACGCGCCTGGCTGGAACGCGGCATCGCGGTCGCTTTCAGTTCCGATGCACCGGTCATTCCACCCGATCCCTGGGTCGGCATTCAAGCCGCGGTGCTGCGCCGCACGCGCACGGGACAACCGTTCGGGCCGCAGCAGCGCGTCGACACGCTGGAGGCGCTCCGCCTGTACACCGCCGGCGGAGCCTATGCGCACTTCGAGGAAGACCGGAAAGGTCGGATCGCACCGGGCTTCCTCGCCGATCTCGTCGTCGTCGACCGTGATCCGCTGGCCGTCGACCCTGAGGAGCTTCCGGCGATCCGGACGCTCGTCACGATCGTCGACGGGCGAGTCGCGTGGGAAGCCTGAAGCACAGTATCCTGTGTTCGAGCAGATCGTACCGAGCGCGAAGGGAGGGTCGTCAGCGATGGCAGTCACCGTGCGGTATCTCGGGCACGCGGCATTCGCACTGGAAGCGGACGGCAAGCAAGTCGTTATCGACCCCTTCCTCACGGGGAACCCGAAGGCAGCAGCGCGACCCGACGAACTCAACCCGGTCGCGATCCTCATCACGCACGCGCACGCTGACCATGTCGGCGATGCAGTCGCCATCTCCAAGCGCACGAAGGCGCCGGTGATCGCGACGTTCGAGTTAGCAACGTTCCTCCAGCAGCAGGGCGCTGAAGCGATTCCGGCGAACCACGGGGGAACGGTCCGCTTCGACGGTGGCACAGTCAAGCTGGTTCCGGCCTGGCACACCTCGTCCTACGGCGAGCAGTTCCTCGCACCGGGCGTCCCAGCCGGCCTCGTCGTGCGCATGGGCGGGAAGACGCTCTACTTCGCGGGTGACACCTGCCTCTTCGGTGACATGGCGCTCATCGGGGAGGAAGGGCTGGACTTCGCCGCCCTGCCGATCGGCGACCACTTCACGATGGGGCCGGCTGATGCCGTGAAAGCGGTCAAGCTGCTCAAGCCCCAGATCGTGGTGCCCTGCCACTACAACACGTTCCCGTTGATCGAGCAGGATCCGGTCGCTTTCGCGCAAGCGGTCATGGCGCAAACGAGTGCCCGGTGCATCGTGCTCCAGCCCGGCGAACAGTTGACGCTCCAGTAAGCACCATGGACCGGCAAGCACGCGCACGCGAGTGGGCACAGTGGGTCCTCTCGACGCCCGGTATCGTCATCGTCGATACCGAGACGACCGGCCTCGGCCCCTACGACGAAGTGATCGAAGTCACGGTACTCGACGCGCACGGGCGTGTGCTCCTGGACTCGCTCGTGCGCCCGACGTGCCCGATCGACCCCGGCGCAGCTCGCGTGCATGGGCTCGGCGAGATGCATCTGGCGCGTGCCCCGGAGTGGCCACTGGTCTATCGCGAACTACTCGGTATCCTACGACGAACCCGCTGTGCCGTCACGTACAACGCGTCGTTCGACCGCCGGCTTCTCGAGCAAACCTGCCGTCGGCATGGACTGCCGCCTCCGCAGCTCGACTGGCACTGCGCGATGCGCCGCTTCGCCGACTACGCTGGCCGACCGGTCGTCGATTCCTGGCGTGCCTATCACCGACTGGCCGAGGCACTCGAACGCCTCGGCCTCGTCCATCCTGGCACCCACCGTGCGGCGGCTGATGCCGAGGCATGCCGGAGACTGATTCACGGCATGGCAGCCGGTCGACCGCTGCGCTTCTGAGCCCAACGCGGGCGTATCATCGACGCGAGCACGGGGTCGAGCGGAGCAGGGGTATGGGCAGCGAACAGCCGAGAGTGCCTGCGGGGCGACCCGAGCGCGAGGAACTCACTGCCGAAATGACCCGCACGGCCTTCCAGCGGCGCGTCGTGACACGGGCGAGCCCGGAGGAGGTGCTCGAGCGAGCGATCGCTTTCTTCTCCGAGCGAGGGTACCGGGCGGGCCGCACCGGACGACCGAATCAGGTGTACGTCATCGGGAAACGAGAGGGAATCCTTCCGCGAGTCACTGCCGAAATTCTCGTCCAGCCGAACGTCGGACGAGGAGGCGTGACAGTCGTGACGGTGAGCGGTTTCGGCCCGCAGCTCCGGGAGCACCTCGCAGCGTTCGTCGCCGAACTCCGGCGCGAACGCCGGTCGACTGCCGATCAGTGATCGGTTGCCGTGTTCTCGAGGGGTACATCTCCAGTGACGATACCGAACCGTGCGTTCTCTGCCTCGACCACCTCGAGCCCTGCTTCGCGGCGCAGGCGGTCACGGAGGTACTTGGTGACGGCAGCCTTGAGCGTCCCGAGCGCGAGCGTCGCGCAGCGCGGGCGCATCTTGACCGCTTCTTCACCGATCAGCTCCTCCATCAGGTGGTAATCGGTCTCGAGCACCTCCTCGAGTGTCCAGCGCTCCTCATTGACGACGTCGAGCAGGATATCGGCTGCTGCCTGGCTGATGGTACACCCTTCTCCCTCGAACGATGCCTGTGCGACGACGCCCCCCTCGGGATCGACTTTGAGATAGATGGTCACGATGTCGCCGCAACCGGGGTTGCCGCCCGGCATGGTGACGTCCGCATCGGGCAGAGGATGGCGGTGGCGTGGACGCCGGTAGTGCTCGACGATCTGTTCCATGAGCTCTTGCTTGTCCATACCGACCCCTTCGACGGTTGACGAATTCCGAGCGACGCAGTAAGGTATAGCACAGGTGAGAACGAGAATCATTCTCAACTGGGAGCGAGTCACCGACCATGTTGCCAGCCGGATTCCGGATGACGCCACAGCGGATGGCGATCCTGGCCGAGGTGCAGAATGCCGAGCGGCATCTCACCGCGGCGGAAATTTACGAGCGTGTCCGACGCAAGTACCCGACGATCGCCTATGGCACGGTCTACCGGACACTGCACCTTCTGGCCAAGCACGGCTTGATCCAGGAGTTCCCCTTCGGGGACAACGCGAGCCGGTTCGATCGCCGGACCGATCGACACGATCACGTGCACTGCATCGTGTGCGGTGAACTGGTCGATGTCGAGGTACCGATCGCGCTCCTGGCACGGCAGGTGGCAGCAGAGCAGACCGGATTCCAGATCATCGACCACCAGACGGTCTTCACCGGTATCTGCCCCGCCTGCCAGGAGATGCAGGACCGCAGCGCGGAACGGAGCCGTGCCACGGCGAGCCGCTGAGGATGTCCCGGTACGAGCCGGGTTCACTCCCAGCACGTTTCGAAACGTTGTGGTAGAGTAAGTAGGACTGGCGGTCGCCCGTGAGGGCAGGACGAAGGAGGGACACAGCGGGATGGCTGAGCACACGCCGCTTTTCGTGATCGAGAATCTGCGCGCAGGGATCGAAGGGAAGGAGATCCTGCGCGGGGTGAACCTGACGATCGAGCGAGGCGAGATTCACGCGCTCATGGGGCCGAACGGCTCTGGCAAGAGCACGCTCGCCTACGTCATCGCGGGTCACCCGAACTACGAAGTCTACGAGGGACGGATCCTCTACAAGGGGGAGAACGTACTCGAGCTCTCGCCGGACGAGCGCGCTCGGCTCGGGATGTTCCTCGCCTTCCAGTATCCGACTGCGATTCCTGGTGTGACAATGGCGAACTTCCTACGCCTCGCGGTCAACTCGGTACGCAAGGCACGCTACGGCGAGGACAAGGCACTCAGCCCGCGCGAGTTTCGCCGTCTCCTGCGCGAGAAGCTCGAGTTGCTCCGCATGGACGAGTCGTTCGCCAGCCGGTACTTGAACGAGGGCTTCTCCGGCGGTGAGAAGAAGCGCGCCGAAATTCTGCAGATGGCCATGCTCGAGCCGGAGTTCGCTGTCCTGGACGAGACCGACTCGGGTCTGGATATCGACGCGCTCCGGACGGTTTCCGAGGGTGTCAACCGGCTGTTCAACCCGAATATGGCCTTGCTCGTGATCACCCACTACCAGCGGATCCTGAACTACATCAAGCCGCACTTCGTCCACGTGATGCTCGACGGGAAGATCGTGGTGTCCGGTGGCCCCGAGCTGGCACACGAGCTCGAGGAGAAGGGTTACGACTGGGTCAAGGGACAGTACGCCGAGGCTGCGTCCTGAGGACGCGCCGCGGAAGGAGGCGAAATCATGGCAACGCCAGAAGTCGAACTCAAGCGCTTGGGGAGCGAGTACGCCGAGAAGTACGGGTTCCGCGACCCCGAGCAGTACGTCTTCAAGGCCCGCAAGGGGCTCGACCGGGAGGTCGTGGAACAGATCTCGTGGATCAAGAACGAGCCGGACTGGATGCGGGAGTTCCGACTCAAGGCGCTCGAGTACTTCCAGCGCCGGCCGATGCCCACCTGGGGCGCCGATCTCTCGGAGCTGAACTTCGACGAGATCGTGTACTACATCAAGCCGACCGAGCGGAAGGGCTCGAGCTGGGACGAGCTCCCGGAGCACATCCGTCGCACGTTCGACCGGCTCGGGATCCCCGAGGCCGAACGGCGGTTCCTCGCCGGTGTGGGTGCCCAGTACGAGTCGGAGGTCGTCTATCACTCGCTCCGCGAGGAACTCAAGCGACTGGGTGTCATCTTCTGCGATATGGACACCGCAGTCCGCGAGTACCCCGATCTCGTCAAGCAGTACTTCGGCACGATCGTCCCGCCGAACGATAACAAGTTCGCGGCCCTCAACTCGGCCGTCTGGTCAGGCGGCTCCTTCGTCTACGTTCCGGAGGGCGTGCGTGTCGAAGTGCCCTTGCAGGCCTACTTCCGCATCAACGCGGAGAACGTGGGGCAGTTCGAGCGCACGCTGATCATCGTCGAGCCGGGTGCGTACGTGCATTACGTCGAAGGCTGTACGGCGCCGATCTACAGCGCGGCCTCGCTGCACAGCGCCGTCGTCGAGATCATCGTCAAGGAAGGCGCCCGCTGCCGTTACACGACCATCCAGAACTGGTCGAAGAACGTGTACAACCTGGTCACCAAGCGGGCGGCAGCCTACCGCGACGCGACGATGGAGTGGGTCGACGGGAACCTCGGCTCCAAGGTGACGATGAAGTACCCAGCCGTCTGGCTGATGGAGCCGGGTGCCCGCGGCGAGGTGCTCTCCGTCGCCTTCGCCGGTGACGGGCAGCACCAGGATGCCGGTGGCAAAATGGTGCACGTGGCACCGTACACGTCGTCGCAGATCATCTCGAAGTCGATCTCCAAGGGCACCGGGCGCGCCAGCTACCGTGGCCTGGTGAAGGTGCACCGTGGCGCGCATCACGTGCGGGCCAACGTCGTCTGCGACGCGCTTCTGCTCGACGAGCAGAGCCGCACCGATACGTACCCGTACATGGAGATCGAGGAAGAGCAGGTCTCCATCGGCCACGAGGCCACGGTGAGCAAGGTGGCGGAGGAACAGCTCTTCTACCTGCAGAGCCGCGGACTGACCGAGGCCGAAGCGATGAGCATGATCGTCAACGGCTTTATCGAGCCGATCACCAAGGAACTCCCGCTCGAGTATGCCGTCGAGCTCAACCGCTTGATCGCGCTCGAGATGGAGGGTTCGGTCGGATGACGAGTCGCGGGTTCGGGGCGCTTCCCTGAACCCGCGCAGCGCACTGTTTCGAGGGGAGTCTATGAGCACCAGGGTAGCCGAGCGAACACGCGGCTTTACACGCGAAGCAGTCGAAGAGCTGTCTCACCTCCTGGGCGAGCCGGACTGGCTGCGCGAGCGGCGGCTCGCCGCCTGGGAAGTTTACGAACGCACGCCGATGCCGAGCCGCACCGACGAGGAGTGGCGGCGCACCGATATCCGCCGCCTCCCGATCGACGAGGTGTTCCCGTTCGCTGACTTGCGCGAGCGCGTGAGCAGTCCGAATGCGCTCCCGCAGGCGCTCTTCGAGATCCTCGGCGACGCGGCACTCCGCTCCGGCCTGTTGGTACAGGTCGACGGGTCGGTCGTCTACGCGCAGCTCGATCCGGGTCTCGCCGGGCAGGGAGTGATCTTCACCGATCTCCTCACCGCTGCCCGCGAGATTCCGGAACTCGTCCAGCAGTACTTCATGACTGAGGCAGTGACGCCGCAGGACAACAAGTTCGCGGCGTTGCACGGAGCCTTCTGGAGCAGCGGCACCTTCCTGTACGTGCCGGAGAACGTCGAGGTCGCACTCCCGCTGCGGAGCTTCGTCTGGGCCGAGACGCCAGGGGCGGGTATCTTCGCACACACCCTCTTGATCGCCGAGCCCGGTTCGACCGTCGTCCTCATCGACACCTGGGCCTCGCCGACGGTCGAGGAACCGCTGATCGCATCCAACGTCGTCGAGATCATCGCGAAGGAAGGGGCGCAAGTCCGGTACATCCAGCTGCAGGACTGGGGGCGGAGCCTCTGGAACTTCACGACCCAGCGCGCGCTGCTGCACCAGGACGCGGTGGTCAACACGCTCAACGTGAGCCTGGGCTCCAAGTTGAGCAAGGCCTTCATCGCCAGCAACCTGATCGGCCCCGGCGCGACAGCTGAAATGCTCGGTCTCTACTTCGCGGACGATGCACAACACCTGGATCACCAGACGCGACAGTGGCACGTGGCGCCGTACGCGACGAGCGACCTGCTGTACAAGGGAGCCCTCAAGGACCGTGCCCGCACGGTCTTCAGTGGCCTCATCAAGGTGTTCCCACAGGCCCAGCGAACCGACGCCTATCAGGCGAATCGGAACCTCATTCTCTCGCCGAACGCGCGTGCCGATACGATCCCGAACCTGGAGATCGGTGCGAACGACGTGCGCTGCACCCACGGCGCAACCGTCGGCCAGGTGGAGGAAGAGTACATCTTCTACTTGATGAGCCGCGGCATCAGCCGGCCAGAAGCCGTCAAGCTGATCGTCGACGGCTTCTTCGACGAAGTCATCGAGCGCGTACCGGTCACCGAGGTCCAGGAGACGGTGCGCACAGCGATCGCACGGAAGATCGGGCTATGAACGCACGGGCGAGCGCGCAGCCACTCGACGTCGAACGGATCCGGGCCGATTTCCCGATCCTGCAGCGGACGGTACGTGGGGGTAAGCCACTGGTCTATCTCGACAGCGCGGCCACCTCTCAGAAGCCAGCGAGCGTCATCGAGGCGCTCGCTGGCTTCTACCGCAGCAGCAACGCGAATATCCATCGTGGCATCTATGAGCTCAGCGAGGAAGCCTCGGCCCTGTACGAGGAGGCGCGAGCGAAGGTGGCTCGGTTCATCGGTGCCGCCCGAGCCGAGGAGGTCATCTTCGTCCGCAACACGACCGAGGCGATCAATCTGGTCGCGCGCGTCTGGGGCACGACGCAGCTCCGGGCCGGTGACGTGGTCGTCACGACGATCCTCGAGCACCATTCGAACATCGTCCCCTGGTACCAGCTCGCTGCCGAACGCGGTGTCGTCGTCCGCTTCGTCGACATCGACGACGATGGGCGTCTCCGCCTGGAACAGCTGGAACAGCTGCTCCGGAACGAATCCGTCAAGCTGGTCGCCGTTACGCATGTCTCGAACGCGCTGGGAACGATCAACCCGATTCGCGAGATCGCCCGCCTGGCACACGACGCTGGAGCCTTGCTTCTCGTCGATGGAGCGCAGAGTGTCCCACATCTGCCGGTGAACGTGCGAGAGTTGGGAGCGGACTTCCTCGCCTTCTCAGGTCACAAGATGCTGGGACCGTTCGGGATCGGTGTCCTCTGGGCACGGTACGAGCTGCTCCAGGCTCTTCCCCCGTTCCTCGGCGGTGGCGGCATGATCCGCACAGTCACCACCGAAGGGTTCACCCCGGGGGATGTCCCGGCGCGCTTCGAGGCCGGAACACCGAGCGTGGCTGACGCGGTCGCGCTGGGTGCGGCGATCGAGTATCTCGAAGCGACCGGCATGGCAGCGATCCGCCAGCACGAGCAGGCGCTCCTCGCGTATGCGTTGCCGCGGCTCGAGGAGATTCCTGGGATCCGCCTCTTCGGCCCGGTCGGTGACGATCGTGCGGGCGTCATCAGTTTCACGTTCGGCGACGTCCATCCGCACGACGTTGCGGCGATCCTCGATCAACACGGTGTCGCCGTGCGCGCCGGCCATCACTGTACCCAGCCGCTCATGCGACGTCTCGGCGTCGTCGCGACCACACGGGCGAGCTTCTACCTTTACAATCACGAGGGAGATGTCGACCGACTCGTCGAGGCACTCGAAGAGGTCCGGCGAGTCTTCGGGGTCACCGGTTGACCCTTCCAGCGGAGGCACGAGCGTGTCCGACCTCTATCGCGAGCACATCCTCGACCACTACCAGCGTCCGCGGAATTACGGAACCCTGGAGCATCCGGACCGATCGTTCGAGGACTCCAATCCGCTCTGCGGCGATCGCATCCGCATCGATCTCAAGTTGGCCGGCGATCGGATCGCCGATATTCGCTTCACGGGCCGTGGTTGCGCGATCAGCCAAGCAGCGGCTTCCATCCTCACCGAGATGGTGAAAGGCAAATCGCTCGAGGAAGTCAAGCAACTCGGTGCCCAGGACCTCCTCGAGGAATTGGGTGTACCGATCAGTCCAGCACGGCGGAAGTGCGCGCTCCTGAGCCTCAAGGTGCTCAAGGCGGCGGCCTACGGGCTGAACGAATGGCCGAGTTGAACGGAAGTAGGCGCACACGATGAACGAGCGACAGGAGCATCTCCTCCGGCGACTCTTCGATCGAGCACGGGAGGGTCACATGGCGAAGTTCACCGAGGAAGATGTCCGCGAGCGGCTCAAGCAGGTCATCGACCCTGAACTCGGCGTCGACGTCGTCAATCTCGGGCTGATCTACGGAATCGATCTGGTCGACCGTGAGGACGGCAAGACCGACGTGATCGTCACGATGACGCTCACCACCTTCGGCTGCCCATTGGGACCGATCCTCACCGAGGAGGTCAACTACGCGTTGCGTGACCTGCCCGACCTCGGTACCGTCGATGTCAACCTCGTCTGGAGTCCACCGTGGACGCCGGACATGATGAGCGAGGAAGCCAAGGACGCCCTCGGCATATGGTGAGGGGCTGTGGCGGTCGGTGTCTCTGCGCGCTCCTGTTCGGGCTCCTGCTCCTCGCCTGCCGCGGGCCAGCTGTCTACCCGAGCCCGACACCGACGGTGTCACTCGTACCCGGTCCCTCGACGCCTGCACAACCCTCACCAGCACCCTCACCGACTTCGCCGGGCACACCGTCACCGGTGCCGACACCGACCGTGCTCCCGACTCCCTCGCCGACACCGGTGCCGCCGACAGCGACTCCCACACCGACCGCGCTCCCTCCGACCGCAACACCGCCAGCAGGTGCCGAAACCGCGCGCGTGATCTCGCGGCTTCCCACCGCTGATGCCGTCATCGCACTCACCTTCGATTGCGGCGCTGACCGGGGGTACGCCGAGCAGATCCTCGACGAACTCGCCCGTCACGGGATCCACGCCACGTTCGGGATGACCGGCGCATGGGCGCGCGCCAACCCCGACCTGGTCGCTCGGATGCTGCGCGAGGGACATGTCCTGATCAATCACAGTGACTCGCACCCGTCCTTCACCGGTTACTCGACCGGCTCGGCAGCGCTCTCCGCCGAAGAGCGTGCGACCGAAATCCGCGCAGCCGAACAGGCCGTGGCCGCGATCACCGGCAGCGAGGAAACCCTGCGACCGTTCTTCCGGCCCCCGTACGGTGACTACGACGAGGCGTTGCTCGAGCAATTGCCAGAACTGGGATACGACGCCCTCCTGCTGTGGACGGTCGATTCCCTGGGCTGGCGCGGCCTTCCGCCCGAGGAGGTCGTCCAACGGGTCGTCGCTGCTGCTGGACCCGGTGCAATCGTCCTCATGCACGTCGGTGCACAGTCGACCGATGCCGCGGCACTACCGATGCTGATCGACGCATTGGCAACAGCAGGATATCGATTCGCCACCGTTCAGGAGTTCCTCGGCTGAGACACTGGCTGTCAGGGAAACTTTGACATCCTCTGGCCAGGAAGGGTATCTGAGAGATTGCTTTGGCATACTACGCTTCGGAGCTGCGCCCGAAGCGCAGCGTACAGGTACAGCGTCAGTATCGGGTTCGTTCTGTGCAGGGTTCTCGAATCCCTGCCGAGTGAGGAGGCTTGGGCGATGACGGAACGGTACAGTGAGCGTGTCACGCGACGTGCGCTCCTTCGCCGAGCGACAGGTCTCGCTGTCGCATTGCCGGCCGTGAGTCTGCTGCTCGCTGCCTGCGGTGGTGGCGGTGGCGGTGGTGGCGGCACCAGCAGTGGCGGCGGTGGTGGGAAGATCACCATCGAGATGAGCGAGTACAAATTCAATCCATCGACGATCACCGTCTCACCCGGCGCGAGTGTGACGGTGACGCTCAAGAACGTCGGGACTCTGCAACATGATTTCCATGCAGATCAGATCAACCCACAGACCTCGCCCCTGGTCGATCCGGGTAAGTCGGTCGACTTCACCTTCACTGCCCCCAGTCAGGCAGGTACCTACGATTTCTGGTGCACCGTGCCTGGTCACAAAGAACTGGGTATGGTCGGCAAGCTCGAGGTCAAGTAATTCGGGAACACGCTCGTAGCACGTGGACGAACCGGCGGCTCGCCAGCGAGCCGCCGCTTGGTTTGTCTTTCCCGCGCCTGCACGACCGCACGGCGGTGTGCTACGATGTCGGCGGTCACGCACGGGAGCGCGTCTGTCTCGGTACCGTCTCGGATCGGGACTACCTCGGGCACGGTCGCTTCCGCCAGGCCTCAGGCAGGCAAAACACCACACAGGCAGGGAGAGGAGGATCGCGATGGTATCCCACCAGGCTGGGACCAACCGGGACGGGCAGATTGCGATGCCATTGCCCACCGCGATCCACGACCTGCTCGATCGATCGACACTCATCATCGCTTCCAACCGCGGCCCGATCGAATTCCACGAAACGAGCGACGGCGAAATCGTTTCCAAGCGCGGGACCGGAGGCGTCATCACGGCGATGAGTGCCGCCGCGCGCTATGCCGACGCGATCTGGGTCGCCTGTGCGATGACGCCGGCTGACCGGCTGCTCGCCGAGAAGATGCAGGAGGAGCAGCAACCGTTCATCGAGCACCCAGATCTCGAGGGCTTTCGCGTCCGCTTCGTTCTCCCCGATCTCGAAGCCTATCGCGGCTACTATTACCGGATCGCCAACCCCCTTCTGTGGTTCCTCCAGCATTATCTCTGGGACACCCCGCGCGCACCCGATATCGACTACGAGACCTGGCAGGCGTGGCACCATGGGTACGTCGTAGTCAATCGCTTGTTCGCCGAGGAAATCGTCGCTGCCGCCGAGGCCGCCCCACGCGAGCCGATCGTGTTGCTCCAGGATTACCACCTCTACTTGGCCCCAGCATTTATCCGCGAGCGATGCCCGGATCTCCTGCTCTATCATTTCATTCACATCCCATGGCCCGATCAGGACTACTGGCGATTGCTGCCGATGGAGATGCGCCGGTCCATCTGTGAGGGACTGCTCGCGAACGATATCGTCGGCTTTCAAACACCGCGCCATGCCCGCAGCTTCCTCAATACGGTCGACGTCAACCTGCCGGATGCCGAGGTCGATTACCGCCGTCGTGAAGTGACCTATCGTGGACGCACGACGCGCGTCCGTGTCTACCCGATCTCGATCGATCCGGAACTGGTGCGGCAGGTCGCCGCGAGCGAGGACGCACGCCGGCACGAGGAGCATCTTCGCGCGTTCCGGAACGAGTACACCATCGTCCGGGTCGATCGTGCCGAGCCGAGCAAGAACGTCGTCCGCGGCTTTCTCGCCTATGATCGCCTGCTGGAGGCACATCCCGAACTGATCGGGCGGGTGAACTTCCTCGCCTTCCTCGTCCCGACGCGGATGGAAGTCGCAGAATACATCAACTACCTGGACGAGATCAACGCAGTCGTGGGGCGTATCAACGCGAAATACGCAAACGCCGCTCAGATCGAGGGGATCGACTGGCAACCCGTGCACCTGTTCGTCGGCGACGACTACCCGCGAGCGCTCGCAGCGATGAAGTTCTATGACGTGCTTCTCGTCAACGCGATCTTCGACGGGATGAACCTCGTCGCCAAGGAAGGCGCGCTCCTCAACGAGCGGAATGGCGTCCTGATCCTGTCCGAGGGTGCCGGCGCGTATCAGCAGCTCGGGCCCTGGGCCCTTACCGTTTCCCCCACCGACATCGAAGGAACCGCCGAAGCGCTCTGGCGGGGATTGACCATGCCGGAGTCCGAACGTGCCTGGCGTGCCCAGCAGCTGCGCCAGCACGTGCTCGAGCACGACCTGCGCCGCTGGCTGATCGACCAGCTCCAGGACATCGCCGAACTCCGGGCAGAGCGAGAGACCGATCCCGTGCGCACGCCCTCATGAGCCACCGCGGAAAGCCCGGCCAGCGGTTGGTTTGGTACAACTCTCCTGGTAGGGTCGAAGCCGACCCGGGAGGGTGACGGTGTTCGCGCGTATCGGTCGGTTCTCGTTCCGCCACCGCTGGTGGGTACTCGCCGGCTGGCTCCTGGCTGTCCTCGCCGCTCTCCCGCTCCTCCCGCGCGTCAGCGGTGCGTTGGAAGTGGGCGGATTCTCGAGTCCCCACACCGAGGCGGCTCGGACACGCGAGCTGCTCCGGCAACGCATCCCCGGGTACAGCCCGAGTTCGATCATCGTCCTCTTTTCCCATCCCACGCTGCGCCCCACCGATCCCGAGTTCGTCCGGCAGGCACAGGAAGCGCTCCACGCGGTTCCCGCCGTACCCCACGTTACGGGCATTCAGTGGTTCACCGACAACCCGACGCAAATCGCGCCGGACGGCTCGCTCGCCTACGCGGTCATCGAACTCGACCTCCAACCCGAGGAAGCGCAGCGCGTGCTCGACGAGATTCAGGCTGCGATCCAACCGACCGGCCTCACGATCCAGCTGGCCGGCGCCCCCGCCTTCTACGCTGATCTCGAACGGGTCACCGAGCGTGATCTCCGTCGTGCTGAGGTCATTGCCTTCCCGTTCGCCCTCGTCGCCTTGCTCTACGTCTTCGGGTCAGCGGTCGCCGCCGCGGTTCCGCTCTTCATCGGCGGGGTCACCGTCGCACTCGTGCTCGGTATCGTCTATGCGCTGACACGGATCACCGAACTGTCGATTTTCACCTTGAACGTCGCCTCTCTGCTCGGACTCGGCCTCTCGATCGACTACTCGCTCTTCCTGGTCAGTCGCTTCCGCGAGGAGCTCGCGCAAAACGGACTCGAAGAAGCCGTCGTGCGGACGACGACGACCGCCGGTCGAGCTGTGTTCTTTTCCGGTTTGACCGTGCTGATCGGGCTTTCCGGGCTCGGCTTCTTCGAATTCTTGTTCATGCGCTCGGTCGGCATCGCTGGCGTCCTCGTCGTCCTGGTCGCCGTGAGCGCGAGCCTCACGCTCCTTCCAGCCCTGCTCGGCATTCTCGGTCCACGCATCGATGCCTTGCGTGTCATCCGCCGTGGCGTCGAAACAGGCCGGTTCTGGCACTGGGTCTCCGATTTCGTCATGCGCCGTCCCTGGCAAATCGCGATTCCCGTCGTGACCGCGCTGATCGTCCTCGGCTTACCTTTCCGCCATGTCGAACTGAGTTCTCCAGATGCGACGATCTTGCCGACTTCGACACCTTCCCGCCAGGCACTCGAGACCTTCCGGCGCGCCTTCGGTGACGGCGCACTCTCGCCGCTGGTCATCGCGGTCGAGACCGAGCGTCCGGTCAACGATCCTGCGACGATCGCTGCACTCTACGACTTCACCCGCAAGCTCGCCGCCGACCCACGTGTCACGCGGATCACCAGTATCGTCACCATCGATCCGCGTATCTCGCTCCAGCAGTATCAGCTCCTGTACGCCGACCCCACGCGGGTCCCGGACCCGCTCCTCCGCCGCGTCTACGACCAGCTCGCCGGGGACCACTTGACAGCGATCTACGTGTATACTGATGCGCTCCCTGCGAGCGACCGCGCGAAGCAGCTCCTGCACGATATCCGTACGCTGGATCCCGGCCCTGGCCTGAAACTCTGGGTGGACGGCGGTACAGCTGAGATCGTCGACGTGGTCAACCGGATGTACAGCGAGTTTCCCCTGGCAGCACTGACCGTCGTCCTCGCCACCTATGTCGTCTTGTTCGTGCTCCTGCGATCGGTGCTCCTCCCGCTCAAAGCGATCGTGCTGAATGTGCTGAGCCTGACCGCAAGCTACGGAGCGCTGGTGTTCGTATTCCAGGAAGGTCACTTCAGCTCGCTCCTGCGCTTTTCGCCGCTCGGCTTCACGGAAGCCTCGCTCCCGATCGTCATGTTCTGCATTCTCTTCGGTGTTTCGATGGACTATGAAGTATTTCTGCTGAGCCGAATGCGCGAGGTCTGGGATCGGACACGCGATAATCGACTCGCTGTCGCGACCGGACTCGCCCGGAGCGGTCGCATCATCACTGGCGCAGCGCTCATCCTCGTCGTCGTCGCAGCGGCATTCGTTACCGCTGACGTAGTGCTGATCAAGGCGCTCGGGCTCGGTATCGCGCTGGCGGTCGCGCTCGATGCGAGCGTCGTCCGCACCTTGCTGGTACCCGCAACGATGCGCCTGCTCGGCCAGTGGAACTGGTGGGTACCGCGCCGGATGGAGCGAGCCCTCGAGACGGTTAGGCTGGAGCACTGATGCGACGGCGCACGTTCCTGTCCTGGTTCAGTCTCCTGCTCGCCGCCTGCCGAGCGGAGACCGCGCCGGGGGCATCATCGTCGACCGCTGAACCGAGCCCTCGTCCAGCCAGTCTCTTCCTGACACCGCCACCAGCGCCCGGTCCGGTCGTGTTCCCGCGCGATTTCGGGTCGCACGACGCCCTGACCGAGTGGTGGTACTACACCGGGCATCTCCAGGCGACGACAGCCGAACGCTTCGGCTTCGAGTTCGTGGTCTTTCAGGTCCAGCGCTTCGGTTACCCGGTCGTCTATGCCGCCCATGCGGCTGTTACCGTTGTCGAGGAGCAAGCGTTCCGCTGGGACGAGCGCCTGGCTTCGGCGCCGCAGCGGCAAGCGAGCTGGCCGCTCGAGCTGCGCGTCGGCGACTGGGCGCTCACCAGTGATGGCCAGTCCGACCGGATTATCGTGCACAGCTCGTCGTTCGCCTTCACAATCGATCTCCGATCGACGAGACCACCGGTTCTCCATCACGGGGGCTACTTCGAATGGGCTCCTGCCACCGGATCGTACTACGACTCGCGGACGCGCTTGACCGTCGAGGGACGACTCGAGGTCGACAGTCGCTCGCTCGCCGTGACCGGGCTAGCCTGGAACGATCACCAGTGGGGCAACTTCCTCCTCGGAACCGGTGGCTGGGACTGGTTCGCGCTGCAACTCGACGATGGAACGGATATCATGCTCTGGCAATCGCGCGACAGCGCGCAACGACCGATCGAACGACGCGGGACGGTCGTCTTCCCGGACGGTACCGCGCATCCGCTCGAAGCTGCCGATATCCAGATTCGTGTCTCCGGCACCTGGAGGAGCCCGCATTCAGGCGCGACGTACCCCAGTGGCTGGGAGATTGCCTTGCCACCGCTCCATCTCACCGCCGCCGTGACTCCTTTAGTCCGTGACCAGGAGTTGCAGACCGTACGTTCGACCGGTGTGGTCTACTGGGAGGGTGCCGTTGCCGTCCAGGCCCAGCGGGATGGAGCGCGAATCGGTGGACAGGGGTACGTCGAACTGACCGGTTACGCCGCGCCGGTCGCGGGAGCGTAGGCCGGACGATCCCTGTCACGAACCCGCGGTGCCGTGGCGCACGAGCGCACGTGCAGTGCCGGCGTCCCGCTCGTGACCGCTACGCCAGGACACTGCCGACGATCGATCGCACGTCCTGCACAGCGGGCAACGTGAAGGCAACGACCGGCCTTTCAGTCCAGCAGACCTTGACAACTGGCACACGAAACCCTAGAATAGGCGCCAACAATCGAGAGGCCGGCGCTCATCCAGAGCGGTGGAGGGAACGGCCCGACGAAGCCCGGCAACCAGCGCAGGCCACTGCGCCAGGTGCCAATGCCGGCGGAGCAGAGAGGCTCCGCACGATGAGCGCGGTCCATGCAGCGATGCAGGACCCTCCACCATGATGTGGGGGGCTTCTTCGTATCCCTCCACGCGGACAGATGAGCTTTGCCGAAGGCGCATTCCTACGGGGTTTCTGCGCTCCGGGGGTGTGACCATGAGCGGAGGGAAGACTGTGACGACGACCGTGCCGTGTACGTATCGCATCGCCCGTATCGCGACGCCGGAACAGCCGTTCGTGACCGAACACGGTGACATTCTGCCGGTCGTCGATATCGCTTATGAAACCTGGGGAACGCTGAGTCCGACTCGGGACAACGTCGTCCTCATTTGCCACGCATTGACCGGAAGTAGCCACGTCGCCTCCCACGCACCGGACGATCAACTGGGCTGGTGGGAACCGATGGTCGGGCCTGGCCGGTTCATCGACACCGACCGGCATTTCGTGATCTGCGCCAACGTCCTCGGTAGTTGTTATGGCTCCACCGGGCCACGGTCGATCGATCCGCGGACCGGTCGTCGATACAATCTTCGCTTCCCACTGATCACGATCCGCGACATCGTCCGCTCCCAGGCCTTGCTGCTCGACCAGCTCGGTATCGAGCGGATCTACGCCGTGATCGGTGGCTCGCTCGGTGGCATGCAGGTCCTCGAATGGGCTGCGATGTATCCGGACCGGGTCGAGCGGATCGTGCCGATCGCGGTCGGCGGCCAGTTTTCCGATCAGGGCATCGCCTACAACGAAGTGCAACGGCGCGCCATCATGCTCGATCCAGCCTGGCGGAACGGCGAGTACGAGGACGGCGAGGGGCCGCAGCGCGGGCTGGCCATCGCACGCATGCTCGGTGTGATCACGTACCAGTCGGACGAGCTGATGACCGCCCGGTTCGAGCGCCGAACGGAGGCACGCTATACGGCCTGGCCCGAGTTCCTCGGTCGCTACGATGTCGAAGGGTACCTCCACTACCAGGGAGACAAACTGGTCCGGCGGTTCGATGCGAACTGCTATCTCTACCTCACCCGGGCGATGGATTCGCACGACCTCGGGCGCGGTCGCGGCGGGTATCCAGCTGGTCTCGCGCTGATCCGTGCCCGGACGCTCTGCATCGGCATTCGGTCCGACATCCTCTTCTGGCCGAGCCAGGTACGCCAGCTGGCTGACGATCTGCGCGCCTTCGGTACCGATGCCCAATACTGGGAACTCGACTCACCGAATGGCCACGATGCCTTCCTCAAGGACTTCGACCAGATCGGCCCGGTCATCGCCGGTTTCCTCGCGGAACCGTGACGTCACGTCGAGCGAAACGCAACGCAGGAGCAGGGGATCGGTTGCAGTCGACCCCCTGCATCCTCAACACCGCACGAGTTCAGCCAGCTGGATCGATCCGCGGAAGCAGCGCCGGGCCGAACCGCACGGCATCGATGACATCGGCGATCAACGCAGCGGCGGTGGGCGCGGGGCCAGCCCCTGGCCCGTACAGGACGACCGTGCCGACCCGGTCACAGGTGAGTTCGATCGCATTCAAATTGAGGCGCACGTGCGCGAGAAGGTCGTTCCCCGAGACGAAGACCGGATGCACCCGCAGTTCCCAATCGCCGTTCTTGTACACCGCCTCCGCAATCAGTTTCACCGCCCCACCGCGCGTCCGCGCGTCGAGGATCTGATCCGGCGTGACGCTGGTTATCCCGCGGCGATCGATCCGCTCGGGGTGAATATGCCGGCCAGCCACGAGCGAGGCGAGGATGCTCAGCTTGTAAGCCGCATCGAACCCCTCGACATCAGCAGTCGGGTCCGGCTCGGCGTAGCCGCGGCGTTGTGCTTCGCGCAGGGCGTCATGGTATGCTACCCCCTCCTCGGCCATCATGGTCAGGATGAAGTTCGTCGTCCCGTTCACGATACCCCGGATCCGCTCCACGCGGTTGACCGACAAGAGCTGCCGCAGGCTCGCCATCAGCGGAATTCCTGCTCCCACGCTCGCTTCGAAGAGGAGCGCTCGCTGCCTCTCGCGCGCCACAGCGACCAGCTCCGCGAAGTGCTTGCTCAGAGCCTCCTTGTTCGCCGTGACGACGTGTTTCCCCGCCAGCAAGGCACGTTTCAAGTAGGTGGCAGCTGGCTCCTCACCGCCCAGTGCCTCGACGACGACGACCACGTCCGGATCCTCGAGTATCGGATCGATACTGGTGGTCGCAGCATGTTCCGGCAGACCAGCCGCGACCACCCGTTCCGGATGGCGAGCCATGCCCCAGCGCACGTCGATCCGAAGGCCTGTGCGTCGCGCAAGCTCGTCCCCCTTGTCCTGGAGGGTCTTGGCAACAGCTGAGCCGACCGTTCCGACTCCGAGCAACGCGACACCGACTGTCTGCATCTGACGACCCTCTCCGCTCGTTTCCTTGACCCACAACGCCATGCCTGGTACAGTGACGCCAGGCGCACACAGGGTAGGCGAGCCCTGGCGCCTCGCGCAACGGGAAGGGTGCTTGAAGGAGTGGACGCCGTGCGCATGACTGGCCGCGTCACGACTACGACAACAGCGACTCGTCGCGCCGGCGTGCGCTCGGGCAGCCCGTGACGCGCGGTGAATCCCGAGCGAGCGCCGGCAGGGGCTGTTGCCTCTGCCGGTTTTGTTGTGTCGGACGTTTTCGTGAAAGGAGGCTGTCGTGGCAGAACGGATCGATGTCGCGATTCTGGCGGCGACCGGGAGTGTCGGACAGCGCTTCGTGCAGTTGCTGGCTGGTCACCCCTGGTTCCGCATCGCCGAGCTGGTAGCCAGCGACCGCTCCGCAGGTAAACGGTACGCCGATGCGGTGAACTGGCGCATCAGCGCTGCGCCACCGGAGGAAGTCCGCGATATCGTCGTCAAGCACATCGAAGAACCGATCCAGAGTCCGGTCGTCTTCTCCGCGCTGCCTGGCGGAGTTGCAGGCGCGATCGAGGAAGCGCTCGCCCGTGAGGGAAAGAAGGTCTTCACCAATGCGCGCGATCACCGCATGGATCCTGACGTACCGCTCCTCATTCCCGAGGTCAATCCGGACCATGCCCGGGCGATCGAGCGGCAACGGCAGCTCCGCGGCTGGCGCGATGGGTTCATCGTCGCCAACCCGAACTGCTCGACGATCCATCTCGTTCTCGCTCTCAAGCCGCTTTACGATGCCTTCGGGATCGAACAAGGTATCGTGACCACGTTGCAGGCCGCGTCGGGAGCCGGTTATCCCGGTGTCCCCTCGCTCGATCTCATCGACAACGTGATCCCGTACATCGGCGGCGAGGAAGAGAAGATCGAAGCCGAATCCCGCAAGATCCTCGGCCAGTGGGCCGACGGCATCTTCCAGGACGCTCCGCTGACGCTCAGTGCGCACTGCAATCGGGTGCCGGTTCGTGACGGGCATCTCGAGACTGTCAGCCTCAAGCTCCGCCAGCAGGCAACTGCGGCCGAGGTGATCGAGGTGCTGCGCTCCTTCCGTGCTCGCCCTCAGGAACTCGAACTTCCCAGCGCGCCGCGCCACCCCGTGATCGTGCTCGACGAGCCGGATCGCCCGCAGCCGGTACTCGATCGCGATGCCGAACGCGGGATGGCGTCGGTGGTCGGCCGCGTCCGGCCCTGCCCGGTCTTCGATATCCGCTTCGTCGTACTGGGGCACAACACGATCCGCGGTGCTGCTGGGGCTTCGGTCCTCAACGCCGAACTCTTCTATCGCGAGGGCTTGCTCTGACACGTGACGATCGCGAAGGGCGGGGCAGGCGTCAGGCACACACCACCTGCCCCGCCTCATTCTGCCTCACGGTGCGACCGGTACCAGCTGCGGGATCCTCGCCGCGACCTCAGGTCGCGTCACCAGCGGGTAGGCGAGGCTATCTGCCAGTGCGAGCCACGACGCTTCGATGATGTTTTCCGACGACCCGACCGTGTTCCAACTGCCTTGGGCATCTCCGGAGCGAATCCAGACGCGTACTTTGGCTCCTGTCCCGTGGTGGTCGTCCAGCACGCGCACCTTGTAGTCCTCGAGCTCGACCTTCGCGATCTCCGGGTAAAACTCCTGCAGAGCCTTACGCGTGGCACGGTCGAGCGCATTCACCGGCCCGTTTCCTTCTGCTGCGGTGTGGAACACCTGGTCGCCGACCCGCAGCTTCACCATCGCTTCGGCGAGCATGCCACGTCCGTTGCGGTACTCGGTCAGCACAGTGTAGTCGAGGACTTCGAAGGGAGGCCGATAGTCCGGCAAGTTCCGCCGGATCAGGAGCTCGAGTGACGCATCGGCGTCTTCGAACCAGTACCCCTGGAACTCCAATTCCTT
Source organism: Thermomicrobium sp. 4228-Ro (assembly GCF_026241205.1). Taxonomy (NCBI): domain Bacteria; kingdom Pseudomonadati; phylum Thermomicrobiota; class Thermomicrobia; order Thermomicrobiales; family Thermomicrobiaceae; genus Thermomicrobium; species Thermomicrobium sp. 4228-Ro. Next base: position 630,757 of record NZ_JAPFQM010000001.1, read on the forward strand.
GATCTGCTCCAGGACGCGCCGCACCACCTCCGGCTTGTCGGAGAGTTCGATCCCGAAGCTCCGCGCCTTGACGATGATGTTGCTGCGGCCACTCAACTCGCTCACCAACACGTGCCGCGTATTCCCGACGACTTCCGGAGGCATATGCTCATAGGCTGACGGATGTTTGGCGATCGCGTTGACGTGCAGTCCTGCCTTGTGGGTGAACGCGAAGGCACCGACGAACGGCAGGCGCGGATCGTGCGTGAGGTTCGCGACCTCGGCCACGTAGCGAGACGTTTCGGTCAGCTTGCGCAACTGTCCCGGTGGCAGGCACCGGTAGCCGAGCTTGTACTCGAGGATCGGGATGATCGAGCAAAGATTGGCATTCCCGACTCGCTCACCGAGCCCATTGATCGTTCCCTGGACATGCGTCGCACCAGCCAGTACTGCCGCGATACTGTTCGCGACCGCCAGCTCGCAGTCGTTGTGCGTGTGGATCCCGACCGTGCAGGAAACCGCAGCGATCGCGTCACGGACAGCTCGTACCAGGGGATCGGTCAGTGTGCCACCGTTGGTATCGCAGAGCACGACAGCATCGGCACCGGCATCGCAGGCGGCTCGGAGCACCTCAAGCGCGTACTCGCGATCCTCGGCGTACCCATCGAAGAAGTGCTCGGCATCGAAGATGACCTCGCGCCCAGCCCGCTTGAGGTAGGCAACCGACTCCGCCACCATGCGGAGATTCTCCTCGAGCGTCGTCCCGAGGATCTCGCGCACCTGGAACGACGATGCCTTGCCGACGATCGTGACCGTCGGCGTTTCGGCAGCGAGCAACAGTCGAAGATTCGCGTCGTCCTCGACGGCGATACCAGCCCGACGCGTGCTCCCGAATGCCACGATCCGCGCATGCTTCCACTGCTCGTGGCGAGCGCGCTCGAAGAACGCCATGTCCTTCGGGTTCGAGCCAGGCCAACCACCTTCGATGTAGGCAACGCCCAGCTCGTCGAGCGCGCGGGCGATCTTCAGCTTGTCCTCGGTAGTCAGCGAGACGCCTGAACCCTGCGTCCCGTCGCGCAGCGTCGTGTCGTAAATCGCCACCCATCGTCCCTCGTGCTCGTTCATGACCCTCCTCCAGACACCTGGCGGCCTCCCCGCGTCGGGGAGGCCGCCGTCACTCCGTTCGCGCTGATTACTCTTTCACACGCCTAGGGCTCGACCCTCCCCAACGCCGCATACCCCGCCACGCGGGGCCGAATGATCGAAATAATCGCGATCGTCAGGTCGGGCCAGCGAGCCATCGGCGCCACACCCTCCAGTATTCCCTCGTAGCCTAAACCATGCTCCGTCGTTTGTCAAGTACGACGATCCACGGCTGACCGGATACTGCCGTCTCCGCCGTCAGACTGGAAAGTCGATCGGCACCTCGATCAACGTCGGCCGGGATCGGTTGAGCGCGGCGGTGACAGCCTCGGTGAGCATGTCCGGGGATGTCGCTCGAACGGCCGGAATCCGATACGCCTCGGCCAGACGCAGGAAATCGGGATTCACGAGGTCGACCGCGATGAAGCGACGCCCGTACGAGCGGGCCTGCTCGTCCTTCACAGCCGTATAACTCGCATCGTTGAAGAGGACGATCGGGATACCGAGCTCGAACTGTACCGCTGTCGCGACCTCCTGCATGGTGAACTGGAAGCCACCGTCACCGACGAGTGCGACTACGGCCGCCTCCGGGCGCGCGATTTTCGCACCGATCGCCGCGGGCAGCGCGAAGCCGAGTGTCCCGTAGCCGGTCGGGAAGAGATAGGTGCGGGGTTCGTAGACCGGATAGTGCCGGTTGCCGACGTACGCCATCATCGTCATGTCGTTGACCAGGATCCCGTCGCGTGGCAGCGCCGCGCGGAGCGCCCGCAGCCACTCGGCGTGCTCGGCGCCCCACGCCTGTTCGAGCGCTGCGCGCTTGCACGCTGCGAGTTCCTCCACCGACCAACCCGAGCGCGAGATGCCGCGTGACGCCAGTGCCTCCAGCAACGCACGCGCAGCCGCCCGCACGTCAGCGAGGATGGCGAGACTCGGCGGATACTGGCGCAAAATCTCGCCCGCGTCGATATCGACGCGGATCCGGCGCTCCGGTAAGGGCAGCTTGCCGTTCTCGGTGTCCTGAGCCCCGAGCTTGGAACCGAACACGATGGCCAGATCGGCCTGCCGGAGCAGGCGATCGACCGGATTTCCAGCCTCCCAGAGATTGCCGAGGCAGCGCGGGTGATCCTCCGGCACGGCCCCCTTCCCCTGGATCGTCGTGAGCACTGCCGCGCCCAGACGTTCGGCGAGTTCGACGAGTTCAGCACTCGCGCCGCTCGCCACCGCCCCGCCCCCGCAGTAGATAACGATGCGTTCGGACGCTTCGATCGCAGCGACCGCAAGCTCGACCGCCCCTGAGCTCGGTTGCGGTGCAATCCGCGCCGGTTGTTCCAGATGCGCAAGATCGATCTCACCCGTACCTCGGAGCACGTCGAGCGGGACTTCGACATGGGTCGGCCGGGGACGACCGTTGATCGCCTGGCTGAACGCCTCCCGGATGAGGGTCGGCACCTCCGGGACGCCGCGGGCGCGATCAGCCCACTTCGTGAGCACACGCATGATGCCGAGCTGGTCCCGGCAGTCGTGCAGGTGTCCGAGCATCTGTCCCTGCCAGTCCTGCTCGACGTTCGAGGCGATGACCACGAGCGGCGAGGAGTCCGCGTAGGCCTCCCCGACCGCAGTAGCGATGTTCGTCACGCCCGGGCCAGTGATGACGATCGCGACACCTGGCTTCCCGGATACCCGCGCATACCCGTCCGCCATGAAACCAGCACCCTGCTCGTGCCGAGCGAGAATGTGCCGGATCGGTGACGAATACAGTGCGTCGTAAATCGCCAGCGTGTGCACGCCTGGGATGCCGAACACGACCTCAACGCCTAACCGCTCCAGTGTGCGTACGACTGCCTCGCCACCGTGCACTCGCATCGGATCCCCCATCCATCCTGTGCCGATCAGCGTCGCGATTATAGAATCCGGGCGAGCGGCAGCATACGTCGCTCGCGTCAACCTGGAGTTCGAGGGGGACGGACACGCCAGTGGGGGTACCGAAGGCTGTGCGGCGCATCACGCACCTCCTCGTCCTGTTCTTCTCTTCTCGGCAGTCGTCCTCGTGTCACCGGCTACCTCGGCACCCGTGCGGATCACGCGTCCAGTGCGCCCAACCGTGGACGCACCGAGGTCGCTTCACCAGCTGCGGGCAGCGAGTTCACGGAGGAGCCACCGGATCGCCCACCCCCAGTCGAGCCAGGGCGCAACCACCTCCCTCAGTGAGCGACCAACACCCCTTCTACCCACTCCGGGATCGACCGCCGCGTCGCCGACACCGGTCCCACACCCCTTCACGGATCCCGTACCGATCCTCATGTATCACTACATCCGGCCTCTCCCCGGACCGGAAGACCCGATCGGGCGTGGCCTTTCGGTCGATCCGGAGTCGTTCCGCGACAGCTGCACTGGCTCGCGCCCCACGGCTATACGCCCATCACCCTATCGGAACTCGCTGCGCTGCGGCAGGGTACGATGCCAGCGCCTCCCAAGCCGATCGTGCTCACCATCGATGATGGCTACCGCGATTTTTACGAGAACGCCTGGCCGATCTTACGCTCCTATCACTTCCACGCGACCGTGTTCGTCATTACCGGTTTCCTCGATACGCCGCGTTACCTCACCTGGGACATGGTGCGGGAGCTGGATCGTTCTGGCCTCGTCGAGATCGGAGGCCACACCGTGCACCATGTCGATCTCACCCAGGCTTCCGCCGAGAGCCTTGTGCAGGAATTGACTGACTGCCAGCGTGCGCTCAGCGAAGCACTCGGCCATCCGGTGGTATCATTCGCCTATCCGGCGGGCAAATTCGACAGTCGGGTCGAGGCAGCTACGGCACACGCCGGCTACCGCATCGCGGTGACGACGCAGCCCGGATGGGCAAAGGCCGATGACGATTGGCTCGCACTGCCGAGAGTACGCGTTCGGGGCGAGATGAGCCTCGAGGAGTTCGCTGCGCTGCTCACCGGTTCGCGCTGACGCTCAGGCACCGGCTCCGCGTGGTTCGCAGATCCTGACTTCCGCGACCCCCTGTACGAGCGCGGCGAGCCGTCTGGCATCCTCGACAGAGCCGACGATCGCCCCGTAATGCATCGGGATCACCACACGCGGCTTCAGCATCCGCACCGCTTCTGCAGCTTCCTCAGCGGTCATAACGTACGTGCCGCTGACCGGGAGAAACGCATAATCGACCGGACCGAATTCGGCCATCTCCGGAATCGCGTCGGTATCGCCAGCGAAGTACCAGGTCACCGAGCCGACTCGGCAGATATACCCCACATGCTCGCGCTCGCGCGGATGGAACGGAACACCAGGACTGCGGAACTTGTTGAGGTTATATGCTGGCACAGCTCGCACCTGGAGTGGCCCGTGCGCAATCTCCTGACCAGGCCGTATCACATGTACTGGTGGAAGAAGCCCTTCGCCTTGTGCGGCTGTCGGATTGACGATGAGGAGCGTCCGCTCAGGATCGCGTATCTTCGCGACGTCGGTGGGAGAGCAGTGATCGAAGTGCTCGTGACTGATCAGAATGACATCCGCACTCGGCTCACCGTCCGGAATCCGAAACGGGTCGTGATAGATCCGCAACCCGTCGACGTCGATACGGAACGCAGACTGTGCGTACCACGTCACGTCGAAAGACATCCATACCCCCTGTTCGGTACCACTGGCCACGCGCCACACGGTCGACGGACTCATGCAAGGATCCCCCGGCCCCGCTCGAGCGCCTTTCCAGCAGGGGACCCCAACGATTTCCCGTCAAGGGCACTCACTCGGCACCGAGTCGGCGCCCCCTGAGTTCGGTCGTGCTCGGCGTATTACAGGACAGGCTCAGCGGGTTCAGCTGGACGCGGAGCGAGAAGGCCGAGCAAGCGTTCGACCGCCATGATATGGCTGCATGTACCGAGCCCGAGCGCTTCGAACGAGTGGCAGGTGCAGAACCACGTTCCCTGCTCGAAACGCACGTCGTAGACATCGTGATCGCCACGGAACCGGATATGCAGGGACTCGATATGAGCCCGATCCGGTTCAGCAGCGTACCGTCGAGCCTTTTCGATCTTGCTGATCAGGCTCGAGTTCATCGCACCGCTCCTTTCTTCCTCTTCCCTCGGGCCCACGTTACCTCTGCCGAAGCAACAGCACAAGCGCGTCGAGGTATACTGCCCTCGCGCCTACACCCCTCAATTGCTGGACCTCTGCTCATGGTGAGGCCCTCTCGACTGGGGATCGCTCCTTCCAGTATAGCGGACACGGCATCCGGGGGACAATCGCTGTCCACCATCACGTCCCACACCGGGCTACGCAGCGGGCGCCGGCGACGGTCTGCTGCATGCACGGGCGATTGCGCTACACTCGCGCTCGGAGGAAAGCATGCAGGCGAGTATCGCTCTCCTCGCTGGCGGACAAAGTCGACGCATGGGGCGCGATAAGGCGCTCCTCGACTTTCTGGGAGAGCCGCTGCTCGCACGCATGATCCGTCGCGTGCGCCCGTTGACCGACGATCTGTTCATCGTCGCGTCCGATCGGCCGGAGTACGAGCAGTTCGGAGTGCCGGTGGTACCGGATCGCTTTCCTGGCTGTGGCCCTCTCGGTGGCATCGATACGGCCTTGCACGCCGCGCGCCACGACTACTGTCTCGTGCTCTCCTGCGACCTTCCCTTCGTCAATCCTCGCTTGCTCGCCGCACTGCTGGCCATCCCACGCGACTATGATGTCCTCGTCCCCGTTCGGTCGATCCGCACCGACCAGGGCGGAGACGAGACCTTCGAGACCTTGCATGCCGTCTACGCCAAGACCTGCATACCGGCGATCGAGCGATGCCTCGCCGAGAGCCGCTACAAGATCGTCAGCTTCTTCTCGTCCGTTCGGGTACAGCGCGTCGAAGAAGCGTTCGTGCGGTGGTACGACCCTGATCTCCTTTCGTTCCTGAACGCGAATACGCCCGAGGCTTATGCGCAGGCACTCGCGTTGGCGCGTCGCGTACTGGATCGTGGAGGCGGAGACGTGCCATGAGGAGTCGCATCGTACCGGTTTTCGCCGAGCGAGCCGGAAGGCCGGTCGTGATGGGTCGCCGCTGGGCGATCGCCAGTGGCCATCCTGTCGCCACCTGGGCAGGCGCACGCATGCTGGAACGAGGTGGTAGGGCCATCGATGCGGCTCTCGCGATCGCTGCTGCGCTGAATGTCGTCGAACCGCACATGTCCGGCCTGGGTGGCGATCTCGCCGCATTGGTCATCGACTCCCGCACGGGTCAAGCATGGGCGATCGACGGGATCGGCCTGGTTCCGCTCGAAGCCACCCCGGAACGCTTTCGCGACGGTATCCCCGAGCATGGGCCACTGACCGTGGCGGTACCGGCTGCCGCCCGAGCCTGGGAACTCCTCTATACCCGCTGGGGCACACTCCCCCTTCGCGAGATACTCGCGCCGGCGATCGAACTCGCCGCTGACGGCTTCCCGGTGAGTCACAACCTGTCCGCCTACCTCGCTGCGTATACCGATCGCTTGACGACAGACGAGTGGGCGGCACGCACGTTCGTTCCCGCGGGCCGTCCGCCTCAACCCGGTGACATCCTCCGGCAGCCGCACTTGGCGCGGACGTTCGAAATCCTCGCGACGGCCGGGTTCGCCGAACTGTATCGCGGTCGATTGGCCGAGCAACTGGTCCGCTCCCTGCGACAAGCGGGTGGTGTCCTTTCCACCGAGAGCCTCGCGCTGGCAGAAGCGAAACCGGAGCCACCGCTCCAGCTCGGATATCGGGAGTGGACCGTGTGGGCACCACCATCGAGCATTGGAGCGCAGGAACTGCTTCTCACGCTCGCTCTGCTCGATCGCTTTCCCGTCGCGGGCTGGAAGCCGCTCTCGGCTGAACTCCTGCACGTCATGATCGAAGCCACGAAGCTCGCCGAAGTCGAACGCGAACGCTGGACGGCGAACTCGCACGCGCCCACCCCGCTCCCGGCCGAGGCGCTCGATCCTGCTCACGCGCAGGCGCTCGCCAGAACGATCGATCTGCGCCGAAGCACGCCACGCCACGCCGCGGAACGACGCGAGCGAACCGCGACGACCGCATTCGTGGTCGTCGACAGCACGCGACTCGCGATCGTCGGAACGGCGAGTCTACATGAGCCATTCGGTTCCGGCTTCGTCGCCGGCGACACCGGGATCCTGCTCAATAACGCCCTGGTCTCTCGTACCCTCGACCCGCAGGCACCGTATCGTCTCGCTCCTGGGAGCCGTGTCCGCCACGCGCTGAGCCCTATCGCGGTGACAGGCAACCGGACGCTGATCGGCATCGGTTCGTCGGGTGGCGATGCACAACCGCACGTTCTCGTCCACGTCCTCACCCATCTGCTCGAATTCGGCTTCTCGGCGCAGGAAGCCGTCGAACTCCCCCGCTGGCGCTTCCGCCGCTCCGGCCGAGCAGCGGTTTCGTCCCGGGGTGCCGACGGGCTCGTCGAGGTCGAAGGTCGCCTACCGAATGCGACGATCGAAGGGCTCCAGGCACGCGGGCATCGGGTGGAACGGCTTCCGCGCTGGGGGCCGATCGGCTCCTGCCAACTGGTGCTCCGCCGCGGAGATCGGGACATCGCGCTCGAAGCGGCAGCCGACCCGCGGAGCGATGCCTATGCACTCGCCTGGTGAAGGGCAGCGACCGATGGAACAGGAATGGCGAGCGACCGGGATCGTCACGTTCCTGAGTGACTACGGCATCCAGGATAGTTATGTCGCTCAAGTCAAAGGGGTCATGCTCGCTCGCCATCCAGGCCTGACGATCGTCGACATCAGTCACCTGATTCCGGCACAGGACATCCTCGAGGGGGCCTTCCAGCTCGCGACGTGCTGGCGTGTCTACCCATCGGGAACGGTGCACCTCGCCGTGGTCGATCCGGGAGTCGGTACCAGCCGGCGGCCGGTCGCTGTGCTCGCCGACGCGCACCTCTTCGTGCTCCCGGATAACGGGTTGGTGACCTTCGTGCTCGAAGAGGCACGTTCCGTGCAGGCGTGGTCACTCGATCGGAGCGAGTTCTTCCGGCACCCCGTCTCCGCGACCTTCCATGGCCGGGACATCTTCGGACCGGTCGCTGCAGCCCTCGCCTCCGGCACGTCTCCCGAGCGTGTCGGGTCCCCCGTCGATCCCGCGACGCTCGCACGCTTGCTTCTACCCGCCCTCGAGGTCGCAGCTGACGGTGTGCGCGGTCCGATCGTGTCGATCGACCATTTCGGCAATGCCCGAACGCTCATTCGACCCGAGCACCTACCGGCACCACCCGAGCGCCTGACCGTAACCTGTGGTTCGCTCCACATCCAGGGCATCTCCCGGACGTTCGGCGATGTGGAACCGGGGCAGCCGGTTGCCTACTTCGGCAGTCACGGTGGACTCGAACTCGCTGTCCGCAACGGGAATGCAGCACAACAGTGGCATCTCGTACGTGGGATGCTCGTCGAAGTTCGACGGGTCAGGCGGTGATGATATACTGCGTTGGCGAGCGGAAGGCTCAGGGGCAGATCAGTATGGGACGCGTGAACACACGGAAGCCGCGACGCAAGACAGCGAAGCGCACAGCGCGTTCGATTACTCCTGCATCACCGCAGTCTGCAGTACGAGCGACGGGAGTTTCCCCCATAAATACTGGCAGTGGCATTATCAGTCCGTGGGGTCGGGTCGACGAAGAATATGCGCTCATCAAAGCCGACCTGAAGCGTCTCGCATGGGTCACTGCGTTTCTTCTGCTCGTCCTCTTGGTCTTGACGTCTTTCCTCCGCTGACAGGAGTATGACGAGCAAGACGAGAGGCCGGGCTCGGTCATCGCGAGCCCGGCCTCTCGTGTGGTTCCTCGCACGATCACGTTTCCAGTGACTCGTCGAGATCGAAGTCGGAAATGAGCGACTCCTCGTCCACCGTACTGAGCAACTCCTCCGCGACCGACTCTTCCTCCTCGACAGTCTCCGCCTCGACCTCTTCTGCTTCGAGCATTTCGGCCTCTTCCAGCAGTTCCTCTTCCTCCTCCAGCACCTCCTCGCGGCCGAACGTCTCCGGCAGGTACGGGCGAGGCGGAGCGATCTTCGGCTGCGGCGGGAAGGAGGGTGTGTCGATGAGATGCGGTGCGCGGAATACCTCCCGAAGGATCACGCGCAGCGTATCACCGGTCAACTGCACCACATAGGCACGATAGACATTGCCTTGCCGGACGAGATCGATGAGTCGGCGAGCGATTCGCCCCTCCAGCTGGCCGAGCCGTGTGCCGTCCGCATCGACAACGAACACGGCACTGTCCTGCATGTCGAGAAAAACCTCTTGACCTGGGAAGAGGCGAGCCAAAACGACCGGCGGTGCAGGACGGAGCAAATCGGTCACGTACGTTCGCCCCATCTCTTCCATGAAGACATCGTGTCGCGGTGCTGGACGGCTGCTCGGCATCGGAATGACGCCGTCGGGCGTCTGGCTCACGAGCCACTCGAGCCGTGCGACGTTCCGCTGGGCGATCGGATTGCCCGGCTCGATCTCCAGTGCACGCTGGTAAGCAGCGCGCGCATCCGCCACCCGCCCGAGTTCAGCGTAGGCATGCCCCAGCCGGTTCCACGCTGCCACATCGCGCGGCGCCAACTCGGTAATCTTTTGGTTGAGTTCGACGGCCCGCTGCCAGTTTCCCTGGAAAGCAGCCTGCTTGGCTGCTTGCGTCAGACGTCGCAAGAGCCGACGTTCATGACCGCCCTGGTTCGCCAATGCTGACATCGTTCTCCTCAGCCTCCGTCTCGGTTATCGCGTTGCGCCAGCAGCGACTGATTCTTCGACCGCGACTGGTTCACCGAGCAGGTACCACGGACTCGTCTGCGTAATCCGCACCTGAACGAAGCGACCCTTCCAGTTGCCAGGAGCCTCGAAGAAGACGAGCGTGTTCCCGCGCGTCCGGCCACGCCAGCGACCACGCGCCATCCCGTCGACCAGAATCTCGACCGTCTGTCCCAGGTAACGAGCGTTGCGCTCCCGGGCGATCCGTTCTTGCAAGGCTTCGATCGCCCGATGGCGCCGCCGCTTTTCCTCGCGTGGCACATCGTCGACCCAGCGAGCCGACAAGGTTCCCGGCCGCGGGGAGTACATCGCGACATGCACCTTGTCGAACCGGATCTCTTCCAACAGGCGATAGGTGTTCAGGAACTGCGCTTCCGTCTCGCCCGGAAAGCCCACAATGATGTCGGTCGAGAGCGTCACGTCCGGGATCAACTCGCGGATGCGTGCGATCCGCTCACGGTACTCGTCGACCGTGTAATTCCGCCGCATTCGACGCAGCACCTCGTCGTCACCGGCCTGCACCGGGAGGTTGACGTGCTCGCACACCTTCGGGAGATCGGCGATCGCCTGAATCAGTTTGTCGCTGAAGTACTTCGGATGCGAGGTGAGGAAGCGGATCCGCTCGATGCCGGGAACCTCATGCACGCGTGCGAGCAAATCCGCGAGATCCGGCTGCCCAGGCAAGTCGTGACCATACGCGTTCACTGTTTGCCCGAGCAGCGTCACTTCGCGGACTCCACGCGCAGCCAGCCGCTCCACTTCCGCGACCACCTGTTCGACGGGGCGACTGCGCTCGCGCCCGCGCCGGTACGGAACGATGCAATAGGAGCAAACGAAATTGCAGCCATAGATCACCGGCACGAAGGCCGTCACATCCGGATCGGACTGTCCTTCGTAGTAGTGGGGCAACTCGACGAGGTCGACATCGACCTCGGCCAGTTCCGGCACGATCTCGACGAGCCGCTCGAACTCGGACGGCCCGTACCACAGATCGACCCACGGGTACCGCTCGGCGAGACGCCGCTCCTGACCAGCGACGAGACACCCGGTCACCGCGATGCGGACATGCGGCTTGCGCCGCTTGAGCCTCGCCAGCGCACCGATATAGCCGAGCGCCTTGTCCTCGGCCTGCTGACGAACGACACAGGTATTGACGATGACGACATCGGCATCCCACTCACGCACAGCTGGCAGATAGCCGGCCTGACGCAAGAGCGCTGCCGCTTTTGCCGACTCGGCCTCGTTCATCTGGCAGCCGATCGTCCAAATGTGAAAACGCTTGACTCCGGGGATCTCCGCGGTTACCTGGGCCTGTCGAGGTTGCAATTGTACGAGCTGCATGGAATCTCCCTCCACAGGCGCACGGCGCCCGTGTCCTCGATACAGTCTACCAGTATAGCCGAAAAACCAAGGGCAGGGGTCAGCTGCAGTCGCGTCACCCGGTACCTGTGCTAGGATACTCGGTCGAGGGGATGGCCGACGAACCGAGCGCTCCGCGGCGTCGGGAACGGCGCCCGCTCCATGCCCTGAGGAGGACGGTATGACACAGCGACGCTGCGGTACCTGCCGGTATTTCGAAGAGGGAGGACTCGCAGGATCCGGATGGTGCCGGCACCCGAAGCGTCAGGGGCTCCAGCATATGGTCTTCGTGCGCCGCGGCGAACTTGCCTGCCGCACCGGTTGGGACGAAGACCTCTGGGAACCGCGCGAGCATCTCGACCGAACCGAAGCAGCGAGCGTGGCAGGTTCCTGGGCCTGGCATTCCGATCGCCGCTCGACTGAGGATCTCGACACGGCTTTCGAACCGCCGGTTCCACCACGTTGGCACGCGACCGAACCATTCGACGAGCGGCCCGCTGCCGAGCCTGCACTCGACCATGCGCGCACTGGCCGGAGCGGCGAGACGGAACCGTTCCCGCTCCTTAGCGAGCACACGGGCGACATGGCAGCTCCGCTCGATCGAGTGGAAGAGGAACCGACCACCGAACCTACTCTCGACGACGTTTCCCCCGATGCGCAAGAGATTCTGGCCGCTCTTCCGCGCATCTGCCGCACCTGTCGCGATTTTCGCCCCTCAGGCGATGGCCGCACTGGTTGGTGTGCCAATCCCTACGCGTTCCCGGAGCGACGGCAGGTCATCGCTGATACCTTGGCCTGTGCCAGTACGCTCGGCTCGTGGTGGCTCCCCAGCGACGACTGGTGGTTGCAACACGCCGATATTTCGCATCACGGGCAGCCGACTCCGCACGTCGATGAGTTCCTTCGTCAGCTGCTCAGCGAACGGCTGGAACGCCGCCGGCGCGCGAGTTCGTGAGGCAGTGAGCGATGGGCGAGTTCGGCGAATTGCTGCGGAATGCCCGGGCATACCGCGGGGTCTCCCTGACCGATGCTGAGCGGGCGACACGCATCCATCGCCGGTACCTCGCTGCACTCGAGCAGGAAGCGTTCGACCAGCTGCCGCCGCTCACCTACGCGCGAGGCATCGTGCGCATCTATGCGCAATATCTCGGATTGGACCCCCTGACCGTTCTCGCGAAGTTCGAGGAGGCTCACGGTCAACGGAGCATGGGGTTCCGCGTTGTCCCCGCTGTCCGGCAAGTCCGCGAGCCGATGGCGCATTGGGCCCCCAACTTCGCCGTCATCGTGTTCATGCTCGCGATCTCCGCCATCGTTTTTGCGCTGGTGTACACGACCTATCTCGCGCCGCGCGAGCAACCTACGCCGACGCTCTCTGCCAGTAGAGACATCGGGGAGACTCCTTCCGTCGCGTCGACACCGACGGTCGGATCTCCCGCAGCAGCGCGGACCTCGACGGCCATACCGGAGACACCCACTCCCGGCACGCTGGGGCTGAGAACCACGGCGCCGACAACACAACCCACAGAAAGCCCTGCACCCGTCACTCCGACAGCCGCTCCCGTTGAGGCAACGCAACCTTCTCCACCGCCGAGCGAGGAGCACACGTTCGAGATTCTCGCGCAAGGTCGCGTCTGGGTGCAGGCAACCGTCGATGGCCAAACCGTGTTGGCCGAGGTGCTCGAGCCCGGTACGAGACGAGTGTTCCGGGGACAGACGATGACGGTGTCGTCCGGTAACGCACCGCTGGTTCGAGTCATCATCGACGGGGAAGACCGTGGTCCCCTCGGCCAGCGCTGGGACGAATCGGCGACCTATCCGTAACGGTTCGCCCGCTCTTCGCCGACCCCGCGACTGAAGGCTGGAACGACAGCCGTCAAGGCAGCCGGTTCGATCGTGACAGACAACGCTGACAGGTCAGGGTAGGGGTCCCCGTCGACTTCGACCGGCGCTCGTCCGCATGGGGTGATCGACACCTGCTGGCCACGCCAGCGGCGCACCGATCGCGCGCGCCAGAGACGGCCGAGTGCGGCCCACGTGAAGACCTCGACCCAACCCGCGAGACTTCCCGGTGTCAACGCGAGGACATCGAGAGACCCATCGCTGGGATCGATGTCAGGGCCGAGCCGGAAATACGGATGGACCAGGAACGAGCCGTTGGCGACCAGCACGGTACGAGCCGTGACTTCATGACGTGCGCCGTCGATCTCGATCGTGAACGACCAGGGCCCGTCACCGAGATGGCGAAGACCAGGGATCAGGTAGCTCCGCCAGGCGAAGAAGCGCTTGACGCCTGGCGAAGCGTCCGCCACGATCTCCGCATCGATACCGACTCCACCGAGAAAGAGCAGGACGCGATCTGCGGAAATCCGCCCCACATCCAGCCGGCGGTAGCGCACGGGACCGGTCAGCGCATGCGCTGCTCGGATCGGATCGGCCGGCAAGCCGAGCAGCTGTACCACATGGTTCGTCGAACCACCGGGCAGGACACTGAAAGACGAACCGGAACCGGCAACCGCAGCGGCAACGCGACTGGCTGTCCCGTCACCACCGAACGCGACGACGAGGTCGGCACGTCCAGCCGAGCGGCGAGCCAGTGCGTATATCTCCTCCGGCGACCGCCCGATCTCGACGGTGACGGCGAACCGGCGCGCGAGGACTCGTGCAATACGTTCGACAGTGCTGGCGCGCACGCGTCCGGCACCGGCATTCGCGATCAAGGCGAGTGACGGGTGCGCTCTCATGCTGTCGCCGGTGCTCCGATGCGGTAACGGAGGATCGCGCCGATGCCACCGTACGGTTCGAGCTGCGCTCGCAGTTCTGGCTCGGTGATGAAGACGAGATTCGCGTTCTGCCGGTACGCCTCGGCATAGACTTCCGGAACGATGTTCTCGCGCTGGCGCACCGGGCCGCTGCAGAACGCGCACTCGGTTGCCTCGCTCCCGATCGGCTGCAGCGCTCCACAACGGAGGCAGTATCGCCCCGGCGCACGCAACTGATCGTCGACGACGAGTGCGTTCACGTTCTGCATCTGCACCACTTCGACGACACGGTCGAGACCGACGACGGCCATATCCTGGCTCAGCGCTTCGGCCAGGACGAGTTCGACGTAGCGCTGCTTTTCCTGCCGCTGCCACGCAGCGACGATGCGTCGCGTCTCTTCCAGCACTTGCTTGGCGTTCGCTTCCATCAAGCAGTTGAAGGAGCCGACGTAGCGCTCGTGAAGGTACGGGTGCAAGCCATCCACGAAATCGGCCACCACTTCATCCGGCCCAGCAACGACGAGGAATCGGAAGGGATCTTGTTCGAAGAGCTCGAACAGCACTTGCCCGACCCGCTGGAAATGCTGGCGAACATGGTCTTCGATGTGGCGCGCGAAACGTGCTTGCGACCAGCCTCCCTGCCCATGCTGGCCTGGTACCTCTTCGTCCAGGCGAACCGCTACTTCTTGGAAATTCACGAGATGCCCACGGAAGATGCGTGCACGATCGCGGGAGATCAAGCACGTACAGACCGGTTCGAACATCTCGACTACCCGCACGAGCCGGCCGATGACCGGTCGAAAATCGAGATCGACTTCGTTCCCCACTTCGCGCGGCACGTGAAAGACCTGCCAGATGCCAGCCCGGCTACTGGCGAAAAGCGCCACTCCTTGCCCGAACTCGTCACCGTGATCGCGGAAGAACGCACGGATCCGCTCGACGTCCTCGTCGACCGCCTGGCTCTGCGGGCGCGTCAGACCGAGTTGCTCTTTTGCCCGGTCCAGATCGCGAAGCAAATTCTTCAAGCGGATCGAATAGTGATCGTCAGTGATGTGTTCCTTGTCGATGCGCAGATAAAGGCTGATGATCGGCCACTCGTCGCTGCGCAGCGCCCCGAGCCCCTCGACGTCACGTCGTGTGATCTCCACGCTCTACCCTCCCCATACCCGATGGTCGAACTCGCCACTCTTCGCTGTCTTGCTGTCAATCTTCCGTGGCCTCCTCAGGGCCGAACAAACGCTCGACGATGTAGTTCGCAAGCCAGGTTGCCGCGGCTGCGAGCACGAGATTCAACACACCCCGCACGAGATTTCTGACCATCGACCGGCTACCCCTCTTCCGCACGACGACGCTCCAGCCCGCGACGTCCCATTTCGTCAGCAGTCTACCATGCCACCCGGCACCGTTTCGCGCTGCACCCATGACCACGTTAGCGACCGGATCGCTCGCGCGACCACCCGGCCAAGACACCGAGCACGCTGAGCGCCAGTACACCGGACACCAGCACGGCAAACAGGTCAGGGAGAACGGGAAGCGTCCCGACCACCGGTATCGCCGTGAACGGGAAGCCCAGCCACCGGTGGAACGCGGTCAGCGAACCGCTCGGGTCACCCATCACCGCCGCATAGACCCGGAGACACCAGCGCCCGACCAGGAGGGCCCAATAGACCGAGACAGCGAACATCGTCCAGTCGGCCAACCGCGTGGCCAGGCGCCCCCGCCGACGCGTGCGACGAGTTCGGACCGGCATCATCGAGCTGCTCATCCGATTCCCGTGCCTGTTCCTGCCTCCAAAAGGAGCTGAATGGCGTCCCAGATACGCTCAGCGACCTCGTCCTTCGGCAACTCGGGCAACACCTCCGGCGGTTTTCCCGGGCGCAGCAGGAACACCTGGGCCGTATCGGCACCCATCGTCCGCCGAGCATCGTTCAAGACCAGGAGATCGAGACCTTTCCGCTCCAGTTTCTCTCGCGCATGCTCCAGGAGCCGTTCGGTCTCGGCCGCAAAGCCCACTTTGACGAGCCCCGGACGGTGAATGCTCGCCAGAATGTCCTCGGTCGGCTCGAGTTCGAGGACGAGCGATGCCTCCCGCTTCTTGATCTTCTCGCTCGCTGGGGAGCGCGGCCGGAAATCGGCTACCGCAGCGCACATGACGAGGACGTCCGCGCTCGCGGTCATTTCCTGGACAGCGCGGGCCATTTCGGCTGCTGTCTCCACCTCGATCCGCTGCACGCCGTACGGTGCGGAGAGGCACGTCGGACCACTGACGAGCATCGTCGTCGCACCGCGGTCACGAGCCACCTCGGCAAGTGCGTAACCCATCTTTCCGCTCGAATAGTTGCTGAGGAAGCGGACCGGATCGATCGGTTCGCGTGTCGGCCCCGCCGTCACGACCACCCGGCGACGGCGGAGTGGCCCATCGCGCCCGAGAACCTGCCGGACCGCCCCGAGCAGCTCGTCCGGCTCGGCCATCCGACCTTCACCGATCATCCCTGAGGCGAGCGATCCGTGATGCGGCCCGACGATCGTCACGCCGCGTGACCGGAGGAGTTCGAGGTTCGCCTGCGTTGCCGGGTGCCGGTACATGTGGTGGTCCATCGCGGGCGCGACGATCAACGGTGCCGGGCAGGCGAGCGCGGTGAGGGTGACCGCATCGTCGGCGATGCCGTGGGCCAGTTTGGCCAGTGCATCAGCCGTGGCAGGTGCCACGACCATCAGATCGGCCAGTGCCCCGAGCGTGACGTGCCCTGCCTGCTCGCCCTGCCAGACGCCGACCGTCGAGACCTGTACCGGCCGCCTGGTGAGCGCCTGGAACGTGAGCGGTCCGACGAAGTCGGTCGCAGCCGGAGTCATCACCACATCGACGACTGCTCCACCCTGGAGCAAGCGCCGGACGAGCTCGGGAACCTTGTAGGCAGCGATCCCCCCGGTTACGCCGACGACGATGCGCTTGTCTCGCAAGATCCTCGGCACGATGCCTCCTCTGTGACGGCCGGTCGTTCGGACTCCAGTCGTTCGCGGCGCGCCAGCACGGCGCGGATCTCCGCGAACCCGACTTCGAGCCGAGGATAGACGAACCAGACGACAGCGAGTGCGAAGAGCGTGCCAGTGAAGAGGCGCAACTGCCACGTACTCTCCCGCAGCCCGACGAGTTGCGTCGTCCCGTCGAGCGCCACCGGCAACGCGAGCAGGACGGCCCCCCGCCAGGACAGAGGTGGCAGGCGATGACGCACGAGCACGAAAACGAGACCGAGGACGAAGACGCCCACGTAAATCGCGAGGTCACGCTGGCAGTACGCGACTTGCTCCCCGAAGAGGAAAAAGCTGCGATCCGGACGCTGGTGGCAGACGAACCGGTAGGCAAAGTAAATGGGCGCCGCGAGCTTCGGATGACCGGTCGCCACCAGCCACGGTGCGAGCAGCGGTAGAGCAGCGAAGAGGCCCGTGAGGAGATTGAGGGTTGCGAGCCAGTGTCGAGCCCAGATACCGACCAGACGATCGACCGCGCGTTCGAAGCGGACGTGCCGCAGGGCGCCCGGTTGGACGACCGACGCTCGGCTGTCTTGCATGTGCCGCCTCCTGGCGAATCGAGCGAGCTTTGACGAATCGCTGCTGCGAAGTTTATACTCAGATGGATTGTGCGGGTGCACGCCCCCATCGTCTAGAGGCCTAGGACACCACCCTTTCAAGGTGGAGATCGCGGGTTCGAATCCCGCTGGGGGCACCGCTCGCTTCCATCGCTCCGTCTCGGAAACTGCCCAGGCCGGGATCGCGTGTCGGTTCGTCGGGTTCGCTCTGCGCGTTACACGAGCCATTCGTTCCAGCGCTCATACGTGAGTGCTCCGCCTGCTCAGCATCCCGTCGAGTGTCCATGTGTGGAGACTCAGCATACCGGTGCGTCAGAGCGGCACCTACGATCCATCCCGAACGACGAGTGTGTTCTCGATGACTGGTCGTCCAGCATACTCCTCTGCAGCAACACCACGCGCCGGCGACGCCGGACGGCCGGCAGTCTGACCGAGGAGGTGTACGGATGCACGTCGTCATTCCGGTGGCAGGCCTGGGAACGCGGCTTCGTCCCCATACCTGGAGCAAGCCGAAGCCGCTCGTCACGGTTGCCGGAAAACCGATCCTCGGCCATGTCCTCGACCGGCTCCTGTCGCTGCCACTCGAACGCGTCGTCTTCGTCACCGGTTACCTCGGCGAGCAGATCGAGGACTACGTGCGATCGCACTACCGCTTCGAGGCACTCTTCGTCGAACAGCCCGAACCGCTGGGACAATCCCATGCGCTCTTGCAGGCGAAAGGGCTCATCGACGGGCCGACTCTCGTCGTCTTCCCGGATCTGATCTTCGACGCCGATCTCGAGTCGCTCGTCACCTGCACCTGGGACGGTGTGGTCTTCGTGAAAGAAGTCGACGATCCACGCCGCTTCGGTGTCGTGATCGTCGAAGACGGTCGCATCGTTCGGCTCGTCGAGAAGCCCCAAACGCTGGTCAGCCATCTCGCCGTCGTCGGGGTCTATTACTTCCGCGATTTCGCTGACCTGATCGACGCCATCGAGCAGCAGATCGCCGAAGACCGCCGGCGGGGAAACGAATATTACCTTGCCGAGGCGATCCAGATCCTGATCGATCGCGGTCGCACCATCGTGGCGCAACCAGTTTCGGTCTGGGAGGACTGCGGCACGGTCGAAGCCCTGCTGCAAACCAACCGCTTCCTCCTGGAGCGCCAGTCCCAGGAACATCCCACCTTCCCGAACAGTGTCGTCATTCCACCGGTCGTCATCGACCCCAGCGCGACGATCGAACGAGCGGTCGTAGGGCCCTACGTCAGCATCGGCGCCAGCGCTGTCGTCTCGCGCGCGATCGTCACTGACTCGATCATCGACGAAGGTGCAACGATCGACGGCGTGATGCTCCATCGCTCGATCGTCGGTCGCAGAGCACGCGTGGCCGGCGACTTCCTGCGCGTCAATGTCGGCGACTCCTCGGAGATCGCCTTCGCACGGCAGGACGAGGGTTGACCGATGCGGCCACGCTGGATCGAAGTCTCGGTCGAAGCCGACGCGGAATCGGCCGATGCCGTCAGTGAGCTCTTCGCTCGCTTCGGCTACCAGCAAGGCGTCGCGGTCTTTCACCCAGTGGCGCAGGATGCGGATGGCGAGCACGCCACCATCGACCCGGCGGCACCGGTCCGCATCGTCACCTACCTCCCGCTTGACGAACGGGTCGACGAGACGATCGAAGCGTTGCGGCGTGGGCTGTGGCACCTCGGCCAGCTCGGCACGGTGGGAGAACTCCGGCTGCAGACCATCGCCGAAGAGGACTGGCAGGAAGCCTGGAAGCAGCATTTTCCCGTGACCCGCATCGGCCGGCGCTTGGTGATCCGACCATCCTGGTTGCCCTACGATGCCACCGCTGCTGACCTCGTGATCGATCTCGACCCCGGTATGGCGTTCGGCACGGGACTACACCCGACGACCCAGCACTGCTTGCTCTGGCTCGAGGAGCTGGAGCTGGCCGGCAAACAGGTGCTCGACGCCGGGGCCGGCTCCGGCATTCTCTCCATCGCCGCACTCAAGCTGGGTGCCGCGCACGTCACGGCGTACGAGATCGACCCGGTGGCGGTCGAGGTGCTCCGGGAAAACCTCGCCCGCAACGGTGTGCTGGATCGCGTGAGCGTCCGACAGGCCGACGTCACACGCGATCTCGATGCGCACGAGCGCTTCGATCTCGTCCTGGCCAACATCGTCGCGCGTGTGCTCATCGAAGCCGCACCGCGGCTCGTCCGCGCAGCGCGTCCCGGAGCCCGGCTCGCCCTCAGCGGGATCATCGAGCAGCACGAGGAGGCGGTCCGTTCTCGTTTCCGGGCGCTCGGCACCGAGCTTCTCGACCGCAAGCAGGACGGCGATTGGGTCAGTTTGCTCGTCCAGCGGACACGACCATGAGCCGCCGTGGCCATCGCTTCTACATTCCCGAGCCCCTGCACAGTGGCGAGCGCGTCGAGCTTCCCGAGCGCGTTCGCCATCAGGTCACGCGCGTGCTCCGGCTGCGTGTCGGCGACCAGATCGTGCTGTTCGATGGGCAGGGTCTCGACTACCGGGCTGTGCTGGTCGCCGTCAGTCCGGAGCGGGTCATCGCGGAGATCGAGGATGCGCAGCCGTCGCGGCCGCTTCCGTGCCCACCGATCTCGCTGGCAGCTGCATTGTTGCGTCACGATCACTTCGACCTCGTGGTCGAGAAAGCGACCGAGCTCGGTGTCGAGCGTATCCTCCCACTCCGGACGCACCGCGTGGTGGTCCAGCTCGACGAGCGCGCAGTCCACAATCGATTGGCGCGCTGGCAACGGATCGCGATCGAGGCGAGCGAACAATGCGGCCGGGGCGTTGTACCCTTCATCGATCCGCCCTGCTCGCTGGCTGACGCGCTCGAGCGGTGTCGTGGCCACCGGTTGATCGCCTTCTGGGAAGCGGAGCGCATTCCATCGATCGTCGAGGACTCGTTCGAGCCCACGACCCCTGTTGCACTCTTCGTCGGCCCTGAAGGAGGCTGGACCGACGACGAGATCACGCTGTTGCGTACGCATAATGCCGCGCCACGCTCCTTAGGCCCCTTGATTCTCCGCGCCGAGACAGCGGCCCTCGCTGGGATCGTCGCGGTACGGGCCCGGAGCAGTGCGCCCACCTCGCCCATCAGCGATCCGGCCGGAGCTGGCGAACCTCGAGCGTGCGCAGGCGGTTGAGTGCAGCAGCGAGCTCGAAGCGGCGTGGACGCGCGAAATCCCCCGGATGCCCCCGGAACGGGGAGAGGACATCCAGTCCGTGGCGATCGATCGCTGCCTCGAGCAAGTCCAAGATGGCTGCCAGCGGACGGCGGCCGTCGATGAATCCCTGCTCGAGCGCATAGACGAGCGCCAGGCCGATCGCTCGCGTCTGGCTCGGATCGACGATCTGCTCGACATGACTGAGGTCGATCGACTCGTACCCGAACGCGACCTCTTCGGTCCCGTACGCTTTCACGCGCGTCCGGTCCCGCCGTCGCGGGTCGATGCTCTCCGGCACTGGCACCCGCGCCACGACACCAGGCCACAGGTCAGGCGGTTCGAAGTGCCCATCGCCGTGCCGCTGGGCAAGTGCACGGGCCCTCTCCGTGACATCTTCCGGACGGTAGGAACGCATCCAGATGACGGTGTCGGCAACATGCAGATAGTCCCCGGCGCCACCCATCACGAGCACGGTCGAGACGCCGGCAGCACGATGCAACTGCCGGACCCGATCGATGAAGGGCACGATCGGTTCGGCATCGGCGGGAATGAGCTCGCGCATCAGATGGTCGCGAATCATGAAGTTGGTCGCGCAGGTATCTTCGTCCATCAAGAGAACCCGCGCACCGACTTCGAGCGCTTCGAGAATATTGGCAGCTTGCGAGGTCGAGCCGCTCGCATCGTCACTGGTAAAGCATTCCGTCGAGTGCCCGAGCGGCAGGTTCCGGATGAACGCCGAGAGGTCGACCCCAACGACGCGGCGACCGTCCTCGGAGCGGATCACGACGGCATCGTTTCGCGTGACGACCCGCTCGCGCCCATCTCCGGGGATGTGGTTGTAGACCCCGCGGGCGAGTGCTTCCAGGAGCGTGGACTTGCCGTGGAAGCCACCGCCGACGATGAGCGTCACCCCCTCGGGGATCCCCATCCCCCGAACCGGCCCACTGTGGGGAGTCACCAGCTCGACTTCGAGGCTCGGCGGTGGTTCGAAGGGAATCGCTCCCTCGCGCAACGGTTCCTGGCTGACTCCGGACCGGCGCGGGAGGATCGCACCGCGTCCGACGAAAGCGACGAGCTGGTGGTCTGGCAGCTGCGCCCGCAGGGCTTCCGCATCCTCGACCACAGCGATGAACTGCTCGGCCTCAGCGGACGCCTGGCGGTCGAGCTGCAACGTGGCCCGCGCGATCTCCGGAAGCAGATCGGCCAAGAGCTCCTCGGCTCGATCGCCCAGGATCGTTCGCCCGGCCGCGGGGAGTCCGACGGAAAGACGCAGTTCGACACGCTCCTCGGTGATCAGGCAAGCCGTTCGCTCGAGCACCTCTTGTCCACCAGCGTCGATCGCGATGAGTCCGGAGCGGCCCGTACCGGCACGCCGTCGCCCCAGGCGATCGATGATCCGCTGCGCCCGACGGGCCAGGAAGTCTTCGAGCGCGATACGCCGCACCCGGCTGGAGACATCTGGGAGAGCGAGGCGGTGCCGTTCGACGATCAGCCGGACGCGCGACGGTGGTGCGTACGGGTCTCCCTGGACGTGATCGATCGCGAGGACGACATCTGCCGCGCGGTACAGCCCCCTGATCTCCTCGTAGGCCTTGTATCCGCGCCGGTCGATGCGTCGCAAGGTGGAACGAAGCACCCCGATGTCCCGCACGGTGTCCCCTCCCCCTGACCGCCTGCCGCGAGTATAGTGCCAACCCGGGAGCCAGTCGGCACCCCATGGAGTGGCGATCGTCGAGGAGGGAGCGAGGGAACCGAATGCCGTACTGGGCGCTGAACGCCGTGCGCATCTACTACGCTCGCGCGGGATCGGGAGTACCTGTCCTTCTCCTGCATCAGTATTTCGGGACGCACGAGAGTTGGCTCGCCCTCTTTGACCTCCTCCGGAGGCACTTCGACGTCATCGCTCCAGACCTGCGTGCCCACGGCCGGACGAGCGATCCCGGCGGGCGGCTGACACTGCCCGGATTCACCGAGGACATCGCGGAGCTGGCACGCGCGCTCGAGATCGGGTCGGCACATCTCGTCGGCGCGAGCCTCGGGGCGATGGTCGCAGCACGTTTGGCGGTGACGCGAGCGATCGAAGCACGCTCGCTCGCTCTGATCGGTGCACCGAATTTCGCTGCTCCGTCGACGACCGAGTACACCCGCTCGATGATCGAGGAGATCTTCCCTGCGAACGAGGAGGAATATGGTCACCTGCACCGGGCGCACGGCCCGCACCACGCACGGGAGCGACTGCTCCACACCTTCGCGCAGGACAGTATCGACCGTCCCCGCGAGATGCAGACGTGGTACGAAGGACTGGAGGGACTCGACTGCCCGATCCTCCTCATGGCTGGCGACAACGATCCGGTCTCACCGGCCTCTTGGGTGGTCGAGCTCGCCAGCCGTCTCGGGCACGGGGAAGTCTGCCTCCTACCGCGCGCCGGCCACTTCCCACACCGGAGCGTGCCCCACCTCGCCGGAGGGGTGCTGCTCGACTTCTTGCTCCGAGCCGAGCGAGAAGCAGCCCCGTGACTCCCGCCTCACATCCCACCCGGGCGCAGACGCTCGCCGAGGATGAAGGCGACCTGTCCGAGGACGAGGACGAACAGCGCGACCGCGAGCAGGACTACAAGCAACCGCCGCGACAGTCCCGCGCGGATCCCGAGATAAAGCGCAGCCACCAGCGGCGCACCCATCAGCGCTGCATAGTGCGCGATTTCGACGCCAGTGCCGACCCCGCTCGGTGCGCTCAGTCCGAAGCCACGTGCCCCGGCCGGGAGCACGAGAACCGAGAGGATCAAGCCGGCCAACGGGAGGACGGTGGCGACTACCTTGTCGAGCAGCCGCCACCGCGGGTTCGCCCACGCCAACAAGACACCGACCGGCCAGATGACAGCGGTCGCGCCGACCGCGACGGCGATCAGGAAGTCCTGGTCAGTCCACTCGCGCTGTGACGCATCGTGCGACGGCAGTGACTGTTGCTGCATCACGACAGGGCCTCTGCATCACTCGACCGTGTCTCACAGATCCTTGTGCAACGTCGCGAGGAACTCCGCGTTGTTCTGGGTACGAGCCAAGCGGCCGAGTACCAGCTCCGTTCCGTCGGTGCCACCGAGCATCGACACCATGCGCCGCATCGTCCAGACCTGCCGCAGCGTCTGCTCGTCCAGGAGCAGCTCCTCACGCCGAGTACCGGAGCGCTGGATATCGATCGCTGGGAAGATGCGCCGCTCGGCCAGCTTGCGGTCGAGGTGCAGCTCCATGTTCCCGGTACCTTTGAATTCCTCGTAGATCACGTCGTCCATCCGGGAACCGGTATCGACGAGACAGGTCGCGATAATCGTCAGGCTCCCACCGCCCTCGATATTCCGCGCGGCACCGAAGAAGCGCTTGGGCGGGTAGAGCGCGACCGGATCGATACCTCCGGAGAGCGTCCGGCCGCTGGGCGGGACACTCAAGTTGTAGGCACGCGCGAGACGGGTGATCGAGTCGAGCAGGATCACGACATCCATCCCGCACTCGACCAGGCGCTTCGCCCGCTCGAGCGTCATCTCGGCCACCCGAATGTGATCCTCGACCGGCTCGTCGAACGTCGAGGAGATCACCTCACCGTCGACCGAGCGCCGCATATCGGTCACCTCTTCCGGACGCTCGCCGATCAGCAGGACGATGAGGTGAATGTCCTTGTAGTTGGTCGTGATGCCGTTCGCGATGTGCTTGAGCAGTACCGTCTTCCCAGCCTTCGGTGGCGAGACGATGAGACCGCGCTGCCCGCGCCCGATCGGGGCCACCAGGTTGACGAGCCGCGTCGACAGGATGTGCGGCTCCGTCTCCAGATTGATGAGTTCCATCGGGAAGATCGGCGTGAGGCTATCGAAACTCGGGCGCCGCCGCGCTAGCTCCGGATCCATCCCGTTGACGGCATCGACGCGGAGAAGACTGTAGTACTTCTCGTTCTCCTTCGGCGGCCGCACCTGCCCAGCGACCCAGTCTCCCTGGCGCAGCCCGAAGCGGCGGATCTGCGACTGAGAGACGTACACGTCGTTCGGACCAGGCAAGTACCGCTCACCGCGCAGGAATCCGAAGCCGTCTTCAGTGATTTCCAGGACACCTTCGCCGAAGATCCCACCCTCGCGCTCGATCTGCGCGCGGAGGATCTTGTTCACGAGCTCCATCTTGCGGAGCCGGTTCGCGTTGGGAACGCCGAGATCCCGAGCGATCGCCTGGAGTTCTTCCAGACTCTTCCCCTGGAGCTCGGCCGCGGTCAGCGCCGGTGCTTCCTTCACTTCTTCGACCGTGGTCGTCGGATTGCTCGGTACGATGGTTTCCATGGTTTCCGTCCTCCTCGAAGCGGTTCGTTTGGCCACTGAGCTGTTCTCCCTTACTGTCACACGACAACGACGCCTCCTGCGCCTCCCCACGCCGGTGCGCACGATGCACCCGCGAGACGGTCGCAGCACGACGCAGCCCAACGTGTGGTCATAACGAGATCTGTCGGTCGATCAGCGGACAATCAGGAACCTCGACGCTCGATAGTCTTTCGCGTGAAATGCTCTGGTCTCCGGAGTACGATGGATGGCGCAAGACCAGGATGCCACGGAGAGGCACAAGGCGCGGAATCCCGCGCCCTGCTACTGTACCACAGCCCGCTCCTCGGTGTCAAACGCGACGGTCTCGTACTCCTGTACCTTCGCGAGCCGATGCTCCGCAACGATCCGGCGGATCGTTCCGCTCCGGGAACGCATGACGATCGAGTGCGTGCGCGCTCCGTTCCGCGTGAAGCGCACTCCCTCGACCAGGTCACCCGTCGTGATGCCGGTCATCGCGAAGAACACGTTGTCGGAGCGGACCAGGTCGTCAGCCGTGAACACCTTGTCGAGCTCCAGCCCCTGCTCCAGCGCGCGTCGCCGCTCGTCCTCGTCGCGTGGATACAGCGTGCACTGGATCGCCCCACCGATACACTTGAGCGCGGCAGCCGCGACCACTGCTTCCGGGGAGCCGCCGATCCCCATCAACACGTCGACACCCGACTCCGGGAACGCAGTCATGATCGCACCGGCCACATCACCGTCGGTGATCAGGCGAATGCGGGCACCGGCTCGCCGCACTTCCTCGATAAGATCCTGATGGCGGGGACGATCGAGAATGACGACGGTCAATAAGCGCACACTCATCCGCTTTGCCTCAGCGATACGGTGCAAGTTCTCGGTCGGCGACAGCCGGATATCGATCGCCTGCGCCGCCTCAGGGCCGACGGCGATCTTGTTCATGTACACGATCCCTGGCGGGTAGTACATCGACCCACGCTCGGCCAGCGCCACGACCGAAACCGCACCGGGCATGCCGTTCGCGCAGAGCCGCGTCCCGTCGATCGGGTCGACCGCGAGGTCGCCTTCCGGCGGCTCACCGGTGCCGACCTCCTCGCCGATGTAGAGCATCGGCGCCTGATCCTTTTCGCCCTCACCGATCACGACGATGCCCTTCATGTGCACCGTCGAGAGCATGCGGCGCATCGCCCGGACGGCTGCAGCGTCAGCAGCATTCTTGTCGCCGCGTCCGACCCACTGTGCTGCCGCCAGCGCGGCCGCTTCGGTCGTCCGTACCAGCTCCAACGCCAGGTTGCGATCGAGCTGCTCCATACGCCTACCTTCCTTCCGTTGCCGCGGTACTCGCTGCTAATCGCTCTTGATGGCGCGTCAACCACTCCTGCGCGAGGCGCGGAATCTGGACGATCGACGTGCGCCGGACGGTGCAGGGAGGCAAGGACTGGACGAACAGCTGACCATACCGACGGGTCACGATGCGACGGTCCAGCACGACGCACACACCGTAGTCACGCGTGCTTCTGATCAGCCGGCCGAACCCCTGCTTGAACCGGAGTACGGCCTGCGGCACCGCATACTCGTGGAAGGGATCCGCATAGGCCTCGCAGCGCGCGGCGAAGACCGGGTCGCTCGGTACCGCGAACGGGAGTTTGACGATGACGAGGACACTCAAGGCCTCGCCAGGAACGTCGACACCTTCCCAGACGGCATTCGTGCCCAGCACCACCGTCTCCGGTCGCGCCTTCAGGCGCTCGACGAGTTGCCGCGGGCTTCCGTCCAACCGCTGCCCGAGAACGAGAATCCCTTCCTGTTCGAGCGGCCGCTTGATCGCCCGGTACGCCGCCTGCAGGGCACTGTGCGACGTGAACAGGACCAGCGCCCGTCCACGCGTCACCCGCAGCAAGTTGATCAACGCTTCGCTGACCTGCCGCTGATAACCCGGTTCGCCCGGTTCAGCGACATCCTCGGCAAGACAGAGCAGCGTCGACGTCGCATAATCGAACGGCGAATCGACGACCAGCTCGTCCGCATCCGCAAGCCCCAGCTGCTGGCGGATGTACCCGAAGGAGCGATCTACCGTCAAGGTAGCCGAGGTGAGAACGCAGGTTTCGAGGCGCGAGAACAGCAGCTCGTTCAACAGGGAAGCGACTTCGAGCGGAGCCATATTGAGGCTGACGGCTGGTGGTTGGGGACGCCAGGACAACCAGTACACCCGCTCGGCACGCGGCTGGAACAGCACCTCTTGGAGCCGCTCGTGCATCTCGCGAGCACGCCGCTCGAGCACGTCCAGCTCGGTCATCAGCTCACTGAGTTCGTCACGAACCGATTCCGGGAGCTCCTCGAGGCGCAGGCTCGCCCAGTGCAGGGCCGTGACGACCGTCCGGAGGTGCGTCGTCAAGCTCTGGCCGATCTCTTCGACAGTCATCCAGGCTGTCTCATGGCGGAGCGCTTCCGTGATCCGGATTTGCCGATCGTATCCGCCGTTCTCGACCGGGTGCCGCTGGGCGATATCGCCGAGCGACAGAAACAGCGTCTCGGCCTGCTGCTGCAGCGCCTCGACACGCGGCCACCACTCGGTCAGCTTCTCGCCCAACTCCTGGGCCAGCGCCCGCGCTCGCGCTTCCGGAACCGCTGCGAGCCCTGTCCACAGCTCGCCCAGTGCACCGACGAAACGCCCCACATGATCGACCCCGAGCGTCCGGCGGATGAGCTCACGCACGTCATCGTGCGTCACTTGGAAACCGAATTGCTGCGTCGCTTCCTCGACGAGATGATGCGCCTCGTCGACGACGAGATACCGGTACGGCGGGAGTACACGACTCTCTGCGAGAAGATCCGAGAGCAGGAGCGCATGGTTCACGATGACAATGTGCGCTCCCTCCGCCGTCGCCCGCGCTCGATAGAGAAAACACTGATTCCGTCGGTGAAAGAGGCACCGGTTGGGTACGCACGCTCCTTCCGATTCCGCGACCTGTGCCCACGCCAGTTGCTCCTCGTTGCTCAGATGCAACTCGGCGCGATCGCCCGTCTCTGTCTGGGGAAGCCACGCCGTGATCTTGGCTGCGAGCAATGCCTCGGCGCGACTCTGGAAGGGCTCCCGCTGGCGCAGGAACCAGCGACGCAGGCACAAGTAATTCGCGCGGCCCTTGAGGACCGTCGCGCGGAATCGCGCTGCTCGTGCCAGCCGTGAATCCCGCTCGGCTGCAGCCTCCAGCGCGCGCCGCAGCAACGGCAAGTCCTTCGCATAGAGCTGGTCCTGCAGCGCCAGCGTTTCGGTGGAAACGACCACCGTCTCGCCGCGCTCGACCGCATGGAGGATGGCCGGCAAGAGATAGGCGAGCGACTTCCCCGTACCGGTTCCCGCCTCCACCAGCAGCTGACCGCCCTCGTTGAAAGCGCGGGTGACCGCCTCCGCCATCGCGACCTGACCGGCACGGAACTCGTAGTTCGACAAGGTGACAGCGAAGGGACCGTCCGGGCTGTACAGCCCAGCGACCCACTGCGGGTCGATGACGGGTGCCTCCCCAGTCGGTTCCAAGCGCGGCGGGCGCTCCCGCGGCAGGAGGAAGACGAGTTCCGCCGCGTGGCTGACGCCCGGCACTGTCGAACGCAGGCGTTCGGCCAGGGCACCGCCGAGCGCACCGATTCCCTGCTCGGCCAGTTCCCGGTAGATCGCCTCGAAGACGTCGGATTCGGGCAAACCGGCCTGCGCAGTGTAGTCGGCCAGGCGGCGCAACGTCTCCAGATCGTACTCGCGCAACAGATCGCACAGACCGAGAAACACTGCCATCGTCGTCTCGACATCGGCCATCGCTCGATGCTGCTGCGCGACCGAGATGCCGAGCCGGGCAGCGATACTCGCCAACGAGTACGCCGGCAGGTCCGGGAGCAAGATCGTCGCCAGCCGGAACGTATCGTAGACCGGGTTCCGCAGTTCCAGGCCCTGCGCAGCCAGCATCTGCAGATCGTAGTCGGGCGACTGCCCAACGATCGGATGGTTGCGGACGAACTGCCGGAGCCGCGGTGCAACCTGCGCGAAGGTCGGTGCACGGCGAAGATCACGCATCGTCAGGCCGGTCAGGCTCGAGACCGCGAGCGGCAAGGGGCGACGTGGCTGGACGAGCGTCTCGAACCGCTCGAGCACCTGCTCGTCGCGGAACTTGACCGCCGCCACCTCGATGATCTCGTCTCGTTCCGGATCCATTCCCGTCGCCTCGATGTCGAGCGCGACGTAGATCCGCGGCATCGTTCCGGTCACTCCTCGCTCGTTTCTGTCACGACACGGGAAACGACTCGACCAAACGGATCAGTTGGAGAAGCCCACGCTCGAGCGGTGGAAGCTCGATCGTTTCCTCGAGCGTGTGACTGCCACGCCCCCGCGTCAAACCGATGCAGATCGCCGGGATGCCCGCACCGATCGCCGCATTGGCATCGGTACTCGATGCGTCCAGGATCGGCTCGATACCCAGCTTCCGGAGAATCCGCACCGCCTGCTGCACGAGTATCGAATCGGCTGGTGTCTCCCCAGCCGGTCGCTCGCCCAAAAGCTCGATATCGACCGCGATCGAACCACAACGGTGCCGGACACAGATCGCCTCGACCGCGCGATAGAGCCGCTCCAATTCCCGCCGGTCGATCGAGCGGAGGTCGACGACCGCCTGCGCCACCGGCGCGATCGTGTTGACGGAGACGCCCCCCGCGATCGTGCCCACATTGTACGTCGTCTTGGGCACGCGCGGCACCTCGAGCTCGGTCAAAGCGCTGACGATGCGGGCCAGTTCGTGAATCGCACTCGGCGTGCCGAAATTTCCCCAGCTGTGCCCGCCAGGGCCGCGAACGACGATGCGGATACGGATCGACCCGACGGCGACATGGGTGACGCGCCCCAGGTTGTGTCCCTCGACGGCGATCACCGCACCCAGTTCCGGCCCATAGCGGTCGATGAGGGCCCGCATACCACGGAGGTTCCCGAGCCCCTCTTCACCGACATTCGCTGCCAGGATGACATCCCCGGGGAGTTCGAGCCCGCTGGCCGCGAGAAACTCCCACAACGTGAGCAGCGCCGCGACACCGAGCGCATTGTCGCCGATTCCCGGCCCCCGGATCCAGCCGTCACCGCGCTCGAAGGTGAGCGGCGTCTCGCGGGGAAAGACCGTGTCGAGATGAGCGGCCAGGAGCAGACTCTTCGCGTGCCCGCGACCGCGCCACCGCACGACCACGTTGCTCACCTCGTCCACCGTGACCTCAGCACCGCGATCGCTCAGCCATTCCGCCACGAAGCGAGCACGCTCAGCTTCTTCGAAGGTCGGCGCCGGAATCGCAGCAATCACACACGCAAGAGAGGCGACCTGTTCGACTATGTCGCTCGGCAACGTTCGCATGCATTCTTCTCCTTCTCGGATGGCGGCCAGGACACGCCGGCTCTCGCACCGGCAGTCTACCGGGAACGCACCCCTCCACGCGAATGGTTCCGGATGCGCGAACTAGCCGACTTGTGAAGAGTCTCCGCACAGCGTACACTTCCCGCAGCGACCAGGCACGCGTTCTCGTTCCCGCCTTGCTCGCCGATCGAGTATTGGGAGGCTGAGCGGTGACGACCGAGACGGCACGCGAGGTAACGAGCCGGGGGATCAGCGCGTACCGTGGGTACCGTCCCCCACCCGGGATGATTTCCTGGGCCCTCCACCGCATCACCGGGCTCGGCGTCTTGCTCTTCTTGCTGCTTCACATCGTCGATATTTTCATCGTCAATTACGGGCCGGACGCGTTCAACGAGCTCTTGTTCTTGTATCGGCACCCGGTCTTCCGCATCGGCGAGATCATCTTGGTCGCTGGTCTCTATTATCACGCCGCGAACGGCGTACGGATCATCCTGATCGACTTCTGGCCGCAGGCCTATCGCTTCGAACGAGAACTCTTCTACGGTGTCATCGCTGTCTTCCTGCTCGCATTCATTCCGACAGCGGTCCTGATGATTCGGGCCATACTGACATGACGAGGAGCGAACGATGACTGCTGTCCGGCCGCATGTGGGTCGCGAACGGCCATCAGGAGGCTTCGAACTCTTTTCGTGGTATTTCTTCCGGTTAAGCGGCCTCCTCTTGATCTTCCTGGCGATCGGGCACGTGGTTATCATGCACGTCATCAACACGGTGGACGAAATCGACTGGCAGTTCGTCGCCGATCGCTGGCACTCGCCGTTCTGGCGCGCCTATGACTGGTTGATGCTGTTCCTGGCACTCCTGCACGGTCTCAATGGGGCCCGGCTGGCGGTGGACGACTACATCCGGCCCCAGGGTTGGCGCATCCTGGCGCACTCGATCCTTTGGACGCTCGCGCTCCTCTTCCTCATCATCGGCTCGATCGCGATCCTGACCTTCGATCCGACTCGCTTCCAAGCGGTCGCACAAGCAGGGGGTTGAACGATGTATCACCGCTTCGATGCTGTCATCGTCGGTGCTGGCGGCGCTGGGCTGATGGCCGCTGCCCAGCTGGCTGGTCGTTGCAACGTCGCGGTCATCAGCAAGCTCTACCCGGTCCGTTCCCACACTGGAGCCGCCCAAGGCGGAATCGCCGCCGCGCTCGGCAACGTGGAAGAAGACCACTGGATCTGGCACATGTTCGATACCGTCAAGGGCGGTGACTACCTCGTCGACCAGGACGCTGCCGAGGTTCTGGCACGCGAGGCGATCGACGCCATTATCGAGCTCGAGCACTGGGGATTTCCCTTCAACCGCACACCGGATGGCCGCATCGACCAGCGGCGCTTCGGTGGTCATACGCGGAACTTCGGTGAAGGGCCGGTCCGGCGCGCCTGCTACGCAGCCGACCGGACCGGACACATGATCCTGCAGACACTGTACCAGACTGCGCTCAAGCGGCAGGTCACGTTCTTCGACGAGTTCATGATGCTCGACCTCCTGCTCACCGACGACGGCGTCTGCACCGGCGTGGTCGCGATGGACATCGAGACGGGCGAGATCCACGTCTTCCACGCCAAGGCCGTCCTGCTGGCCACCGGCGGCTTCGGCCGGGTGTACAAGGTCACCAGCAACGCCCTCGCTGCGACCGGCGATGGCGACGCCATCGCCTTCCGCCGGGGAATCCCGCTCGAGGACATGGAGTTCTACCAGTTCCACCCGACCGGCATCTACAAGATGGGCATTCTCCTCTCCGAAGCTTGCCGCGGCGAGGGAGGCATCCTCCGCAACGGTCTCGGGGAGCGGTTCATGGAGCGCTACGCACCGACGCTCCTCGACCTCGCCCCGCGCGACATGGTCTCGCGCGCCATCTACCAGGAGATCCGGGCTGGTCGGGGCGTGGACGGCAAGGACTACGTCTGGCTCGATCTCACTCACCTGCCGGCCGATGTGATCGAGACGAAGCTTCCCGACATCACCGACTTCGTGCGGACGTACCTCGGTCTCGATCCGGTGAAGGATCTCATCCCGATCCAACCCACGGCGCACTATGCGATGGGCGGGCTCCCGACCGACGTCGACGGTCGGGTGACGGTCGACGCGCAGAACACTCCGATCCCGGGACTCTACGCCGCCGGCGAGTGCGCCTGCGTCAGTGTGCATGGGGCGAACCGGCTCGGTACCAATTCACTCGTCGACCTGGTCGTCTTCGGCCGGCGGGCCGGGCGACACATGCTCCAGTTCGTCCGGGAGAACGACTTCCACCCGCTGCCGAAGGAACCGGACTACCGTGCCCGCGCCGAGGTCGAGTGGATCCTCGAGAACGAGGGGAACGAGCGCGTCGCCCAGATCCGTGCCGAGCTGCAGGAAGCGATGATGACCGATGCCGGTGTCTTCCGGACAGGGGATGGCCTCAAGCGCCTCCAGCAGAAGCTCGGCGAACTCCGCAACCGCTACACCCGGATCCGGATCGACGACAAGAGCCGGACGTTCAACATGGAACTCGTCGAGGCACTGGAGCTCGGATTCCTCCTCGACTGCGCTGAAGCGATCGCTGCGTCCGCGCTCGCCCGGGAGGAGAGCCGGGGCGCGCATTATCGGGAGGATTTCCCGGTACGCGATGACGCCAACTGGCTCAAGCACACCTTGATCACGCGGACGTCCGGCGGTCTGCAACTCTCCTACAAGCCGGTCGTGATCACCCGGTTCGAGCCGAAGGAGCGGGTGTACTGAGATGCAGGTGACGGTACGCGTCCAGCGGTTCAATCCCGAGAAGGACACCAAGCCCTACTACCAGGAGTACACGGTCGAAGTCGAGCCGACCGATCGGGTCCTCGATGCCCTGAACGCCATCAAGTGGTACCACGACGGGACGCTCACGTTCCGGCGCAGCTGCGCGCACGGCGTGTGCGGGTCCGATGCCATGCGGATCAACGGGCGCAATCGGCTGGCCTGTAAGGTCCTCATCAAAGACCTCGGTCCGAAGATCACGGTCGAGCCCTTGCTCGGCTTTCGCATCATCCGCGATCTCGTCGTCGACATGGAGCCCTTCTTCGCCCAGTACCGGGCCGTGATGCCCTACTTGATCAACGACGAGCCACCACCGGTACGCGAGCGCCTGCAGTCACCAGAAGAGCGTGAGCGCTACGACGATACGACGAAGTGCATCCTCTGTGCCTGCTGCACCTCGGCGTGCCCGATCTTCTGGACTACGGAGTGGCTGGGGCCAGCTGCCATCGTCAACGCGCATCGTTTCCTCTTCGACTCGCGCGATCGCGCGACCGAGGAGCGCCTGGCGATCCTCAACCAGAAGTTCGGCGTCTGGCGCTGTCGGACGATCTTCAACTGCACGGAGGCGTGCCCGCGCGGTATCCAGGTGACCAACGCGATCGAACAGGTCAAGCGGCGGATCCTCTTCGAGGAAAGCTGACGGGGGCACGGCATGCGCAACCCGTTCGATTGGGACTATCTCACAGCTCCGCTCTGGCAGACGCCCACCTGGGGCCCCTTTTCGATCGCCTTCGTGACGGTGTACGTCATCGGTTTTCTCGCGTGCTTGTGGATCTACAATGATCCGCGACGTCTCATTCGCAAACGCGACCCGCTCCTTGCCGAATTTCTCCAGCGGATCGCTGGCTGGGGACTCGCGGTCTTCGGCGTTGGTCTCTTCTTCTTCCTCTTCCGGCTCGGTCGGATCAGCGCCTTCAATCTCTCCATGCGCATTTGGCTCTACCTGTCGGCGCTCTCGTTCCTCGTCTGGCTGCTCTACGCTGGACACGTTCTCTACCGTGTCTACCGGCCACTGGCACGACAGCGCCAGGAGGAGCTCCGCCGCAAGCAATACGCGCGAATCCCGAAGCGCGCCGCACGTCGCCTCCCTCGGGCGGAGCCACCGGCGGCCAAGCAGTCCCGCTGAACGAAGAACTGCCGAAACGAACGGGCTGCCCTGGCTTCAACCAGGGCAGCCCGACGGAAAATGGACCGTGCACCCTCCGTCGATCACGGCCCTCCAGCTTGCACTGGACCCGCCGGCTCCGGCTAGGCACTCCCACGTCGCCCGAGGGTGACCGCTTATGGCTGCTGCCTTCCGGCCCTGACCAGGTTCACGGCCCCTCGCCGCGTGGGACCCGGCCATCCACGCCACGTGGTCCAGGCAGTCCCACAGGACCGGACCTCGGGAGGGGATTCAGCCCCGCTCAAGCGGATCGCGGGTACAGGGCACCGCTAGCTCCCCGCCTAGCACGGTCCAACAGTGAGTATACCGATCCGCAGCCCGCGATCGCAATCGGCTCGGACGCACCAGCCCCGCCAGATGTGGTACACCCCAGCCACGGCGTTATTCGAGACCAGGGACGATCGGCGCCGCGCCGAGTGCACGACCGCACTCCGTACCTTCCGGCTAGAGAGACCGCGTTCCCAACGGTTGACACGCTGGTGTCGCCGCGTTATCATGGTATTCGGCACCCGTACGTACATCGTTCGGACGGGGCAGAAAGAGCGCAGCGCGGTTCTTCCGTTCTGTCTGTTCTCCAAGATCGACCACTTCTCCCTCCCTCCCTGTACCTGGGGCCGTCGGACGACGGCCCCGTTCTCACCGGCGATGCGCCCTGCCACGCTCCAACAGAGACAGGGGCGGTGCGCAACGCCACCGCCCCTGTCCCCTAAAAAAGACGAAGGGGACTGACGTCCCCGTCGTCACACGGGCCGATCGCCGAAGGAGGGCGATCACAGTCCGACCGTGGCCGAGACCGGCCGGACTGGGTGCGGGTCATCGAGGGGTACGCGATCCCGCAACGGGACCGCGGTAGGGGGCAGACAGAGGAATCGCCTGGCCTCACTCGACGGCGGAGTGAGGTGGCTTGTCCTCGGCCAGCAGCGACCGACCCGCGGCGTGCGACACCAGGGCCGCACGCGACCCGTTTGATTTGTCCTGTTCGGCCGAGTTCCGTTCGACCGAACCGATCCGCTCCAGCTCCTCGGCGATCTGCCGAAGTCGCTGGGAGTTGATCGCGTAGTACTTCATCCCGTTGGCAGGCCGGACCGTCACGATTCCAGCAGCCTCCAGCATCGCCAGATGACGCGACACGGCCGACTGACTGATGCCCAGCATGCCAACGATCTCCTGAGCGTACCGTTCGCCGTTGCGCAAGAACTCGATGATGCGCAACCGGGTCCCGTCACCGAGCGCCCGCAGACCGGGCAAGAGATCGGGCGAGATGACCGATTCCGGCTCCGGCTGCGTCGCGGCGCTAGTCCGCTGGCAGTTAAAGTACAGAATCAGTTCCGGCGGGTACAGGATGAACTGCACGAAATTGCCCAGGTAGTAAGACGGGCAGAACGTCACCCGCTCGACCCGCGGCAGCGCGAGCTGCACCTCCTCCGGCAGCCGGTGGCCGCTCAATTCCTCGAAGGCCGTCGCCACGCTCGAGAAGGTCGTCGCTCGTGCTTGCCGGACAGCCCGCCGCATGACCGGCAGGACTCGCTCGAACTCCGCCGCGTAGAGTTCTCGCCAGAACCGCTCCAGCAAACGAACGGTCCGCTCTTTGAGCTGTTCAGGTGCCAGGACGAGCCGGACGACCTCGTCCAGATCCGCCCGCGTGATCCCAGGCTCGAAGAACGCTCGCCACACTGCCGGATCGTCCGTCTCGGGTGGCGCCTCGAGCGCCCCGCGATCGAGGTAGACCCGCAGCATGGACTGGATCGCCATGCTCCGGTAGGCCCAGGCCGGGAGCCGCTGCAAATGGGACAGAAACTCCTCGAACCCCGCCTCGCGGTGTTCGGGCCGGAACGGATCGAACGACATCAACAGTTCTTCGACGTAATACAACAGCCGGCCCGAGAACCCGAGCAGCGTGTCGAGATCATGCTCCCATTCGCTACCGAGCGCCTTCCGCGCTTCGACCAGCCAACGCTCGAACCGGCGCGCATCAGTCGCTCGAAAGACCAGCGAGATGACCGAGGTCAAATCGAGCGGAACCGATATTGCGACCTCGAGCTTGAGCGCCGGCCGGCCTACCAGCAACTCACCCATCGTTCCGCTGGCCCGGCCTCCTCGATATCGCGATATCACGATAGCATGGTCTCCCTCTCGTGTCAACCCTTCCGAGCGGAACGCCGCTGCTCCCGGTCTCCACTCCGTCTCCGCCGCGGGAACGAGCACGATTTTCTCTTCTTTCATTCGGTGCGTCGAGCGGCACACATGAGTCGTCGGTATCTCCCCGCCCCGTGCGGGATCAGCGGCCCAAACCTTCGCAGGGCACCGATCGCCGCGTATACTCGTCGGCGTTCGGCCGAACGGGAGAACGGCCGGATGTCGAAAGACTCGGTTCGAGCGCGTACTCGAAAAGGGAAGGGTAGGAACGTTCGATGGAGCGCATGACCCGACGGCGATGGCTCGGTCTCGTCATGGGCACGGTGACCGTCTCGGCGAGTGCACTCCTCGCCAGTTGCGGCGGCACGGGGAGCACACCGACACCGACCACTGCCGCCACACCGACACCGCCGGCAGCGGCTGCCTCACCGACCGCCACCGCCGCAGCGACCGCGACCACTGGCGCAGCCACCCCGACCGTCGCTATCGCCACTCCGACGACCGCAGCCGCGAGCACCGTCAAGGCGCGCATCGCCTTGACCGCGAGCGATGCCGCTTTCCTGATCGCGCTCGATCAGGGGCTCTTCAAAGCTGCTGGCATCACCGTCGACCTGATTACCGCAACGCTCGACCCCGGTCAGGCGATCTCCCTTCTCGGAGCTGGCCAGCTCGATCTCGTCGGTGGGGGCATCAGCGCTGCTCTCGTCAACGGCATCAAGCAAGGGGTCGCCCTCAAGATCGTCGTCGCCGAGACCGTGATCACCGAAGACTTCGGAAACTACCACGTCATCGGCGTCTCCAAGTCGCTCTGGGACTCCGGCGAGGTTCGCTCGGTCGCTGACCTGCGCGGCAAGTCGATCGCGCTGGTGACGAGTTCCGGTGGCGATGTGCTGGAAACCAAGAAGGTCTTGGCCCAGCATGGGCTGACGCTCGACGACGTCCAAGTACAGACACTTCGGGCACCGGACGTTCCCGCCGCCCTCCAGAACGCCGCTGTCGCCGCCGGATTCCTGATCGAGCCGTACGTGACGATCGCATTGGAGCAGCTCGGTGCCGCAGTCGCGTTAGTCGACGGGCAGGCGATCGCACAAGCAGCCGGCATCGGCCTCCCGATCAACGTCCTCTCCTTCGGCCCGCGGCTCCTCGACGACCGATCGCTCGCCGTCGCGTTCCTCGCTGCCTATCTGCGCGGTGTCGCTTGGTACTACGAACGGATCGGCGATACCGCTCGCCGGCAGGAGATCGCCGAGGTACTCAAGAAGTACACGCCGCTCAAGGACGACCAGCTCTACGCCCGCATGACTTGGCCGCCGATCGCGCGCGACGGTCGCTTCGATCCTAAATTCCTCGACGAGTATCAGGCCTTGTGGATCGAACGCGGCCAGATCAAGGAAACACTGCCGGTGGACGAGCTGGTGGACTTCAGTTATCTCGACGAAGCAGCTCGCCAGGTTTGAGGCACCGACGTGAGGGATGCTCGATGACCCTGCCGATCGGCACGCGCACCGAACGCCGCACGACAGT
Organism: Thermomicrobium sp. 4228-Ro; assembly: GCF_026241205.1. Classification (NCBI taxonomy): domain Bacteria; kingdom Pseudomonadati; phylum Thermomicrobiota; class Thermomicrobia; order Thermomicrobiales; family Thermomicrobiaceae; genus Thermomicrobium; species Thermomicrobium sp. 4228-Ro. Next base: position 668,882 of record NZ_JAPFQM010000001.1, read on the forward strand.
CGACCCGGTCACGATCGAAGCCGATCTCTGCGTGGTCGGTGCCGGAATGAGCGGTGTGGCCTGTGCCGTCACAGCAGCACGGCTCGGCCGACGCGTCGCGCTCCTCGACGCAGCCCCCTGGGTTGGTGGTCAGGCGGTCGGCGTCCCGATCGGCACCATCGCTGGTCTCTTCAGCTGCGGTCCGCGCGAGGAGCAGCGACTCCTTTCACCCCTTTTTAGTGAGGAGCTGATCCGGCGTCTCGAGGAGCGCAATGCGACGTGGCCGATGTACTCGCGTCGGGCACGCACGCTCATCCTGGTCTACGACGAAGCCGAACTCGAGCGCATCTTCGAGATGCTGCTCGTCGAAGCCGGTGTGCGGATCGTGCCAGGCACGGTCGCAGTCGCAGTCGAACGCGCAGGAGATCGCATCGTGGCGGTCGCCTGCGCGACCCGCTTCGGCCCCTTGGTCGTCCGAGCCCCGCTCTTCGTCGACGCCTCGGGCGACGCCGTCCTGAGCTGGCTGGCCGGAGCCCCCTACCGCGTCAGCGATCCACCCGTCTACGGAACGCAAATGGCCGTCCTCGAGCACGTCGCGTTGCCAGCCGATGAGGACGCGACGGCGATCGCACGCCGTGCCGAAGAACTCCTGCGGACGTACGCTGACCGCTACGGGTTGACCCGCCTCGAATCGCGCGTCTTCCTCCTCCCGCAGCGCGGTCTCGCCATCCTCAATGCGACCCACCTGCCGACGCCGCTCCATCCGGTCGCCTTCTGGGGGCAGCCTGGCCGGCTCGCGCCGAGGCCGAGCGTGCAGCCCAGCTCCTCCGTGATCAGTTTCCCAGCGTGTTCGGACATGCTCGCCTTCGCCGGCTGGGCTATCCTGGCATCCGGCAGACACGCACCATCGTCGGCCGGACGAGTCTGAGCGCGGACGACATCCTCGCTGGGCGACGTTTTCCGGACGCGATCGCCCGCGCCGCCTGGCCGGTCGAATTGCATGACTCGGCCGCCGACTACCGCTGGCAACCGCTGCCGGACAGCCACTCCTACACCGTCCCGTACGGTGCACTGCTTCCGGCGGAACTCAGCAATGTCCTCGCGGTCGGCCGTTGCATCGACGCCGATCCAGTCGCCCTCTCGAGCGTGCGCGTGATGGGTCCCTGCGCTGCCATGGGCGTCGCAGCTGCGCACGCCGCTGATCTGGCGCTGCTGAGCGGACGAGACTTCGCAACCGTCGATATCGCCTCCCTGCAGCGACGCCTCGCTCCCAACCTCGGCGACAGCTGAATCCTTCCGCCGCGACAGCGAACAGCGCGCCCGAATCTGCCCGATTTTGTTCTATTCGGCCCTCGCTGACCGCTTTCTGTGCGCTGAGAGTTCATCGCTGAAGCACCACTTTCGATCGTTTCGGCATATCTCCGACGCCTTGGTTCAGGATATCGGAACTTTCCTCTTGCGGAAGTGATCTGACCACCCGTACACTACACAACGGGACCCGCCGGAAAAGCGAGCGCGTGCGGAGGACGAGTAGGCCGCGGAGGTGCAGCATGGCACAGACGGTCGCAACGCGGCCGTTCACCGGCGAGGAATACCTCGAAAGCCTGCGGGACGGACGCGAGGTCTACGTCTACGGTGAGCGCGTCACGGACGTGACGACCCATCCGGCGTTCCGCAATGCCGCCCGCATGGTCGCCCGCCTCTACGACGCCTTGCACGACCCAGCCAAGAAGGACATCCTCACCGTCGAGACCGATACCGGCAACGGTGGCTTCACCCATCCCTTCTTCCGCGCCCCCGCTCGGTCGAGGACCTCGTCAAGGCCCGCGACGCCATCGCCGAGTGGGCCCGCATGACCTACGGGTGGCTCGGGCGCAGCCCCGACTACAAGGCGAGCTTCCTCGGCACGCTCGGCGCCAACGCCCCCTTCTACGAGCCGTTCAGCGAGAACGCCCGCCGCTGGTACCGGCTCGGCCAGGAGCGCGTCCTCTACTGGAACCACGCCATCGTCAACCCGCCCGTCGACCGCAACCGCCCGCCCGACGAGGTGGGTGACGTCTACATGCACGTCGAGCGGGAGACCGACGGCGGGATCTCCGTCTCGGGCGCCAAGGTGGTCGCCACCGGCTCGGTCTTGACGCACTACAACTTCATCGCCCACTACGGCCCCTTGCCGATCAAGGACAAGAAGTTCGCCCTCATCTTCACCGTCCCGATGGATGCACCGGGCGTCAAGCTCATCAGCCGGCCGAGCTACGAGTACACGGCCGCCGTCATGGGGAGCCCCTGGGACTACCCGCTCTCCAGCCGCCTCGACGAGAACGACGCCGTCTTCATCGTCGACCACGTCTTCGTCCCCTGGGAGAACGTCTTCGTCTACGGGGACGTGGAGAAGGTGAACACTTTCTTCCCGGCCTCGGGGTTCATCCCGCGCTTCACCTTCCACGGCTGCACCCGCTTTGCCGTCAAGCTCGACTTCATCGCCGGGGTGCTCCTCAAGGCGATCGCGACGACCGGCGTCAAGGACTACCGCGGCGTCCAGGCCCGGGTCGGCGAGGTGATCGCCTGGCGCAACCTCTTCTGGGCCATCACCGACGCCATGGCCCGCAACCCGATCCCCTGGACGGACGGCTACGTGCACCCGAACCTCGAATACGGTATGGCCTACCGCGTGCTGGCACCGACCGCCTGGTCGCGCGTCCGCCAGATCATTCTCGACAATGTCGCGAGCGGCCTCATCTACATCCCCAGCCATGCCCTGGACTTCCAGAACCCGGCCGAGCGCCCCTACCTCGAGAAGTACGTGCGGGGCAGTGGCGGGGTCGATGCCCACGACCGGGTCAAGCTCATGAAGCTCCTCTACGACGCGACGATCTCGGAGTTCGCCGGTCGCCACGAACTCTACGAACGCAACTACGCCGGGAACCACGAGAACATCCGCTTGGAGACGCTCATCGTCGCCGAGGCGGTCGGTGCCGCCGAGCGGATGCGGGGGCTGGCCGAGCAGTGCATGGCCGAGTATGACCTGGAGGGTTGGCTGGTACCGGACCTGGTCAACAACGACGATGTGAGCTGGGTCCTCCAGCGCTTCCGCGAACAGCAGTGACCGGGAGCGGAGCCGGACGCACGGTTCTGGCGGGTCTCCCGTGCGTCCGGCTGTCCCGGTGGAGGAGGACGAGGCCGGGCGAAGGGGTCGGCACCCCCGCGGGCAGAGACGCCCAAGGAGTCGGTCAGCAGGAGACTGCAGTGGGAGGGAGTTCCATGAGCACGAACGGCTATCCGGAACCGCTCTTCGAGGTCGCGCAACTCGCCCACGTCGAGATCTACACCCCCGATCTCGACGGTACTCTCTGGTTCTTCAAGGACCTCCTCGGCCTGGAGGAGACCGAGCGGGTCGGCGACTCGGTCTACCTGCGCGCCTACGAGGACTGGTACCACCACACCCTCAAGGTCACCAAGCGGGAGAAGCCCGGCCTGGGCCACGTCGCCTGGCGCACCACCTCCCCGCAGGCGCTCGAGCGCCGCGTCCGCGCCCTCGAGGAAGCCGGCCTCGGCGAGGGCTGGATCGCGGGAGACCGCGGCCACGGCCGCGCCTACCGCTTCCACACCCCAGACGGCCACCCGATGGAGCTCCTCTGGGAGGTCGAGTACTACAAGACGCCCGCCGAGGCCAAGACCAAGCTGATCAACCGGCCCCAGCGCCGCCCCTTGCGCGGTATCCCGGTCCGCCGCATCGACCATGTCAACCTGCTGGCCAGCGACGTGACGCAAAACAAGCAATTCCTGATGGACCTCCTCGGCTTCCGCTTGCGCGAGAACATCCAGCTCAACAACGGCCGGGAAGCCGGCGCCTGGCTCTCGGTCAGCCCGCTGGTGCACGAGATCGCCTTCATGATGGACCAGTCCGGCGCCAAGGGCCGGCTCCACCACGTCTGCTACTGGTACGGCTACCCGCAGCACCTCTCCGACATCGCCGATGTGTTCAGCGAAGTCGGGATCAAGATCGAGGCGGGACCGGGCAAGCACGGGATCTCGCAAGCGATGTTCATGTACGTCATCGAGCCGGGCGGCAACCGGGTCGAGCTCTTCGGCGATGCCGGGTACCTCATTTTCGACCCGGCCTGGCAGCCGATCACCTGGCGGGAAGAGGAGCTGGACAAGGGAATCATCTGGTTCGGTTCCCCGCTGCCAGCCGAGTTCTTCCTCTACGGCACCCCACCGGTCGAGGCTGCCGAACCCGCCCGCGCCGACGACTGAACCACGAGGCCGCCAGGTGGGCATCCTGGCGGCCTCGCTCCCTCGTCCGGATCACGCGGTTCGGCAGTATTCCGGGCAGGGTATGGGTCCCGCGGGGGAGACGACTCGACGCACGGTCGGGCCATCATCCCTAGCGATGACGACGTGGCTGCGCTCTATCGCGCCTGGGCGACCCGCACACCGCGCTCCTCCCCGTTCCTCCCTGACACTTGCAACGAGGCGGATGCGTATCGTATCCAAGCCGCACTCGTGGCCCGGCTGCCAGGCCAGGTCGTCAGCTTCACGCTCGGCTTCACCTCGCCTGCGATGCGGCAGCAGTTCGGAGTCGAGCACTCCAACTACGGCCGGCTCTGTGATTGAATGGAGATCGAAGGAGAAAGGGTCTCCGGCGACCGCTTCATCCATCCTCGCGTCGAGCCAGAAATCACAGTGCGCTTCTCCGGAGCACTCGTCACCCCGTGCGATCCCGATACGCTGCAGCACGCCGTTACCGCGGTCTACCCAGCGCTCGAAGTCGTGGATTCCCGCTTCGTCGACTACCGCTTTCGACCGTCCGAGAACACTGCTGACGACAGCTCGACAGCCGGGTACCGCTTGGGACCAGCGCACGATTCGACCGTGCCCCCTCTTCTGTCCGACCTCACGGTGCGCCTCCCGCGGAACGGGCAGCCGATCGACGAAGGAACGCCCGCAGCGTTGGAACCGGAGCCGCTGGCGCTCGTCTGCTGGCTGGTCGAACAACCCACCCGACACGGAGTCGCGCTTCCCGCCGATGCGATCGTCCTGACCGGCGGGCTTACGCGCGCACCCCGCCCACCGTGGCGACCGGTTCCGCGCTGACTTCGGTCCGCTCGGCGTGGTCGAGCTGACGTTCGCCTGAGGGACTCGTCGGCTCGCTCGGCGCGGCCTACGCACCTGGAGTACGCTTACCGTTGCGGTGAAAGGGGGACGACCGATGCCGATGCTCGAGATCCTGATCGCCCGGGAACAGCCGCTGCCGGTGGAGACCAAGCGCGCCTTCGCCCGCGAGGCAGTCGAGATCTTCCGGGAGGTGCTCGGCACCCAGCCCGGCCGCTTGCGCCTCGTTTTCTTCGAACTGAAGCCAGAGGATACGCTGGCTGTCCTCGACGAGCCAGCAGCGCAGGCATCGGCCCGCGAACCCAGCGGCTGAATCGCAGCCGAGCCGCTCCGGCCCGTCGTTCCGCTCCTCCGATGCGAGCGACCACCCGCCGCTCGGCGATCTCGCTCCCCAGCTCGACGGCAGGATAGGCTGCTGTGTTCACGCGGAAACAACCGGCACGACGAGATACGAGTCGTAGTGCCCGCCACTCGAGACTCGATGGCGACCACGATGGACGGGTCGACTCGTGGTACGCGGAGACGCGACTCGGTGGGTATTGCTGGATATCTCGCCCCTGCACGATGAGCCGCAGGTTTTTGTCGGCCTCGAACCGCGTCCCGGGCGGCCAGATCTCGATGTCGACCGGGACAGGCTCGCCGGGTCGGACCTTCTCCTCGCGATCGTGGCAGTGGTACGGCTGGAACTCGGTCGAGCGAAGCGGATCGAGTGCCCGGTGGGAGAGGCGCAGCCACCCGAGCGCGACGGGCCCGAATCGTGCAGCCTGCTGTCTCGTCCTTCGCGCGTTCCTCGGGTCAGTACCCGGCGAAATCCGACACGCTCTGCAGACTTGTCCCAGAACGGCACGTCACGCTCGGCTTCGAGCGAAGACGGTGAAGCACAGCGATCGTGCGCACAGGTCGAGGTCTCGCTCTGTTTTCACCTGCGTGGGACTCGTCCAGCGGCTCTCTCGCCTCCAGTCGAACTCCGGTCGGAATTCCACCCCGAGTCGAGAGAGAACAAGTTTGCCGCGAGGCCTTCAGCCCGTCCGCCTCATGTCCGCCCACTCGTCCGCTGCCAGGGTACCAGCACTTTCCGCAAGAAATCGACCAGCTGCACGCTGACGAAGCCGAGAATCGCTGTCACGAACAAGGTCGCCCAGAGCGAGGAGACCGAGAACGTTTGCCAGGCGCTCCACAGGAGATAGCCGAGGCCATCGCGTGCACCCAGCATCTCCGCCAACACCCCGAGGATCAACCCGGTCCCGACCCCGAGCCGGAGTCCCGCCAGCACCAGCGGCATCGCTCCCGGCAGCGCGACTGTCCGGATCACGTCCCACCGCCTGGCCCCGAACGTCTTGGCCACGTCGAAATAGACCGGGCTGATCGCCAGTACGCCTTCCATCGCGTTGGTCACGGCAAGGTAGAAGACACCGATCGCCACCATCGACACCTTCGATCCCTCGCCCAGACCAAAGATCAGGAGCAGCAAGGGAAACAACGCACTCTTGGGCAGTGGGTAGGTCGCCGCGATGATCGGGTCGAGCGTCAACCGGAGCCAGCGCCACAAGCCCATCGCCAGCCCGATCAAGACCGCCGGCACGCCCCCGATAATCGTCCCCAGAACCACCCGCCACAGCGTGATCTTCAGGTGATGGAGGAGGACACCGGTGGTCACTGCCTCCCAGAAAGCCCGCACGATCGCGCTCGGCGCCGGGAAGAAGCGCTGGTCGACCCAGCCCACCCGCGCCGCCACCTCCCAGAGCAGGAGCAGCACGATCGGTGACAGGATTTGCGCCGCTGCCTCCGTCTTGGCTCCGGCCCGCGGCACCCAGCGTCGGCGCCGCACGGCCACGTGCTCCAAGGCCGCGCCTCGCTCTGCCATGTCAGTCCTCCCGTGGCCCGCGTCGCACTTCCTCCGCGATCGAGCCCCAGATCTCTTCGTACAGCTCCCCATAGCGCGGATCGGCCCGCACCTCCACCACGTCCCGCGGCCGAGGGAACGGAATCGGAATGAGGCGCTTCACCTGCCCCGGCCGGTGCGTCATCACCAGCACCTCGTCCCCGAGCGTGATCGCCTCGTCGATCGAGTGGGTGACGAAGATCACCGTCTTCTGCTGCTCTTCGCAGAGCGTCGACACCTCCTGCTGCAGGATCGTCCGCATCTGCTCGTCGAGAGCCGAGAACGGCTCGTCCATGAGGAGCACGTCCGGATCGACTGCGAAGGCCCGGGCGATCGAGACGCGCTGCTTCATGCCGCCCGAGAGCTGATGCGGGTAGGCGCGCTCGAACCCGGCCAGTCCCACCTTGCGGATCCAGTGCCCCACCCGCTCCTCGACCTCGCGCCCCCGGACTCGCCGCAGCTTGAGACCATAGGCAACGTTGTCGCGCACCGTCATCCAGGGGAACACCGACTGCTCCTGGAAGACCATCGCGAACGGCGGATGCCCGTCCCGGCTCGGCCGCATCCAGACCTCACCGCTGTCCTGCCGCTCGAGACCGGCGAGGATCCGGAGGAGCGTCGTCTTCCCGCAGCCGCTCGGCCCAACGATGACCAGGAACCGCCCCTCGCGCAGCTCGAAACTCACGCGGTCGAGCGCGCGCAGCTGGCGTCGCCCATGCTGGAAATGCTTCACGACGTCCGTCACGCGCACGACGACGTCACGGTGCGCGGTCGACGCCGTACCCGGCTCCTGTGCAGCTTCGTGCATGCCACCCTCCAGGCCACATCAGCGAGACTGGGAATGAAAGCGACATCGATGCGCTACGCCTGTTCCGATGCTAGCCAGGTTCGGCTAAGTTCTGCAACCAGCTCGTTCGCCATAGGAGAACAGAACCGCCTCGCCAGCTCTCTGTGTCCGCCCCACCCGCCCGCGAACAGCCGAATCCGGCTCGACTCAGCGCCGCTACACGACCGCGGAAACGGCTCACCCCAACGCCGTATCGAGCACCATCATCGTCGTGAAGCCGAGGATGGTTCCCGTCGTCGCGAGATCGCTGTGGTCACCACGTTGCGATTCAGGAATCAGTTCTTCGACCACGACGTACAGCATCGCGCCTGCAGCGAAGGCGAGGGCGTACGGTAGGATCGGTTGGACGAGGATCACCGCCGCCGCGCCGATGAGCGCTGCCACCGGCTCGACGATCGCCGAGAGCTGTCCGTACCAGAACGCCCGGAACGGACTGAACCCCTCGCGTCGCAGTGGCATGGCGACCGCCAGCCCCTCCGGCACGTTCTGGAGCGCGATACCGATCGCCAGGGCAACCGCACCGCCGGCCAGCGACAAAGCGAGCGCCGGGTCGAGTACCCGGGCCGCTGCACCGAAGGCAACACCGACCGCCAGTCCCTCCGGGACGTTGTGCAGCGTGATCGCCAGGATGAGCAAGGTCGTCCGTCGCCAGGTCGTCGAGATTCCCTCAGCGGCCTCTCGAGGGAAAAAGAGATGCAGGTGCGGGAGAAAGCGATCGACCAGCCGCAAGGCGAGCGCACCGAGCACGAGACCGCTCGCGGCCGAGCCAGGGGATGCCACCGTTCTGCTCGGTCACCTCCATCGCGGGAATGAGCAGTGACCACACGCTCGCCGCGATCATCACACCGGCAGCGAAACCGAGCATCATGTCCAGCAGCCACCGAGCCATGCCACGACGCACCAAGACCAGCGCTGCTGCCAGTGCGGTCGCTCCCCACGTCAGGAGCCCACCGAGCAGGGCTTGGAGGAGCGGATCGAGGGCGAAAAACCAGTCCAGCATACCGGCTCCTCAGGATCGTTCGACATAGAGAAACTTCTAAATTAGTCATGTCTAACTCTAGCAGCGCAACACCGAACGACGCAAGCAGGCGCGGCACCCGCGCGCCGCCTCGCGGGAACGGTCATCACCGCGATTCGGCTGCCTCGTCCGTGAGCACCCGACCGATCCACGCTCCGGCGATCCGATGCGCCTCGTCCCACACCTCGCGGATCGGAACTCCCGTCGCCTGGTGGATGGCGAGGCAGTCGCGGTATTCGGGCACCGCGTCGATCACCCGCCCACCGTGGATCTTCAGTTTCACCGCGACCTCGCCCCAACGTGTCGCCACGCTCACGATGCGGCGCTCCAGCTTCGTCCGATCGAGCGCGATCGCGCGTACACCGAACGTCGTCGAGTGCTCGAAGAAGACCTGCTCGATCCAGGGCCGGTCGCTCGCCCGGCAAATCACGCTCACCTCCACTGCCGGGCGTGACCGTTTCATGACGATCGGCGTGAGATAGACGTCCAGCGCCCCCGCCGCGAAGAGCCGTTCGACGAGCGGCTCGACGAACTGCGGATTCATGTCGTCGAGGTTCGCCTGGAGGAGGAGTTCGGCCGGCTCCGGTTCCGGCGGCACGCTCGTGGTCTCGCCGATCCAGAGCCGGAGCGCATTGGGCCAGGGCAGCTCGCGCGCGCCGAAGCCGTACCCGACCCGCTCGGGACGGAACGCTGGCCGTTGGAAGTGGGCGAGCGTCACCAGCAGCGCCGCTCCGGTGGGTGTCACCAGCTCCGCTTCGATGTCCACCGGTACGGTCGGTGCAGCCGCTTCGGCCAGCAGCGCCGCCGTCGCTGGCGCTGGCACCGGCAGTCTCCCGTGGGTCGTCTCGACCCAGCCCCGGCTCATCGGCAACGGCCCACAGGCGATCGCTTCCACCCCCAGCAGTTCGAAGCCCCAGACGACTCCCACGATGTCGACGATCGAGTCGACCGCACCGACCTCGTGGAAGTGCACCCGCTCGACCGGCACACCATGGACGCGCGCTTCCGCCTCGGCCAGCCGTTGGAAGACGGCGAGTGCTCGCTCCTCGACGCGTGGTGGAAGCGCCGATTCGTTCAGCAACCTGCGGATCTCCGCCCAGTCGCGCGACGGTTGGTCACGCTCGACGACGACCTGAACACGGGTGCCGCGCAGTCCCTGCCGGACGACCGTCTCGGCGACCAGCCGGTACCCTTCGAGGGCGAGCGACGTCGCGAGCCGCGTCGCCAGCTCATCGACCGCGAGCCCGGCATCGACCTGCGCACCGAGCAGCATGTCGCCGCTCGCCCCCGAAAACGGATCGATGACCGCGACACGCATGCGCTGACCTTTCACTGTCCGGCCACAGCCGGCAAGCGGCGTCCTCGCCGCGCTTCTTCGTGCGCCCGGAGCTGCCCGCAGGCAGCGGCGATCTCCACACCACGCGAGTACCGTACCGTAGCCGGAATGCCGTAGTGCTCGAGAACAGCGCGAAAGCGTTCGATCCGCTCCGGAGCAGGACGCCGGTAGAGCGGCGCTGCGGGGGTCGGGTTGTAGGGGATCAGGTTGACATGGCACAGCAGGCCACGCAGCTTCCGGGCGAGCTCCGCAGCCGTCTTCTCGTCGTCGTTCAGGCCGTCGATCAGGACATACTCGAACGTGACGCGCCGCCCGGTTTTCGCGACATACCGGCGACAGGCCGCGAGCAGCTCGTCGACCGGCCAGCGCCGGTTGAGCGGCACCAGCTGCGAGCGCAGTCCGTCGTTCGGCGCGTGGAGCGAGACAGCCAGCTTGACCTGATACGGCTCCTCGGCCAGCCGGTCGATGAACGGCACCATGCCGGCAGTCGAGAGCGTGATGTGCCGCGTCCCGATTCCCAGTCCCTGTCGATCGTTGACGATCGCGACGAAGCGCAGCACTGCATCGTAGTTCTGGAACGGCTCTCCCATCCCCATGACGACGATATTCGACAGGCGCCGCTGCCGCTCGCGCGCGACCCGCGCGGCATAGACCACCTGGCTCACCATCTCCCCAGGCGTGAGGTTGCGGATCAAGCCGGAAAGCCCGGTCGCGCAGAAGCTACAACCGACCGCGCAGCCGATCTGACAGGAGACGCAGACAGTCGTACGGTCGGGGTAGAACATGAGGACTGTCTCGACGAAGTGCTCGTCCTCCGTCCGGAAGAGGAACTTGATCGTCTCGCCGTCGTCAGTCACCCGCCGCCGCACCTCGACCAGGTTCGTGATTGGCAAGGTCTCCTGCAGTTCTTGCCGCATCGCTTTCGGCAGAACGCTCATGACCCCGTAGTCGAGCGCGAGTTGCTGGTAGGCCCAGTGGTAGAGTTGCCGGGCGCGGTAGCGCGGGTACCCACGCTCGACGACCCACGCTTCCAGTTCAGCCAGCCGAAAGTCGTGGAGCGTGCGCGGCCGCCCCGTCCGAGGACGCTCTGTTGTCGCCGATCGGGCGTCGTGCATGTTGTCCTGAGTCCTCCGCGTCGTTCGCTCATCTCGTTAAGTGTATCAACGAGCTGGCCGGCCAACGGCAGCGTCGAGCTGTACGCGGAGCTGACGGATCCGGGCCTCGAGCGCTTCAGCCTCGAAGGCAGCCAGATACCTGGGCAGACGCTCCCCGCGTGCCCGGTGCCAGCACCGGTACGCCCAATCCACGAGCGCGATATCGAGTCGCCGACGCAGCCAGAACGCTCGGAAACCGTACCGCACAAGGTAGCTGAGCTGACGTCCCCGACGACGCCAGGGACGGGTCACGGTTTCCAGATCCTCCGGATCGGCCAGGCCGCGTTGCACCGCTTCCGCGAGAAAGCGCCGAACGTCGCGCGAGCGCCGGCGAGCTTGGACGAACGCAATGACAGCCAACCCGATCGCTCCAGGCAGCAGGACGCCCGCTGGATAACCGAGGAGCACTGCGACCGCGAGCGCGCCGCTCTCGTCCGCCTGCGCGAGGGTGACCGCCCCGTTCCAGAGCGCATGGAGGAGCACGGCCACGAGCAGCCCGCTCGGAAGCACCAGCCACCGGGCGGCCGCTGAACGCGCTTGCGCTGCGAGCCCGATACCCAGGCCGGTCAACGCCGTGTAGAGCGGGTGGCCGAAACCGGTCAGAATGCCGCGAACCAGAAAGAGGCTGCCAGCACCGGCGAGCCCTCCCCGCAGGAACTCGTCCGCATAGTACAGCCAATCCTCGACGACCGCGAAGCCCAGGCCGGCCAATCCACCGTAGACGATGCCGTCCACCACATCGTCGAACTCGTGCCGTGCCGCGAGAAACAGCAAGAGTACGAAAGCACCTTTCGCGATCTCTTCCGACAGCGGTGCGAACACCACCGAGCCGATCGCGTCACGCACCTCAGTCGACAAGCCGAGTGTTGCTCCAGTCGAGACTTCGAGTGCAGCCGTGCCGAGTGCGCCGCTGAGCGTCGCCACACCCGCACCCCAGGCGAACGCCAGCCCGAGCAACCACGGTGGCTCGTGCTCCAGCGGGTCGAGTGCGATCAAGTAGAGCGCAGCGAAAGGAGCGAGCAGTAGAGCCAGCGCGCCGCCCACGAGAAAGGCTGCCCATGACGTTCCCACGAGGACGATAGCGACGACGCAGCAGAGCCCAGTGAGCGCCAGGACACTCGTGCACCCAATGATCAGCGGCCAGATCGGTGACCCACTCGCTCGTCGCTCCATGCTCCTCGCCCGCTTCCCCGGTCGGCGCAGTCGCGTGTATCGTATCGTGAAGAAGAGACGGCATCGAGACAGCGTCCCCGCGGGAGGGAGCACGACGATGAACCAGCACCGCGAGCTATCGGGAGAACGGCTGCTCGAGCGACTCACCGAGATCTGGCCGGATGGAGCACCGGCGCGCGTTCAGCCGGTCTTCGACGACCTCCGTACCGCCCTCCGGGTTCCCGACGTGCCGTTTCCGTTCCGCTTGCTCGCGAACTGGCCACCGTACCTGGCTTTCGCTGTCCGCCAGTTCAGCCCGTTCGTGCGCTCGCTCGCCTTCGAGGCAGCAGCCGATGCGCTCCGGGCCGAAATCGCCCAGGCGCTCGCGGCTGCCGCTCGTCGAGAGCGACTGGAACCGCTTCGTCCACTCGTCCTCCGCGAGCACGAGCTGGCACCGAAGATCGTCCTCGTCCTCGCCGCGTTCGCGGTCGGCTTGCGCGGACGCAGCACCGAACCCGCACCCCCGCTCGGCACGACGCTGCCGGAGGAAGAGCCGCTCCCGGTGCGGCCTGCCGAGCTCCCGCGGACGATCGACGAGCGGATCGCACCGCTACCGGACATCCGCTCGCTTCCGGAGGCGACGCGTGCCGCGCTGGAGGAACTCGCCGCACTGCGCGGCGTGCCGACCGT